>NZ_CP107757.1:6206094-6557618 GCF_041431095.1 Streptomyces sp. NBC_00597
GCACCTCGACCTGGTAACCGAGGTCTTCGGCGTGCTGGACGGCCTTCCCGCGCTCCTTCTTCAGCCGCTCCATCTCGGCTTCGAAGCGCGAGAGATGGTCGGCTTCAGCCTGATGGCTCTCCTGGCTTTCGTAGCCCCGCACAGCGCGGTCCCATCCGTCCCCTGGTCGCAAGCTCACTCCCAATTGAGCATCGCTCGCCCGCTGAACGACGCCCCCGGGGAATGGTGTCAGATACCGGGGCAGGGGTCACAGGCCCCGACCCCGTCTCCGCACCGAACCCCGGCCGAGCCATGGCCACTCTACCGGCCGGGGAATCGGGCCATCAGTGGTCCATCAATGGTCGGGGTTGGAGGTGACCAGTTCGGTGAGGACTCCGTGGCAGTCCTTGGGGTGCAGGAAGGTGATGGAAGAGCCCATCGAGCCCGTGCGGGGCTGGTCGTAGAGGACCCGCACGCCCTTGCTGCGGATGGCCTCGGAGTCGCCCTGGACGTCCTCCGTGCCGAAGGCGATGTGGTGCACGCCCTCGCCGTTCTTGGCCAGCCACTTGCCCACTGCGGAGTCCTCGCGGGTGGGTTCCAGGAGCTGGAGGTAAGAGGCGCCGCCGTCGGAGGTCTCGTTGATCTTGAGCATGGCCTCGCGGACGCCCTGCTCCTCGTTGACCTCGGAGTGGAACACCTCGAAGCCGTACGTGGCACGGTAGAACTCGACGGTCTTGTCCAGGTCGAAGCAGGCGATCCCGATGTGGTCGATTCTTGTCAGCATGGTGACAGTGCACTCCTGAAGGGGGTGGTCACGCAACGTGCGCGCGATCACACCGGCAGCCCGGTGACCGCTGCGGTACCGCCCAGTACATTCACGTAAACCCTCGTTCACTCCTCATCCAAGGGGCTGTGCCTCATGTCCGGATCGAACAACACCACTTCTGTGATCGTCGCCGGGGCCCGCACGCCCATGGGGCGGCTGCTCGGCTCGCTGAAGTCCTTCTCGGGTGCCGACCTCGGCGGCTTCGCCATCAAGTCCGCGCTGGACCGGGCCGGGATCTCCGGCGACCAGGTGCAGTACGTGATCATGGGCCAGGTGCTGCAGGCCGGCGCGGGCCAGATCCCCGCCCGCCAGGCGGCGGTCAAGGCCGGCATTCCGATGAACGTGCCCGCCCTCACGATCAACAAGGTGTGCCTCTCGGGCCTGGACGCGATCGCGCTGGCCGACCAGCTGATCCGCGCCGGTGAGTTCGACATCGTGGTCGCGGGCGGTCAGGAGTCCATGACCAACGCCCCGCACCTGCTGCCGAAGTCCCGAGAGGGATTCAAGTACGGCGCGATCGAGATGCTGGACGCGATGGCCTACGACGGTCTCACCGACGCCTTCGAGAACATCGCGATGGGCGAGTCCACGGAGAAGCACAACACCCGCCTGGGCATCGAGCGCGCCCCGCAGGACGAGTTCGCCGCCGCCTCGCACCAGCGGGCCGCGGCCGCGCAGAAGAACGGCGTCTTCGAGGCCGAGATCGTCCCCGTGGAGATCCCGCAGCGCAAGGGCGACCCGGTCATCTTCTCGGCGGACGAGGGCATCCGTCCCGAGACGACCGCGGAGTCCCTCGGCAAGCTGCGTCCGGCCTTCGCCAAGGACGGCACGATCACCGCCGGCACCTCCTCCCAGATCAGCGACGGCGCCGCCGCCGTCGTCGTGATGAGCAAGGCGAAGGCGGAGGAGCTCGGTCTGGAATGGATCGCCGAGATCGGCGCCCACGGCAACGTGGCCGGTCCCGACAACTCCCTCCAGTCGCAGCCGTCGAACGCGATCCTGCACGCGCTGAAGAAGGAGGGCCTGGAGGTCTCCGACCTGGACCTCATCGAGATCAACGAGGCCTTCGCGGCGGTCGCCGTGCAGTCAATGAAGGACCTCGGCGTGACCCCGGAAAAGGTGAACGTCAACGGTGGCGCCATTGCCCTGGGCCACCCGATCGGCATGTCCGGAGCCCGTGTGGTGCTGCACCTGGCGCTGGAGCTCAAGCGCCGCGGCGGCGGCGTCGGCGCGGCCGCCCTGTGCGGCGGCGGCGGCCAGGGCGACGCGCTGATCGTCCGCGTCGCCAAGTAGGCGGCGCCAGGCCGCCGGGCCCCGCCACGCGGGCCGGCGGCCCCCTGAGTCCCGGGCCCGGCGGCCCTCACGTATCCCGTACGAGAACCGAGGAGCGCAGCACGTATGACGGCGGTGGACGTCCCCCAGCTGGTGGCCCAGGCGCGTGACGGCAGGCCGAGAGCGGTGGCCCGGTTGATCTCGCTGGTCGAGGGGGCGTCCCCGCAGCTGCGCGAGGTGATGGCGGCCCTGGCCCCGCTGACGGGCGGGGCGTACGTGGTGGGCCTGACCGGCTCCCCGGGCGTCGGCAAGTCCACGTCCACCTCGGCGCTGGTCTCCGCGTACCGCAAGGCCGGCAAGCGGGTCGGCGTCCTCGCCGTCGACCCGTCCTCGCCGTTCTCCGGCGGTGCGCTGCTCGGCGACCGGGTCCGGATGTCGGACCACGCCTCCGACCCGGGGGTCTACATCCGCTCCATGGCCACCCGCGGCCACCTGGGCGGCCTGGCCTGGGCCGCCCCGCAGGCGATCCGGGTGCTGGACGCGGCGGGCTGCGACGTGATCCTCGTCGAGACCGTGGGCGTGGGCCAGTCGGAGGTGGAGATCGCCTCCCAGGCCGACACCTCCGTGGTGCTGCTGGCCCCCGGGATGGGCGACGGGATCCAGGCCGCGAAGGCGGGAATCCTGGAGATCGGCGACGTGTACGTGGTGAACAAGGCGGACCGGGACGGTGCGGACGCGACCGCCCGGGAGCTGAACCACATGCTGGGCCTGGGGGAGTCCCGGGGCGCGGGCGACTGGCGGCCGCCGATCGTCAAGACGGTCGCGGCGCGCGGCCAGGGCATCGACGAGCTGGTCGAGGCCCTGGAGAAGCACCGGGCGTGGATGGACGAGCGCGGGGTGCTGGCCGAGCGGCGTACGGCCCGGGCCGCGCGCGAGGTGGAGACGATCGCGGTGACGAGCCTGCGGGCCCGCATGGCGGACGTGCGCGGGGACGCGCACCTGGACGCCCTCGCGGCCCGGGTCGCGGCCGGCGAGCTGGACCCGTACGCGGCCGCGGACACCCTCCTGACGACGCTGACGGAGGCCTGAGCAGCCCCTGCACGCGTACGCGAGAGCCGCGCCCCGGTGCGTGCGGGGCGCGGCTCTCGCGTGTGTGCGGGGCGGACCGGTCAGGCGTTGGGACGCTTGCCGTGGTTCGCCTTCTTCTTCTTGCGTGCTCGCTTCTTGTTGCCGCGCTTGGCCATGACGCCACTCCCTCGAAGATCGGGGTAATCCGGGCGCTCGCCAGTCTAGGGGCGCCCGATCCGCTCCGCATCAGAACCGCGGATCAGCCGTCGTCGTTCGAGTCCGACCCGGACACCGTCGCCTTCCCCGACGTGGGGTCGACGTGGACGTTGGTGGTCTTGCCGCCGGACGTGATCTCGACGTTCCAGTAGCGCTTGCCGCTGTCGTCATCGTCGTCCCACTCGACCGACCGGACCTGGCCGGCGTGGGCGGCGAGGGCGGCCTTCATCGCTTGTTGCGCGGTGACCTTCGCGCCGACCAGCGCCTTGTTCCCGCCGTTGTCGTCGCCGTCGTCGTCGTTCGCGTTCTCGGTGAAGACCTTGCCGCTGCGGGTGTCGACCGTCAGCTCCGCGTGCTTGCCGTTCTTGCCGATGATGTCGACGTGCCAGACGGCGTCGTCCTTGTCGACGGACTCCACGACACCGGGGTACTTCTTCAGCGCTGCGGCGACTGCGCCCGCGGCGTCCGTGTCGGCGCGCGCCGGGGCGGCCGCGGGGGCCTTCCGCGCCGCGTCGGCCGGGTGTGCGACGGCGGCCGCCGCCGGGCCCCCGACCAGCAGGAGCGCGGCCGCGGCCGTCGAAACGTACGCCTTGTGCTTGCAGTGCATGGCTGACCTCCTCAGGCCGGCCATGCGCTTGCGGTTGCTCGGCGGGCGGCCGGCGAGCGAGCGTTACCGCCCATTCTCCGGGCCGCCGCGCGGGACGGCACCCGGGAGGGGCGCCGTCCGGCGGTGTCAGGACTTGCCGCGCTCTTCGCGCAGGTGGCCCGCGACGGGCTCCAGCGAGGCGCGCAGCGCCGCCAGGGCCTCCGGCGGCAGCAGGTCGATGAAATGCCGGCGTACGGACGCCACGTGGTGCGGGGCGACCTTCCGCATGAGCTCCATGCCCTCGTCGGTCAGTACGGCGTACAGCCCCCGGCGGTCGGACTCGCAGTTCACGCGGACGACCAGACCGGCCGTCTCCATCCGGGTGATCTGGTGGGACAGCCGGCTCTTGGACTGGAGCGTCGACGTCGCGAGGTCGCTCATCCGCATCCGGTGGTCCGCGGACTCCGAGAGGTTCACGAGGATCTCGTAGTCGTTGTTGGTGAGTCCGAAGGGCTGGAGATCCTTTTCCAGCTGGTGCATCAGCAGTCTGCTGACGTCCAGGTGGGTGCGCCAGGCGCACTGTTCGGCGTCGGTCAGCCAGCGCGTGGCCGTCTCGGTCTCCATGGTCTCCATGAATGAACTCTACCTAAGAAGTTGAATTACGTACAAAAACAGGAAAGCTGAAGATCACAGTCCGAGGCGCCGCTGGAGATCACCCAGCTGCCCCGGCATCCGCGGCACGCCCAGCTGCCCCAGCGGACCCTGCTGCCCGTGTCCGCCGCCGTACCCGGCTCCGGGCACGCCCGCCGACTCCGCCCCGGCGCCGACGGCCCCGACCGCATGCTCCGCCATCAGCATCTCCGAGGACTGCAGCAGCACCGTCCCCGCCCCCACGAACTCGAACTGGTGCTCCTCGCCGGAGCTGCCGCCGATGCCGGTCAGCGAGCGCAGCCCGCCGATGACGCCCGACATGTAGCCGTGGTCGTAGTGGTGGCAGGGCGACGGGCAGTCCGCCCAGCCCACCAGAGCCTGCGGGTCCACGCGCAGCGGCGGCTCCATGAACACCACCGGCCCGTTGGACGCCGCCACGAACTTCCCCGTGCCGATCAGGGTCAAGAACCCCGGCACGATCGACTGCTTGAGGGCGAGCGAAGGCTGGTAGGCCAGCAGGTTGCCCGACCTGATGGTCAGGTTCCCATTGTCCAGGTCGTACGAGTTCACGTCGAAGGCGCGGTCGGCCAGCAGCATCTTGCCCTGGCCCTCGGCCACCACCCAGTCACTGGCGTGCAGCGGCGAGTGGAAGCTCGTGCGCAGCAGCCGGTCGAAGCGGCCGTTGCCGATGCCGTTGAACTCCATGCGCCCGTAGTAGGCGATCATCTTGCCCTTCTGCAGGAACCACTGGCTCCCCTTGAGCTCCACGCAGAAGGTGTACGCGTTCACGTTGTCGTCGGAGGGCAGGGTGTGCGGGTCGAAGACCGTCGGGCCGCCGGGCCCACCGATCACGGGACCAAAGTTCACAGCTTCTCCTCCGAGGCCTGCACGTACACGGCACCCTGGCCCGACAGCTCCAGCTGGAACGCCTCGCCCGAGCCGCGCCCCACCATGTCCCGCCAGCCGAGCGCGGTGGAGAGCTTGTTCCTGACGTCCCCGTGGTGGGCCACGTACGCCTGCGGGTCGACGTGGACCGGCCGGTTCGGGGTGATGGGGAGCTCGATGACCCCGCCGTGCGCCATCACGGCGACCGAGCCGTGCCCCTTGAGGGTGGTGGTGAACAGGCCCTGGCCGGTCACCTGGCCGCGGACCATGCCCATGACACCGCCTTGCGAGCCCATGAACATCGTGCCCTGCTGGAGGGTGCCGTCGAAGGCGAGCAGCCGGTCGGCCTCGACGTACAGGGTCTCGCCGGTCAGGCCGATCACCTGAATGTGGTGACCGCCGTGCCCGAACATCACGGTGCCGCTGCCCTCCACCTCCATCAGCGGAGTCTGCTCGTTGGCCACCCGGCGCCCGATCATGCCCATCACGCCGCCCTGACCACCGGTCAGGCTCGGGGTGAAGGAGACCTCGCCGCGGTACGCGAGCATCGCGCCGCGCTGGCTGAACATCTTCTGCCCCGGGATCACCTGGGCCTCGACCATCTTCGAGTTGATCTCGCGGAACGGCATCAGATGTCGCCCCCGATGGTGTTGCGCTCGCTGGGCTGCACGTAGACCAGGCCCTCGCCCTCGAAGCGGATCTGGAACGCCTCGCCGGAGCCCTCGCCGATCAGGGTGCGGAAGGTGACCCCCGACTGGAAGGACTGCTGGAGGTTGCCGGTGTGCGCGATGTACGCCCCCGGGTCGACGGAGAGCGGGTACTGGGCGCTGACGCGCAGCACCACCGCCGGGCCGTCGGACGTGATCGCCGCCTGGCCGCTGCCCTCGACGGTGGTGGTGAACAGGCCGTTGCCCGTCGCCCCGCCGCGCAGGCCCGTGAAGGTGGTGCCGGTGCGCAGGCCGGCGTCGGTGCACAGGAGGTTGCTGGACTCCACGTACAGCTTCTCGCCGCGCAGATTGACCAGATTGATTTCGCTCGCGCGGTCGGCGAAGAAGCAGGTGCCGTGGCCCTGCACTTCCATCACGGTCATCTGTTCACCCGTCAGTCGACGGGTCACCATGCCGCGCAGGCCTTCGCCGCCGCCGGTCATCTTCTTGAAGGCCACCTGGCCGTCGTACGCGACCATGGAGCCGTTCTTCGCTTTGACGGCGTCCCCGGTCAGGTCGACGGCGAGCACCTTGCTGCCTTGGAGTCGGAACTGAGCCACGGGATGACGTTATCGGCAGCGGGCGGAGGCGAACAGGGCCCGGTGGCCGATATCCGGCGACTGCGGCATCTCACACACCCGGCGCACACCCCGGGTCAAGATCCCGCAAACCGGCTGAGACACTGGGACGGACCCCAGGCCACCATCCCGAAGGTTCACACGTGGACATCAAGACCGCTTCCGCCCTGCACCGCCTGCGCCTCATCTCCGTTCCGGAGGCGCTGTCGTTCCCGGCCCTGCTGATCTTCGGCTCGCTGCTGAGTCGGATCTCCGACGTCGACTACCTGATGATGCCGCTCGGCATCCTGCACGGGATCCTGTTCGTCATCTACGCGGTCTTCCTGCTGGACGTCTGGAACAAGGCGAAGTGGCCCGCCAAGAAGGCGGCGCTGTTCTTCCTGCTGGCACTCCTGCCCTTCGGCGGCCTGTACGGCGACAAGCTGCTCAAGCGCGAGGAGGCCGACAGCGTGCTGGCGGCCCGTGCCCGGCGCGAGGCGGCGAAGGCCGCATGATCGTCGCGTTCTCGGTGACCCCGCTGGGGGTCGGCGAGTACGTGGCCGACGCGGTGCGCGTCGTACGGGAGTCGGGGCTGCCGAACCGCACCGACGCCATGTTCACCTCGATCGAGGGCGAACGAGTGTACCTCTGAGTACATGGTGAAGCCCCGCCCGGCTGTCATGCTCGCCGTCGCCGGACGGGGCCGTTTGGGGGCGTCTCTCCTCAGTGGGAGGACGGCAGCCGAAGGGCTTCGGCCATCTGTTCCACCACGTCAGCCCGGATCATCCCCAAGTGCACGTAAGGGGTGCCGTTGTGGGTCACGGCGGGCCGCACGGTGTTCCACGTCGTCTCTGGCACATCGAGGGCAGCCAGGGCGGCCGCGAGGGCTTCCCGGGCGTCCGTGGCCCGTGTGTGCGCGTCCCGCCAGGTCTGCATGTCCATCACGCGGTCACCGCCTGGCCGGGGCACTCGTCGCTGTCGGTGTGCCGGTAGATCACGGCGGGCGGCCCGGACGTGCGGTCCTCGTGTCCCCGGCGGACGGGTTCAAGGGGCTTGATCACCTCCTTGCAGGCGGAACAGCGCGTACCCTTTGGCGCGTAGGTCACGTACTCCCACACCCGTGTATCCGTGGCTTCGTCCGTCACCGTGTCACTCACCCTGGACCCCTTCGCCGCACCCGCTGTGTCCTTGATCGTGCCGCCGGTCGCCGGGACGGAGGAACCTCGTACGTTCGCCACTTCGGGACGTCCCATGGCATGTAGAACGTCCCTATGGGCAACGAGCGGTCAAAAGGGCCGTGATGGCATCGGGCGGTTGGACCCATGCAGGGCTGGCGACTGCCACGGGAGTGGACCCGAAGAGCGTTGAGCGGTGGGTGAACCTCGGGCGTACCCCCCGACGAGCGACGGCACTCAGGGCCGCCGAGACGCTGGGCGAAGACGTTCATGCCCTCTGGCCGGCTCTCAGGCAGGCACGCGCCGCGCGGGCCGTCAGCCCGGAACTCGTTGCGTTGTACGACCAGCGCGCAGACCTCCCCGTATCCGTGCTCGTGGATCTCCTCGCAGCAGCGCGAGAGCGCATCGACGTCTTGGTCTACGCGGCAGTGTTCCTCCATGAGGCGTACCCCCGGTTGAACGATCTCCTACGGGAACGGGCCGCCGATGGCTGCGCCGTCCGTATCGCAGTCGGTGACGCGGACAGTGAGAACGTCCAGCAGCGAGGGAAGGAAGAGAAGTTCGGGCACGGCATCGAGTCCCGTTGCCGCCTCGCCCTCATGCACTACCGGCCGTTGGTCGACGTTCCGGGGATCGAACTGCGGACGCACGGGACGACTCTCTACAACAGCTTGTACCGGGCGGATGATCAGGCGTTGGTCAACGCCCACGTCTGGGGCGTGAACGCGTACGGAGCGCCCGTGTGGCACCTTCGACGCAACGGCAACGGGGGCATGTTCGACGCCTACGCGGACAGCTTCAACGCCGTGTGGGAGACAGCGCGCCCCGCGGAGGCATGACCCGATGACCCGGACCGAGTACTACGACGATCCTCACGCACCCGCGCCGAACAGCATGGTCGTGGCAGCCTCAGCGGTCGTCACCGACGACAAGGGCCGCATCCTCCTGCAACGCCGCCGGGACAACGACCTATGGGCACTCCCCGGAGGTGGCATGGACCTGGGCGACTCGTTGCCCGGCACGGCCGTCCGGGAGGTGAAGGAGGAGACCGGTCTCGACGTGGAGATCACGGGACTCGTCGGCACCTACACCGACCCGCGCCACATCATCGAGTACAGCGACGGGGAGGTGCGGCGACAATTCAACGTCTGCTTCACGGCGCGCGTCGTCGGCGGCACGCTGGCCATCTCCGACGAGAGCACGGAACTACGGTTCGTTGCGCCGGCGGAACTCGACTGCCTGGCCCTGCACCACACGCAGCGGTTGCGGCTGGAGCACTTCCTGGAGCACCGCTCCACGCCCTACCTGGGGTAGCGGCCTCAGCCTCAACGGCCCTCGTCCAGCGCCCGGTACAGCGTCGCGCGGGACACCCCGAGGGCCTTGGCGATGGCTGTGACGCTCTCGCCCTCGGCCTTCCGAACCTTGGCCGCAGCGAGCTTGTCCGCGTCCATCACAGCCGGTCGACCCCCCACGCGCCCCTGAGCCCTGGCAGCGTCCAGCCCCGCCCGGGTCCTGTCCTTGATCAGGCTGCGCTCAAACTCCGCCATGGCGCCCACCACCTGGAGCATGAGCCGCCCGTCCGGGGTGTTCGGGTCGATGCTCGCCAGCGCACCCGTCAGCACCTTGAAGCCGATCCCACGGGCAGCGAGTGAGTCCACCAGGGTCACGAGGTCGATCAGCGAGCGAGCGAACCGGTCCAGCTTCCACACGCACAGGGTGTCCCCGGGGCGGGCGTAGTCCAGAGCGGCCGTCAGCTCCTGCCGGTCCGTGTTCTTGCCGCTCGCCTTGTCCGTGAAGATCCGGGCGCAGCCTGCCTCAGCCAGCGCGTCGTGCTGCAACTGCGCTTCCTGGTCATCGGTGGAGACTCGCGCGTATCCGATCAGGTGTCCCGTGTTCGTCGGCATGCAGAGATCGTCGCACAACCCGTCTCAAAACCTCAAGGGTTTTCGAGAGGTTCTGAGACGGGTTTTGGAACACGACTCGGTCGCTCTCGGGTCACCGTCGCGGGTGTCTCATAAACCATCGTTTCTGCGACGTCTCGCACTCGTCACGCTGCGCCACGACTCCCTCATGTCCGCGACTGTCAGACCCGTACAGACCGGGGAGGGCGGACACCTGACGGTGACTCGGGCTGTCCATGGGGGTTCATCCCCTGCCCCGCCACCCCGCTCGCGTCGACACCTGGGCGC
The DNA here is from genome assembly GCF_041431095.1 of Streptomyces sp. NBC_00597. Taxonomy (GTDB): domain Bacteria; phylum Actinomycetota; class Actinomycetes; order Streptomycetales; family Streptomycetaceae; genus Streptomyces. The sequence continues at coordinate 6,216,206 of NZ_CP107757.1, forward strand.
ATGGGGTCGGAAGTGCCGAACTAATTGTCTTTTTCAATTTCTCTCTAACGCGTCTAGTAGAAAAATGAAAACAGGGTTAGGTGGCGCACTTTGGCGCACTCTGGCGACAGAGGGTAGCGAAGCGAGTGTTTCTGTGACGCTATGCAGTCGGCATCGCAGTGAGGTTCCTTTCGGGCTCCCGCCCAGCTGTCGACGGGGGGCGACGCATCGAGCGACGAGTGGCGGAATGGCGTGGCTTCCGTGGCGCCGGAACGCGGAACGGCCCGCCGCCAGGCTTCCCCAGCGGCGGGCCGTGAGCGGTGGTGCTCAGGCCGGCTTACGCAGCCTCGCTCTGGGCGATCGCGGCAAGCTCGGCATCTGCGGCATCTTCCGGGTTCGGCCCCCACTCGACCGACAGGCGGTCGGCTACCCCACGTGGGTGCAGGGTCACGCGAAGATTCAACAGCTCCAGCAGGTGCTTGCGTCCCCTCTCGCCTTCAGCGGCCCACGCCTGCTCCATGGTGCGTCCCGTCAGCACTGAAACCTCACGGGTCTCCGGTTCGTGCTCGGCTTGCAGTCGGGCGTATGCGGCCTCAAGGTCCGCTGCCTTGCGCTCAAGCGTCGGCAGCATCAGCGCACCAGCGGTTGTCATGCGCTCTGCCACCCGCTCGGCTTGTTCCTGGATCTCTTCGATTTCCGCCGACAGGTCGTTGCCGCCCTCAAGGTGGACATGCCATTCCTTGATCCTGCCGAACGCAGTCAGGAACTCACGCTCCACGCGCTGATCAAGAGTCTCCGCGTAGACAGTGGTGTGGCCTGCCTTGCAGCGGTAGAGCGGTACGCCCTTGTCGGACGTTCCGCCGTTCAACTTGCAGCCGCGATAGCAGACCGCCATGCCGGAGCACATCGGCGTGGCACGTCGAGGCGCGCGATCCTTGCCCGTGGCCAGGGCGTCCATACGGTCCCTCGCCGCCCTCAACTCCGCAGCTGACAGGATCGGCTCGGCGAACTGGACGGGGGTGACGCCGTCAGCCGCTGTGATCAGCTTCCCTCTGTGGGTGCGTTGGCCGCGCAGCGTCGGGGCTTTCAACAGTCGTCGCCACTGCGGTTCGCTCACACCTACGATCCTCGCCGTGCCGGCCACCGTTCCGCCGCTGACCAGGGTGGCCACAGCGTCCCGGATCTGTGCCGCTTGCTCGGGTTCTATCTCAAGGTAGGCGGCATCGTCACGCCGTATGATGCGGTACCCGCGAGGTGCGCGCCCTGATGCCCAGCGTCCTTGCTGGCGGCGTGTGGCGTGGCCTTCCGTGATGCGGTCCTTGATCATCTCGCGTTCCCACTCGGCCAGTGCTGCCAGCACGACAGCGACCATGCGGCCTGTGGGCGTGATCGTGTTGATCGTGCCGTCGGTCGTGGCGATGTTGACGCCGTAGCGCTCGCCCCACGACACGAGACGCAGGAATTCCGACACGCTGCGCGCGTACCGGTCCAGCTTCCACGCGATCACGAGATCCGGACGGGAGGCCATGAGCGCGCTCATCTGCTGTCGCGCTTCAAGTGGCTTCGCGCCCGACACGCCGGCGTCGGAGTACTCCACGGCGTCGGCAGGGTCGTACCCGTTCGCGGTGAGCCACCGCCGGGCCGCCTCTCGCTGGGTCTCCAGCGAAGTGGAGTCGTCGGACTCCCGGGACAGCCGCAGATAGATCGCAATGCGCATGCCTCAATCCCTCCCACCCCAGAACAGGGATCACCATGTTGTCAGAGTGTGTTGTCAGAGGTGCCCTCTTTATGGCGAGTGGGACGAGGCGATGGACGTGGTCAAGCGCGCGGTGGCGGCCGTGGAGGAGAGGGCGCCGCGGGTGTCGCTGGTCCTGAAGGCCGATATCCGCCCCGGGGTGGTCGACGGGCTGACGACGAAGGTGGAAACGGTGGAACGCCACCTGGCCTGACCCCCGTTCGACGGAGCCCGTTCGACACGTCCGAGGTTCGTCACCTTTCGTGGTGATATCAACCCTGGACTTCGAGCACTGCAGGGGCCGTGCGGCCGGAAGGCTTCGACTACGAGCCGCACAGCCGACTCGCCGGCCCGTTCGTCGAACCGGACCGCACCGCCTACCGGGTCGGCCAACGCGCCCTGCTGTCGCGCGAGGAGCTCCGCACCCGAATGCGCGCCGTCCTCCTGATGGCGCTGGCCCCCTCGCCGCCGCCGGGCTGCTGCTCTACCTCGCCTGGCCCACGCACCGGACCGTCCGGGAGGGCGGAGAGCGCTGGCTGGTCCGGTGTGACGCCGTGATGCGGATGCTCGGATACTTCCGCGACCCCGACACCGCCTTCGGCGTCGGCCCGCGCGTCCCGCCGCCCGGCGACACCCCGGCCCGGGGCGGGGCCTACGGCGGCGAGCCGCCCGTCGTCAGGGCGATGGCGAGCGGGGTGCGCTCGTACAGGATCCGGTGGCCGTGGCGGGCCGAGATCAGCAGGCCCGCCCCGTGCAGGACCTTCAGATGGGCCGAGACCGTGGCCGGCGCCAGAGCGAGCCGGCGGGCCAGCTCCGTCGTGGAGGCCGGCTCGTCGAGCGCGCACAGCACGTCCGCCCGGCCCCGGCCCAGCAGCCGAGCCAGCGCCCGCGGGGTGGCGTCCTGCGTCGCCGCCGTCCACAGTGCGCCGATGCCCCGCGCCGGGTAGACCAGCGTCGGCTGCCACGGCGGGTCGTACCCGCCGACCACCTCCGGCCAGACGAACGCACTCGGCATCAGGAGCAGGCCCTGCCCGTCCAGGGAGCGGTCGTGGTGGGTCGGGCGGTCGATGGTGAGCGTCCCGGCCGACCACCGCAGGTCCGGGTGGAGGCCGTCGAACAGCGCCTCCAGCCCGCCCGCGGCCAGCCGCCGCGAGTGGAACAGGACGTCCGCCTCCAGCAGGGCCCGCAGTCGCGGCCAGTGCGGGGCGATCAGCGCGTCCCACGCCTGCTCGTACAGATCGGCCAGCTCCCGTACCGCCCGGGCCGGATCCGCGAGCATCCGCCGCCCGAGGTCGCTCTCGGCGGCGCCCCGGGTGCAGACGAGCGCGCGCCGCAGGTCCTCCCGCACCGCGTCCGGATCGGCGGCCGCGGACCGGACCCGCGCCAGCTCCTCCTCGAAGGTGACGGACGGGCCGGCCGGCGGCGGGCTCAGGAAGTCCGGGTTGTGGCCGGCGCGCGGCATCAGCAGCCACAGCGGCCGTAGGTCCAGCCCGGCCGCGGCCGCCCGGATCCGCCGCAACCAGGGCAGGTGGTACGCCTGCCGGTCCGGCCGCAACAGGGTCCGCACCGCCTCCTGCGTCTCCCAGCGCGGCGAGAGCGAGAACCGGCAACGCAACAGGTCCCCGTCCCCGAACCGAAAATGGAACGCCATGCGCTGCCTCCCCTCGGACGCCGCAGTGATTCGGTACGGGGCGAATCACTGCCGTCCGGCCACCGTAGCCCTGCAGGGTGTCCGCATGTCCAGTGCCCGTCAGGCCGTGCCCGCCCCGGCCGCCGCCCCCGACGGCGGCTACCGATCCGTTTTCCGGGTGCGGGAGTTCCGGCCCGTTTTCGCCGCCCATCTGTTGTCCGTCCTCGGCATCGTCGTCGCCGAGATCGCCCTCACCGTCCTCGTCTTCCGCACCACCGGCTCGCCCCTGATGAGCGCGCTCACCTTCGCCCTCGGCTTCCTCCCGTACGCCCTCGGCGGCACCCTCCTCGCCGGGATCGCCGACCGTCGGCCCGCCCGCCGGGTCCTCGTCGGCTGCGACCTCGTCTGCGCCGCCTGCGCAGCGGCCATGGTCCTGCCGGGCACCCCCGTCGCCGGACTCCTCGTCCTGCGCTGCGCCATGGCCTTCGTCGCCCCGCTGTTCCAGGGCACCCGCAACGCCTCCCTCGCCGACATCCTCGGCCCCGGCGACCCCTTCGTCCTCGGCCGCTCCCTGATGCGCATGGTGGCCCAGAGCGCCCAGCTCATCGGCTTCGGCCTCGGCGGCCTCCTGCTGACCGTCCTCGCCCCGCGCGCGGCCATCGCCCTGACCGCCGCCGGGTTCCTCTGTTCGGCCCTGCTGCTGCGCTTCGGCACGGCCGTCCGGCCCGCGCGGGCCGCCGCCGCCCGCACCTCCCCGCTCGCCGGACTGCGCGCCGTCCTCGGCGACCGCCGCCTGCGCGCACTGACCCTGCTGTTCTGGCTGCCATCCGTCTTCGTGATCGCCCCCGAGGCGCTGCTCGCCCCGTACGCCGACGGCATCGGCGCCGGCACCGCCGCCCTGGGGGTGATGATGTGCGCCCTGCCCGTCGGCACCATCGCGGGTGAACTATGGGCCGGCTCGGTGCTCGCCCCCCGTACCCGGTCGCGGCTCGTGGCCCCGCTCGCGGCCGCCGGGATGCTGCCGCTGCTCGTGTACGCGGCCCGGCCCCCAGTGGCAGCCGTCATCGCCGCCCTGGTGCTCGCCGGTCTGGCGCACGCCTACACCCTCGGCCTCGACCAGTGGTACGTCGATGCCGTCCCCGAGGAGCTGCGCGGCCGGGCGATGACCCTGCTGAGCACCGGTCTGATGACCTTCCAGGGCGTCGGCATGGCCCTGGCCGGGCTCGCCGCCGAGTTCGTGGCGGTGCACGTGGTCGTCGCGGGCGCCGCGGTGCTCGGTACGGCGGTGGTGTTGCTCCTCCTCGCCGAACTGAGGTCCGCCGCCCGGCGGGACGGCCGACCGGAGCGGGACGTCCGACCGAAGAATGAGACGGGCCCCGCGGTCAAATGACCGCCCGGTAGGGTCGGGTGCGTGTCCAAGCCGCTCAGCCTCCCCTTCGATCCCATCGCCCGCGCCGACGAGCTCTGGCAGCGCCGCTGGGGACCGGTGCCCTCGATGGCCGCCATCACCTCGATCATGCGTGCGCAGCAGATCCTGCTCGGCGAGGTCGACGCCGTGGTCAAGCCGTACGGGCTGACCTTCGCGCGGTACGAGGCGCTGGTCCTGCTCACCTTCTCCAAGGCCGGCGAGCTGCCGATGTCGAAGATCGGCGAGCGGCTGATGGTCCACCCGACGTCGGTGACGAACACGGTGGACCGGCTGGTGCGGTCCGGGCTCGTGGCCAAGCGGCCGAACCCGAACGACGGCCGCGGCACGCTCGCGTCCATCACGGACAAGGGCCGCGAGGTCGTCGAGGCGGCGACGAAGGACCTGATGGCGATCGACTTCGGGCTCCGCGCGTACGACGCCGAGGAGTGCCAGGAGATCTTCGCGCTGCTGCGCCCGCTGCGGGTGGCCGCGGCGGACTTCGAGGAGCAGTAGCCCGCCACCACCGGGGCCACCACCGGGCCCCCGTCATGATCGTGCAAAACGGGTGGTTACGCTCGTGTCCATGAAACGAAGCGTGCTGACCCGCTACCGCGTCATGGCCTACCTGACCGCGGTCATGCTGTTGATCCTCTGCACCTGCATGGTTTTCAAGTACGGCTTCGACACCGGCGCCGATCTGACCCTGGCGGTCTCGCAGGTCCACGGCGTGCTGTTCATGATCTACCTGGTGTTCGCCTTCGACCTGGGCTCCAAGGCCAGGTGGCCGTTCCCGAAGCTGCTGTGGGTGCTGGTCTCCGGCACGATCCCGCTGGCCGCCTTCTTCGTCGAGCGCGGCGTGCGCGCCGAGATCGAGCCGCTCGTCGCCGACGCCGAGGCCGCGGCCACCGTCGACGCCTAGGGTTTCGCCGGAGCCGGACGGTTCCGAGGCACCCCGGGGAGACTCCCCGGGGTTTCCCATCGACATTTACTAGGACGTCCTAGTAAATTCATGGGTATGGACGCTGACGCCATCGAGGAGGGCCGCCGCCGCTGGCAGGCCCGTTATGACAAGGCCCGCAAGCGCGAGGCCGATTTCACCACGCTCTCCGGGGATGACGTCGATCCCGTCTACGGCCCCCGGCCCGGTGACGCGTACGAGGGATTCGAGCGCATCGGCTGGCCGGGGGAGTACCCCTACACCCGCGGCCTGCACGCCACCGGATACCGCGGCCGGACCTGGACCATCCGCCAGTTCGCCGGCTTCGGCAACGCCGAGCAGACCAACGAGCGCTACAAAATGATCCTGGCCGCCGGCGGCGGCGGGCTCTCCGTGGCCTTCGACATGCCCACCCTGATGGGGCGCGACTCCGACGACCCCCGCGCCCTCGGCGAGGTCGGCCACTGCGGGGTCGCCATAGACTCCGCCGCCGACATGGAGGTCCTGTTCAAGGACATCCCGCTGGGCGACGTGACCACCTCGATGACGATCTCGGGCCCGGCCGTGCCCGCCTTCTGCATGTACCTGGTCGCCGCCGAACGCCAGGGCGTGGACCCGGCCGTCCTCAACGGCACGCTCCAGACGGACATCTTCAAGGAGTACATCGCCCAGAAGGAGTGGCTCTTCGAACCCGAGCCGCACCTGCGCCTCATCGGCGACCTGATGGAGTACTGCGCGAAGGGCATCCCGGCGTACAAGCCGCTGTCCGTCTCCGGCTACCACATCCGCGAGGCCGGGGCGACGGCCGCGCAGGAGCTCGCGTACACCCTCGCCGACGGTTTCGGGTACGTGGAGCTGGGCCTCTCCCGCGGCCTGGACGTGGACCACTTCGCGTCCGGCCTCTCCTTCTTCTTCGACGCGCACCTCGACTTCTTCGAGGAGATCGCCAAGTTCCGCGCCGCCCGCCGGATCTGGGCGCGCTGGATGAAGGAGGTGTACGGGGCGCAGAGCGAGAAGTCGATGTGGCTGCGCTTCCACACCCAGACGGCCGGTGTCTCGCTGACGGCGCAGCAGCCGTACAACAACGTCGTGCGCACCGCGGTCGAGGCCCTCGCGGCCGTCCTCGGCGGCACCAACTCGCTGCACACCAACGCCCTCGACGAGACCCTCGCGCTGCCGAGCGAGCAGGCGGCCGAGATCGCCCTGCGCACGCAGCAGGTGCTGATGGAGGAGACCGGGGTTGCCAACGTGGCCGACCCGCTGGGCGGTTCCTGGTACGTGGAGCAGCTCACCGACCGCATCGAGGCGGACGCCGAGAAGATCTTCGACCAGATCAAGGAGCGCGGCCTGCGCGCCCACCCGGACGGGCAGCACCCGATCGGGCCGATCACCTCGGGCATCCTGCGCGGCATCGAGGACGGCTGGTTCACCGGCGAGATCGCCGAGTCGGCCTTCCAGTACCAGCGGTCCCTGGAGAAGGGCGACAAGCGGGTCGTCGGCGTCAACGTGCACCACGGCTCGGTGACCGGGGACCTGGAGATCCTGCGCGTCAGCCACGAGGTGGAGCGCGTACAGGTGGAGCACCTGGCCGCGCGCAAGGAGCGGCGCGACGACGCCAAGGTGAAGTCCTCGCTCGGCGCGATGCTGGCCGCCGCCCGCGACGGGTCGAACATGATCCCGGCGATGCTGGACGCGGTGCGCGCCGAGGCCACGCTCGGCGAGATCTGCAACGTGCTGCGCGACGAGTGGGGCGTCTACACGGAGCCGCCGGGCTTCTAGGGCCGTGGCCGCGGTCCGTACGTACGGCAGGCCGGTCGTGGCAGCCCCCGCGGGGGCGGTCGCGGCCGGCCTTCCGGTTTCCGGGGCCGGCCCGGGTCAGGCGTGGGCCGGGCCCTGGAGGCCGTGCACCAGGAGGGCCGTGAAGGTGGACGCCCACAGTTCGTCCACCGGCTCGGAGCTGACCAGCGCCCGGTGGACCACCGTGCCCGCGATCACGTCGAAGATCAGGTCCGTGGTGCGGCAGGCCAGCTCCTCGTCCTCCTCGTACGGGAGTTCGCCGCGGGCCTGGGCCCGTTCGCGACCCAGTACGACGAGACGTTTCTGCCGGTCGACGATCGCCGAGCGGATCCGGTCGCGCAGGGCCTCGTCCCGGGTGGACTCGGCGACGACCGCCATCAGGGCCGTACGGGCCTCCGGCCGCCGCAGCAGCGCCGCGAACTGGAGGACCACGTCCTCGATGTCGGCTTCGAGGCAGCCCCGGTCGGGGAGTTCGAGGGAGTCGAAGAGTTCTGCGACGGCGTCCACGACGAGCTCGCTCTTGCCCGCCCAGCGGCGGTAGAGGGTGGTCTTGGCGACCCCGGCCCGCGTCGAGACGTCGCCCATCGTCAGCTTCGACCAGCCCAGCTCGACCAGCGCGTCCCGCGTCGCGGCGAGGATCGCGGCGTCCGCCGCGGCGCTGCGGGGGCGTCCGGTGCGTCCGGTCGGGGAGCTGGGGTTGCGCATGGCGCAGACCATACCCGTCGGTAGCGGAACCGTAGGGCCCCGAAATGCTGTGCTTCAGATCACGGGGCGCGAAGGGGCGCGGGGAGTTACGCTACGGCTCGTAGCGTAAGAGCGACAACCACGCGAAGAGCTACCGGCGCCAGGTGGGGACCCGGGGCCAACACCACACGAACACCGCACAAGCGATCGGCCCGACGCGGGCGAGAAGGTATTTCGGCCGATCTTTTTCGTCGGCGCGCGCACACGGGGGAGGATGTACGCATGCAGCCCAGAAACATGTCCATGAGCGGCGTCGTCGACCTCGCCGCGGTGAAGGCGGCCGGCGAGGCCAAGGCGAAGGCCGAGCAGACCCGCGCCGAAGCGGCCCGGCAGGCCGCCCAGGGCGGCGCGCCCGCGTCCGCCGGTGCCGTTCCGCCGTCCGCGCTCGTGATCGACGTCGACGAGGCCGGCTTCGAGCGCGACGTCCTCCAGCTCTCCGCCGAGGTACCGGTCGTCCTGGACTTCTGGGCCGAGTGGTGCGAGCCGTGCAAGCAGCTCAGCCCGCTCCTGGAGCGCCTGACGATCGAGGCGAACGGCCGCCTCCTGCTGGCGAAGGTCGACGTCGACTCCAACCAGATGCTGATGCAGCAGTTCCAGATCCAGGGCATTCCGGCCGTGTTCGCCGTGGTCGCGGGCCAGGTCCTGCCGCTGTTCCAGGGCGTGGCACCCGAGCAGGAGATCCGCGCGACCCTCGCGCAGCTGGTCCAGGTCGCCGAGGAGCGCTTCGGGATCATCGGCATCGAGGTGGACCCGAACGCCGAGGGTGGCCCCGCGGGCGACTCGGCCGGCGAAGCCGAGGTGCCGGCGGGCCCGTACGACGCGCTGCTCGAAGCGGCCGTCGTCGCGCTGGACGCCGGTGACCTGGGCGGCGCGGTGCAGGCGTACAAGAACGTACTGGCGGACGACCCGTCCAACACCGAGGCCAAGCTGGGCCTGGCCCAGGCCGAGCTGCTCGCGCGGGTCAAGGACATGAACCCGCAGGCGGTCCGCACCACGGCGGCGGAGAACCCGAAGGACCCGGCGGCCCAGATCGCCGCGGCGGACCTGGACCTGGTCGGCGGCCACGTGGAGGACGCCTTCGGGCGCCTGGTGGACACGGTCCGGGTGACGGTCGGCTCCGACCGGGACGCGGTACGGGTGCGGCTGCTGGAGCTGTTCGAGGTCATCGGAGCCGACGACCCCCGGGTCGCGGCGGCCCGCACGGCGCTCGCGCGGGTGCTGTTCTAGGCCCCTCCGGGCCTCTTCCGGAAGCGTCCGGGAGGTCGTCGGGCCACCGACGATTTGTTGACACGTAGATAAACAGCGGCCGCGCTTTGCCAAAACTTGGCAATTGCGGCCGCTGTTACTCGCAGTAAGTGGAACCCCGTGAAGTGTCCGGTGTGTTCGTGAATGCGGCGTTCTGTCGTGGCCCATGGTGACACCCTGAGTCGTCGCCCGATGGCGCCGGGTCTATACCCGGTTATCTTGCCGTTACCCGCCAGTAACGAACCCCCTTGTGCCCCGGCCTGGAATGGACCACGATCGGCGACGCTCGGTCCTTCCCGCAGAGCCGCTCATCCGGAGCCGCGGGGCAGGGTCCCCACCGGGCCGGCCGGTGGTAGTGGCACCGGCTGCTGGACAGGGGGGTCTTCGCCGCACCGGCGGAGCCTGTCCTCCTGGTTGCGCGAACGCGTGACCCAGTGGTTGTCGCTCGGGGGTGAACGCCGGTGTATCGGACGCGGCTGTGCCGCGGCTCGGCCGCCTGCGCTCCTTCCCGAGGACGTAGCACTTCTCCCATCCCAGGACGGGTACGGCCCGGACCGGAGATGTACGTCCGAGAAGGAGGAACGAATAATGAGTTCTCAGGTTCGTGGCGGGACCAGATGGAAGCGCTTCGCGCTCGTCATGGTGCCGAGCATCGCGGCCACCGCCGCGGTCGGTGTGGGTCTGGCGCAGGGTGCCCTCGCGGCGTCCTTCAGCGTGTCCGGCCAGGACTTCAAGGTCTCGGCCGACAAGCTCGACGGTGACGACCTCATCCAGTACGGCAGCGTCGCCAAGGGCAAGGGCCTCGACGGCAAGGACGCGGCGCACCCGGTCACCATCTCCGGGTTCCGCCACGCCGAGATCACCAACATGTGCCAGTCGCTGGTGACCCCGATTCCCGGCCTCGGCAACATCACGATGAAGCTGCAGACGGGCAACAAGGGCAAGCCGGCCGTCGCCGAAAACATCTACCTGGATGTTGCGGAGCTCGACACCGACGCCACGTTCACCGACCTGGACATCGGTGTCGCGGTCAGCGCGGCGGCGGACGACAAGCACCCGACCCCGCCGCAGGCCAACACGGTGGCGAACGGTGCCCTGTTCTCCCAGCGCGCCAAGAAGGCCGTGCTGACGAACGTGCGCCAGAAGGCTTGGGCGACGACGGCGGGTACCTTCACGCTGCCCGACCTCAAGCTGCGCCTGCTGAGCGGCGACCAGCCGTGCTACCAGGACGAGAAGTAATTCGTCCCGGCAGGTGAACGGTGGAGGCGGGTGGCGGCCTTGGTCGCCGCCCGTCCCGCCGGGCTCCACCTAGTTCTCCGTACCACCGTTTCCAGGGAGCTGTTGTCCATGAACCCCCAGGCCCCGGTTCGCGCCGCAGACGACTCTTGGCTCACCGTGGTGTACCACCGCTTCCGCGCCTGGAGGGGCGTCCGGCCCTTCTGGGCAGGATTCTTCACTCTCATCGGCGGCATCCCCATCGCGTACTTCCCCTACGCGGACCTCCGGCTGGGCAACATCACCATCGCCATGGCGACGACCGCGGGCGCGGGCTCGCTGATCATCGGCGTCCTGCTGATGACCCTCGGCGTGGCGCTCTGGTTCCAGCAGGGCATCCGGGTCTTCGCCGGTGTGGCGTCGATCCTGCTCGCCCTGGTCTCCCTGCCGGTGTCCAACCTGGGCGGCTTCTTCCTCGGTTTCCTTTTCTCCCTGATCGGCGGGGCCCTCGCCCTGTCGTGGGCGCCGGGCAAGCCGGAGGACCCGCAGGACGCGCACGACGCGGCCGCGGCCAAGGCGGAGACGTTCGCGGAGGCACCTTTGGGAGTCCCCGGCTCCTACGACACGGAAACGGCTTACGCGACCGAGACGACTGCCCACGCCGATGGCGGGAGGAACAGTGCGGGGTGACGAGACGCAGCGGGACGTGACCCCGAGCGCAGAGTCCCGTGAACGAAGGGGTCCGCGGCACGCCGCGCCCCGGAAGTCGCTGCTGAACAAGATCCAGATACCCGTCGGCAAGACGATGGCGCTGGCCGCCATGCCGACGGCCGTGTTCGTCGGGATGGGCATGGCGCCCAAGCTGGCCCTGGCCGACGACAAGGAGATCCCCTTCGCGCCCGGACCGTGCGTGACGCGCTCCGACGCACCCGCGGAGTCGGCCTCTCCGAGCCCTTCCACGTCGCCCTCGCCGAGCTCGTCGCCGACCGCGACCCCCTCGCCGGGCGCGTCGACGGCGCCGAAGCCCGGCGTCACCCCGCCGGCCGCGAAGCCGTCGGCCGGCACCCCGGCCGGATCCACCGCGACCACCCAGTCGAAGCAGACCGGCCCGTCGGCCCCGGCGCCGGCCGCCACCCCGTCCGCGACCAAGACCACGAACCCGCTGGACCCGCTGGGCATCGGCGACAAGCTCAAGGGCGTCGTCGACGGCATCACGCACCCGTCTGCAGCCCCCACGGCCACGCCGACGCCGACGCCGTCCAAGACGGCGACCACGGCGCCGACCGCGCCCGCTCCGTCCGCGCCCGCCCCGGACCCGGCCGCGGACGCGATCCGCGACGCGGCGAAGAAGGCCGGCGTCGACGTCAAGGAGCTGCCCAAGGACGTCAAGGACACCGCGAAGACCCCGAAGGACGAGACGGGCAAGGCGGCGGACCAGGACGAGCCGAAGCCCGAGGAGTCGAAGGACGCGGACGGGAAGCAGCCCTTCCCCTGCCCGACGTACGACGCCAAGGCGCTGGCCGACGCCGAAATGGAGCCGGGCATCCCGCTCCTGCCGGACGAGCCCTGGTACCTCGACAGCTCACTGCTGACCCTCTACGGCCTGGACTACCACGGCATCGTCGAGGTGAAGACGGCGGGCGGCAAGACGAAGAAGGTCCTTAAGTTCACGGCGGACTCGCTGGACATCAAGGACCTCTACCAGACGGTCGGCACGACCGGGAACGTCGCCCACCTGAAGTCCCGCCCCGGCTCCACTTCCAAGATCCGCGGCGGCACGGTGACGATGTACACCGAGAGCCTCAAGGGCAACCTCTTCGGCCTCATCCCGATCGAGTTCACCCCCAACAGCCCGCCGCCCCTGAACGTCCCTTTCGCGTTCTTCACGAACGTCAAGGTCGTCCAGGCCGCCCAGTTCGGCGGCAACCTCACGGTCCCGGGCCTGCACAACTACGTCGGCCCGCCGGAGTAGTCCCGTACGCACGCACCGAGGGCGGCACCCCGATCATCGGATCGGGGTGCCGCCCTCGGTCTCTGTGCGGCAGAGGCGGGTCGGGTCAGGCCTGGGGCTGGCCGCCCAGGTGGTGGACGCGGACCATGTTGGTCGTGCCCGGGACGCCGGGGGGCGAGCCGGCGGTGATGATCATGGTGTCGCCGTCGTTGTAGCGGCCCAGCTTGAGCAGCTCGCCGTCGACCAGGTCGACCATCGCGTCGGTGTTGTCCACGTGCGGGACGACGTACGACTCGACGCCCCAGCTCAGCGTGAGCTGGTTGCGGGTGTTGACGTCGGTGGTGAAGGCGAGGATCTGCTGCGTGGCGCGGTAGCGCGACAGGCGGCGGGCGGTGTCGCCGGACTGGGTGAAGGCGATGAGCGCCTTGCCGTCGAGGAAGTCCGCGATCTCGCAGGCCGCGCGGGCGACGGAGCCGCCCTGGGTACGGGGCTTCTTGCCCGGGACCAGCGGCTGGAGGCCCTTGGAGAGGAGCTCCTCCTCGGCCGCCGCGACGATCTTCGACATCGTCTTGACGGTCTCGATCGGGTAGGCGCCGACCGAGGACTCGGCCGACAGCATGACCGCGTCCGCGCCGTCGAGGATCGCGTTGGCGACGTCGGACGCCTCCGCGCGCGTCGGGCGGGAGTTGGTGATCATCGATTCCATCATCTGGGTCGCGACGATCACCGGCTTGGCGTTGCGGCGGCACATCTCGATGAGCCGCTTCTGGACCATCGGGACCTTTTCGAGCGGGTACTCGACGGCCAGGTCGCCACGGGCCACCATGACCGCGTCGAAGGCGTCGACCACGGCGGCCATGTTCTCGACGGCCTGCGGCTTCTCGACCTTGGCGATGACGGGGACCCGGCGGCCCTCCTCGTCCATGACCTTGTGGACGTCCTTGACGTCGTTGGCGTCGCGGACGAAGGACAGGGCGACCATGTCGCAGCCCATCCGCAGGGCGAAGCGGAGGTCGTCGACGTCCTTCTCCGACAGGGCGGGGACGTTCACGGCGGCACCCGGCAGGTTGATGCCCTTGTGGTCCGAGATGACACCGCCCTCGATGACGATGGTCTTGACCCGCGGGCCCTCGACCTCGGTCACCCGCAGCTCGACGTTGCCGTCGTTGATCAGGATCTGGTCACCCTTGGCGACATCGCCCGGGAGGCCCTTGTAGGTGGTTCCGCAGATGGACTTGTCGCCCGGGACGTCCTCGGTGGTGATGGTGAACTCGTCACCGCGCACCAGCTCGACGGGACCTTCGGCGAAGGTCTCCAGACGGATCTTCGGACCCTGGAGGTCGGCAAGGACGCCGACGGCGCGCCCGGTGTCCTCGGAGACCTTCCGGACGCGGTCGTACCGCTCCTGGTGTTCTGCCTGGGACCCGTGGCTGAAGTTGAATCGGGCCACGTTCATACCTGCCTCGATGAGCGCTTTCAGCTGCTCATACGAGTCGACGGCGGGGCCCAGCGTGCAGACGATTTTGGAACGGCGCATGACTGGATCCTATCGGTTTGTTTCGTAGCGGAATATTCCGTCTGGTGGAAAGTCCAAGTGACTACTCGGTAACCAACGCGTACGCCTGGGTGGCGATCTCCAGTTCCTCATCCGTCGGGACCACGGCCACGGCCACCCGTGCGGAGTCCGGCGACACCAACCGAGGCTCCGGGGAGCGCACCGCATTGGCCTCCGGGTCCAGGGCGAGCCCCAGCTCCGCGAGGCCGTCCAGGGCAGCTTCGCGGACCTGGTGCGCGTTCTCCCCGACCCCCGCCGTGAACGCCACCGCGTCCACCCGGCCGAGGACCGCCGAGTAGGCGCCGATGTACTTCTTCAGGCGGTGTACGTACGCCGCGAAGGCGAGCCGCGCCGACTCGTCGCCCTCGCCCGCCCGCCGCAGCACCTCGCGCATGTCGTTGTCGCCGCACAGGCCCAGCAGACCGCTCTTCTTGTTCAGGAGCGAATCGATCTCATCCACCGAGAAGCCACCCACCCGCGCCAGGTGGAAGACGACCGCCGGATCCAGGTCGCCCGAACGGGTACCCATGACCAGACCCTCCAGCGGCGTCAGGCCCATGGACGTCTCCACGCACACCCCACCGCGGACCGCCGAGGCCGAGGCCCCGTTGCCCAGGTGCAGCACGATCACGTTCACGTCCTCCACCTGCCTGCCCAGCAGCGCCGCCGTCGCCCGCGAGACGTACGCGTGGGAGGTGCCGTGGAACCCGTACCGCCGGATGGCGTACTTGTCCGCCGTCGCGGCGTCGATGGCGTACCGGGCCACGTACTCCGGCATCGTCGAGTGGAACGCCGTGTCGAAGACCGCCACCTGCGGAAGGTCCGCGCGCAGCGAGCGCGCCACCTCGATGCCCGTCACGTTCGCCGGGTTGTGCAGCGGGGCGAGCGGGATCAGGCTCCGGATCTCCGCCAGCACCTCGTCGTCGATCACCGTCGGCTGGGTGAACCGGGTTCCGCCGTGCACCACCCGGTGACCGATGGCCGCCAGTTCGGGGGAGTCCAGGCCCAGTCCGTCGGCGGCGAGCTCCTGCGCGACGGCCCGGAGGGCGTCCGCGTGGTCCGGGATCGCGCCGAGCCGCTCCCGCCTGCCGCCCTCGGCGCCCGGCCCGGTCAGCGTTTCGTGCACGAGCCGCGAGGCCTCTTCACCGATCCGTTCCACCAGGCCGACGGCGAGGCGCGTGGAGTCCGCCATGTCGAGCAGCTGGTACTTCACCGACGAGGAGCCGGAGTTGAGGACGAGAACGCGCGATGCGGTGGTCACGATGAAGGTCTTTCCTTCGGGGTGGGGCCCGGTGGGGCTCGGCGGGATGCGGGCGGCGGTGGGGTCGGGCGGCGGCGTCAGGCGGTGGCGGCCTGCACGGTCGGCACGTGCCGCACGCCCTGCGCCTGGATCGCGGTGATCGCCACGGTGGTGACGATGTCCTGCACCAGCGCGCCGCGCGAGAGGTCGTTGACCGGCTTGCGCAGGCCCTGGAGCACCGGGCCGACCGCGACGGCGCCCGCCGAGCGCTGCACGGCCTTGTACGTGTTGTTGCCCGTGTTCAGGTCCGGGAAGATCAGCACGCTCGCACGGCCGGCCACGTTCGACCCGGGCAGCTTGGTCGCGGCGACCGAGGGCTCGACGGCGGCGTCGTACTGGATCGGGCCCTCGACGGCCAGGTCGGGGCGCTGCGCCCGGACGATCTCGGTGGCCTTGCGGACCTTGTCGACGTCCGCGCCGCTGCCCGAGGTGCCGGTCGAGTACGAGAGCATCGCGATCCGCGGCTCGACACCGAACGCGGCCGCGGTCGCCGCCGACTGGACGGCGATGTCGGCGAGCTGTTCGGCGCCCGGGTCCGGGTTGACCGCGCAGTCGCCGTAGACGAGGACCCGGTCGGCCAAGCACATGAAGAAGACCGACGACACGATCGACGCGTCGGGCTTCGTCTTGATGATCTCGAAGGCGGGGCGGATGGTCGCGGCGGTGGAGTGCACCGAGCCGGAGACCATTCCGTCGGCGAGGCCCTCCTGGACCATGAGGGTGCCGAAGTAGTTGACGTCGGTGACCACGTCGAGGGCCAGCTCGACGGTCATGCCCTTGTGGGCGCGGGCCTGCGCGTAGAACTCGGCGAAACGTTCCCGCATCGGAGAGGTCGCCGGATCGATGAGCTGGGCGCCCGAGATGTCGATGCCCAGGTCGCCGGCCTTCTTCAAGATCACCTGCTCCTCGCCCAGCAGGGTCAGGTCGCAGACCCCGCGGCGCAGCACCACGTCCGCGGCGCGCAGCACCCGCTCCTCGGTGCCCTCGGGCAGCACCACGCGGCGGCGCTCGGAGCGGGCCCGCTCCAGCAGCTCGTGCTCGAACATCATCGGCGTGACGCGCTCGGAGCGGGCCACCGACAGCAGGCCGCGCAGCTCCGCGGTGTCCACGTGCCGCTCGAACAGGCCGAGCGCGGTCTCCAGCTTGCGCGGGGTCGCGGAGTTCAACCGGCTCTGCAGCGAGAACAGTTCCGTTGCGGTCGGGAAGCTGTTGCCGGCCACCGACACCACCGGCGTGCCCGGCGCCAGCTTCGAGGCCAGCGTCAGGATGTCCGGGCCCGGCCGCTCGTTCAGGGTCAGCAGCACACCGGCGATCGGCGGCGTGCCGGAGGCGTGCGCGGCCAGCGCGCCGATGACCAGGTCGGCGCGGTCCCCGGGGGTGACGACCAGGCAGCCGGGGGTCAGGGCGTTCAGGAAGTTCGGCAGCATGGCGCCGCCGAAGACGAAGTCCACGGCGTCGCGGGCCAGCCCGGCGTCGTCGCCGAGGAGCACCTCGCCGCCGAGCGCCCGGGTGATCTGGGCGACGGTCGGGGCGGAGAGCGACTTGTCGTCCGGCAGCACGTAGCAGGGGACGGGCAGCCGGGCGGACAGCCGCTCGGCTATGGAGTCCCGGTCCTGTGCGGCGACCCGGTTGACCATCATCGCGACGACGTGGCAGCCGAGGCTCTCGTACGCGCGGAAGGCGCTCTGGGCCTCGGCGCGCACGGCCTCGGCGGGGTGCTTGGTGCCGCCGACGACGGGCACCACGACGGCCCCCAGCTCGTTGGCGAGGCGGGCGTTCAGCGCCAGCTCGTCGGGGAGGTTCGTATCGGCGTAGTCGGTGCCGAGGACGAGCATGACCTCGTAGTCGCGGGCCACCCGGTGGTAGCGGTCCACCAGCCGGGACACGAGCTCGTCGGTGCCCTTCTCGGCCAGGATGGCGGAGGCCTCGTGGTACTCCATGCCGTACGCCGTCGCGGCGTCCTGCTCGATCCGGTAGCGGGCCTTGAGGAGGTCGAAGAGGCGGTCCGGTGCGTCGTGGAGCAACGGGCGGTAGACGCCGACCCGCGCCGTCTGGCGGGTCAGCAGCTCCATGATTCCCAGCTCGACGACCTGCCGGCCGTCCCCCCGCTCGATACCGGTCACATACACGCTGCGCGTCACGCGGGTTCTCCGTCCCATCGTGTGGATAGTTGTTTTTCCCCGTTAGGGTGGGCCTGGCCTCTTGACAATACCCCGGCGGCCAGATAGGGCGCCCGCCGGGAAAGGCCTCTTCCGGGGGGTCGAAGGGCCCGGTGCGCGGAGCAGTGCGGAACGCGCCGTTCCGCCAGCCCGTGGAACAATCGGACAGGCTTCACCATGACGCCCTTCAGATGTACGGCCGTCCGCCCGCACGCGTACGGCCCGGTACGACCAGGAGCAGGAGACACAGCACGATGCGTATCGGAGTTCTCACCGCCGGCGGCGACTGCCCGGGCCTGAACGCTGTCATCCGTTCGGTCGTGCACCGCGCCGTAGTCGGCCACGGCGACGAAGTCATCGGCTTCGAGGACGGCTTCAAGGGCCTCCTGGACGGCCATCACCGCCCCCTCGACATCAACGCCGTCAGCGGCATCCTCGCCCGTGGCGGCACGATCCTCGGTTCGGCCCGCATGGAGCGCGCTCGGCTGCACGAAGCCGCCGAGAACGCGCAGGAATTGGCGACGCGCTACGGCATCGACGCGCTCATCCCGATCGGCGGCGAGGGCACACTGACCGCCGCCCGGATGCTGTCGGACGCCGGGATGCCGGTCGTCGGCGTGCCGAAGACCATCGACAACGACATCTCCTCGACCGACCGCACCTTCGGTTTCGACACCGCCGTCATGGTCGCCACCGAGGCCATCGACCGTCTCAAGACCACCGCCGAATCGCACCAGCGCGTGATGGTCGTCGAGGTCATGGGTCGGCACGCGGGCTGGATCGCCCTGGAGTCCGGCATGGCCGGCGGCGCCCACGGGATCTGCCTGCCGGAGCGCCCCTTCGAGGTGGACGCCCTGGTGAAGATGGTGGAGGAACGATTCTCTCGCGGGAAGAAGTTCGCCGTCATCTGCGTCGCCGAGGGCGCGCACCCGGCCGAGGGCTCGATGCCGTACGAGAAGGGCGAGATCGACGCGTACGGCCACGAACGCTTCGCCGGCATCGGCAACCGCCTCGCCGTCGAGCTGGAGCACCGCCTGGGCAAGGAGGCCCGCCCGGTCATCCTGGGCCACGTCCAGCGCGGTGGCACCCCCACCGCGTACGACCGCGTCCTCGCGACCCGCTTCGGCTGGCACGCGGTCGAGGCCGTCCACCGCGGCGACTTCGGCAACATGACCGCCCTGCGCGGCACCGACATCGTGATGGCCCCGCTGGCCCAGGCCGTCACCGAACTGAAGACGGTCCCGGAGGACCGCATGTACGAGGCCGAGTCGGTCTTCTGACCCGCCCCGCCACGGGTCCACGGCGGCACCCGGGCAGGACGTCCGGCCCCGGCCCCGGGGCCGCAAGGCCCCGGGGTCCAGGCCTAGCGCGCGCCGCCCGCGTAGGCCCAGAAGTGGGCCACGATGTCGGCCAGGAACTCGCGGCCCGCGTCGCCCGTGGCTGCGTCTCCCGCGGCGCCGCCCCAGCTCAGGGTGGCCACCATCTTCGACTGGTAGTCCGCGTGCAGCCGCTCCAGGACCGGTTCCAGGTGATGCTTCGGCACCGGCAGCAGCTTCGCCAGCGGCTTCACGTACGCCTGCCAGCGCGTGGTCACCGCGCTGCGCAGGATCTCGGCGAGCTCCTCCTGCTTGCCGGCCGCCGCCACGAACTGGGACAGGGACAGCCCGAGCACCTGGGCCAGGGCCACGGACTGCCGTTCGTTGCCCTTCCAGCGGCCGGTCTCCTCCATCTTCTGGTACGCGTTCGTCTCCAGCCCGATCCGCCGGGCCAGCTCGTCCGCGGCCATGCCCCGGGCCATCCGGTGCTCCCGCAGGGTCACGGGCTCGGCGAGCAGTTCGCCGGGGGCGCACCAGAGCACACCCGCGAGCGCCGTCAGCTCGGCGGAAGTCGGTGATATTTCGCCGCGCTCCCAGGCCATCACGGTCTCGGGCTCGACGATCAGTCCGTACTGGGCGCGCAGGCCATAGGCGACATGACCGGGAGCCATGCCCAGGGCTGCGCGGAGGCGACGCGCGGCGGGGGCATTGAAGGGAGGGCTGGAGTGCACACGGCACACCGTAGGAGTGCCCAAGGGGTGGCGACTACAGACCGTTCAAACAAGCCCAGAACTCGTAGGAACGTCCTATGGAGTTCCACGCTGTGGGTCGGTTTCCTGGCGACCGTCCGGTAATCGGAGCGCCTCTAGATCCATTTCCCAGCGTACGGCTGCTGCTGGCGGTTGCGATACCCCTGCGCACGATGTTCACGCTTCTCCCCCACCCCGTCCTGAACCGGACTCCCGCCGCCTGCGTGATCCCTGTCGGGGCCCTCGCCCACGGGGGTGGCGAGGGCCCCGCCCTAGCTGCCCGTCCTCGCTCCTTGCCTTGACGCCGGCGTCAAGGCTTACGGTCGGGCCATGCGAATCGGCGAACTGGCGGAGCGGGCCGGAACCAGCACGCGGACCCTGCGGTACTACGAATCGCGCGGACTGCTGCCCGCGCGCCGCACCGGCAACGGCTACCGCACCTACGACGAGGACGACCTGCGGTTGCTGCGCCAGATCCGCATGCTCCAGGACTTCGGCTTCGAGCTGGAGGAGACCCGTCCGTTCGTCGACTGCCTGCGCGCCGGCCACCCCGCCGGAGATTCCTGCCCCGCGTCCCTGGCCGTGTACCGGCGCAAGCTCGCCGAGCTCGACGGGCTGATCGGCCAGCTGGCCGACGTACGGGAGCAGGTCGCGCGGCAGCTCGCCGCCGCCGAGGACGCCGCCGGCGAGGCGGCGGCGCCGCGCTGTGAAATGACCGGACCGTGAGAAGGGGAGGGACGAGATGATCCACGCCAAGGGTGTTGCCGAAGTGACCGACGGGGACTTCGATACGGAGGTGCTCGCAGAGCGGGGCCGGCCCGTCCTCGTGGAGTTCACCGCCGACTGGTGCGGGCCCTGCCGGCAGCTCGCGCCGGTGCTGTCCGCCGTCGCCGCCGAGGAGGCCGACCGCCTCAAGGTCGTGCAGATCGACGCGGACGGCAACCCCGCCACCGTCGTCCGGTACGGGGTGCTGTCCATGCCGACCCTGCTCGTCTTCCGCGACGGCGAGCCCGTGAAGCAGATGGTCGGCGCACGCGCCAAGCGCAAGCTGCTTCAGGAGCTGGCGGAGGTCATCGAGGTCACGGCCTGAACCAGACCGTCGCCAGCGGCGGGAGCGTCAAGCGCAGGCTCACCGGGCGGCCCTGCGCGGGCACGGGCTCGGGCCGCAGGGGTTGCAGATGGCGCACGCCGCTGCCGCCGTACTGCTCCTCGTCCGTGTTCAGGACCTCCCGCCACCACGGCGCGCCTTCCGGGACGCCGATCCGGTAGCCGTGCCGCACCACCGGCGAGAAGTTCGACACGCACAGCAGCGGCGAGCCGTCCTGCGCGTACCGCAGGAACGCGAAGACGTTGTCCTCCGCCGCGTCCGCCTCCACCCAGCCGAAGCCCCCCGGCACGGTGTCCCGCTCCCACAGCGCGGGCGCCGCCGCGTACGTCAGGTTCAGGTCGCGCACGAGATCGCGCACGCCCCGGTGGTCGGCGGCCGCCGTGTACGAGGAGTCCAGCACCCACCAGTCCGGTCCGTGCGCCTCGGACCACTCCGATCCCTGGGCGAACTCCTGCCCCATGAAAAGGAGCTGCTTGCCGGGGTGGGCCCACATGAAGCCCAGGTACGCACGGTGTATGGCCCGCTGCTGCCACCAGTCGCCGGGCATCTTCGACACCAGCGAGTGCTTGCCGTGCACCACCTCGTCGTGCGAGATCGGCAGCACGTAGTTCTCGCTGTACGCGTAGACCATCCCGAACGTCATGTCGTGGTGGTGGTACTTGCGGTGCACCGGGTCCTTCGACGCGTAGCGCAGGGTGTCGTGCATCCAGCCCATGTTCCACTTCAGCCCGAAGCCCAGCCCGCCCGCGTCCGTCGGCCGTGTCACGCCCTCCCAGGCCGTGGACTCCTCCGCGATCGTCACCACGCCCGGGCAGCGCCGGTACACCGTCGCGTTCATCTCCTGGAGCATCGCCACCGCGTCCCAGTTCTCCCGGCCGCCGTGCTCGTTCGGCGCCCACTCGCCCTCGCCCCGCGAGTAGTCCAGGTAGAGCATCGAGGCCACCGCGTCCACGCGCAGCCCGTCCACGTGGAACTCCTGGCACCAGTACACGGCGTTCGCGACGAGGAAGTTGCGGACCTCCTTGCGGCCGTAGTCGAACTCCAGCGTCCCCCAGTCCGGGTGCGCGGCCCGGCGCGGGTCGTGGTGCTCGTACAGCGGCCGCCCGTCGAACTCCGCGAGCGCCCACTCGTCGCGCGGGAAGTGCGCCGGCACCCAGTCGACGATCACGCCGATCCCGGCCCGGTGCAGCGCGTCCACCAGCATCCGGAAGTCGTCCGGGCCGCCCATGCGCGAGGTCGGCGCGTAGAACCCGGTGACCTGGTAGCCCCACGAGCCGCCGAAGGGGTGCTCCGCGATCGGCATCAGCTCCACGTGCGTGAAGCCCAGATCCTTGACGTACGGGGGGAGCTGCTCGGCCAGCTGCCGGTACGAGAGCCCCGGCCGCCACGAGGCCAGGTGCAGCTCGTACACCGAGAACGGGGCCCGGTGCGGCGGGCGGTCCCCGCGCCGGGCCATCCACTCCTCGTCCTGCCACTCGTAGTGGGACGCCGTAACCACCGAGGCCGTGGCCGGCGGGACTTCCGCGGAGCGGGCCATCGGGTCGGCGCGCAGGGTGTGGCTGCCGTCCGGGCGGGTGATGTCGTACTTGTAGAGCGCGCCCTCGCCCACCCCCGGCAGGAACAGCTCCCACACCCCGGAGGCGCCCAACGAGCGCATCGGGTAGGCCACCGAGTCCCAGTACGTGAAGTCCCCGGTGACCCGCACCCCCTGGGCGTTCGGCGCCCACACCGTGAACCGGGTGCCGGCCACGCCCTGGTGCTCCATCGGCCGGGCCCCGAGGGCGGTCCACAACTCCTCGTGCCGGCCCTCGCCGATCAGGTGCAGGTCCAGCTCGCCGAGCGCGGGCAGGAACCGGTACGGGTCGTGCACCTCGATCTCGTCGCTGTCGTAGGTGACCAGCAGCCGGTAGTCCGGCACGCCGTTCAGCGGCAGCAGCCCCGAGAACAGCCCGTCGCCCTCGGAGAGGAGCTCGGCCCGCAGCCCCTTGGCGACGACCGTGACCGACTTGGCGTAGGGGCGCAGCACGCGGAAGACCACCCCGTCCCGCCGGGTCCGGGCGCCCAGCACTCCGTGCGGGTCGTGGTGGCGGCCCTCCAGCAGCCGGGCCCGTTCCTCGGTGCCCAGCGCGGGCGCCGGCCGTACCCCGTGCGCGGGAGCCCTCCGGGCGCGCGGCGGCGGGGCCTTGCGCGGCGCCGCCGGGGCGGGCGCTCCGCGGCCCTGGGCCGGCGCCGGGGCCGGAGCGGTGGACGGCGAGGTGGTCGAGGGTGACTGACGGGCGGGGCTCACGTGTGCGGCCTCCTAGGCGGCTGCGGGCGGGGGTGAGGGGAGAGGGAGGGGAAGCCTTCGCCGGGGCCCGGCTGGGCGCGGCCGAACCCCCGGTCCGCGCCGGCGGCGAGCCGCCGGATCGCGGCCATGGGGACGTGCAGCCAGTCGGGGCGGTGCCGGGACTCGTAGCGCGCCTCGTACACCGCCTTGTCCGTCTCGTACGCGCGCAGCAGGACGGGGTCCTCGCGCGGGTCGCGGCCCGTGGTGCGGGCGTAGCCCTCGCAGAAGGCGGCCCGGCAGGCGTCCGCCCAGGCAGGGGCGAACGGGCGGTGGGAGCGGGCCGCGTAGTCGAACGAGCGCAGTATCCCGGCGATGTCGCGGACGGCGGGTTCGGGGCGGCGGCGATCGGCCAGCGGCCGGGCCGGCTCGCCCTCGAAGTCGATCAGCGCCCAGCTGCCGTCGGCGGTCCGCAGGGTCTGGCCCAGGTGGAGGTCGCCGTGGATCCGCTGGGCGGGTACCCCGGCCCCGCGGGACGCGGCCAGCGCGTCGAACGCCCCGCGCAGCCCCGCCTCGTAGGGCCGCAGTGCGGGCACCTCGCGGGCGGTGGCCGCCAGCCGGGCCGTCATCCCGGAGGCGAGCCGGGCGGTCTGCTCCGGGCCCAGAGCGACGGTCGGCAGGGCGCCGGCGAGCGCGCTGTGCACCTCGGCGGTGGCCCGGCCCAGCGCGTGCGCCTCGGCGGTGAAGTCGCCCCCGTCGCCGAGCCGGCGCAGCGCGAGCTGCCAGCCGTCGTCGGAGCCCCGCAGGTAGGGCTGGAGCACCCCCAGGGTCAACGGTTCTCCGCCGGGCAGCGCCGCCTCGTACCAAGCGACCGGCGCGGGGACGCGGGCGCACCCGGCGGCCGCCAGCGCTCTGGGCAGCTCCAGGTCGGGATTGACCCCGGGGCCGACCCGGCGGAACACCTTCAGGATGTACGAATCCCCGTAGATCAGTGAAGAGTTGGTCTGTTCCCCCGACAGTGGTCGAGGGGTGAGCGCGGCCGGGATCAGCGCCATCGGGTCGCGGTCGAACCGCAGCGGGCCGAGGGTCCCGGGTGCGCGCAGCCGTTCCAGCAGCAGGGCCGCCAGCCGCGGATCGCCCAGCCCCTCGTAGACGCACTGGCCGGCGTACGGCCCCTGCTCGGCCCGCCCGATCAGGGCGGGCGCCAGGGCCGGCGGCAGTGCGGGGCGGACACCGAGCAGCAGCTGGTAGCAGTCGCCGTCGACGTCCAGGAGCAGGTGGACCAGCCTGGGGGAGGACCCCGGCGGCAGCAGGTCCGCCGCCGAGATCATCCGGAGCCGGCCGATGCGCCGGCCCTTGCCGGCGAACCAGCGCTGTACCGGGAGCCAGTCCCGCAGCATCGGCTCCAGTGGACTGAGTCCGGTCGTGCTGGTCGTCCCGGCGGATGCAGCCTCCGACATGGCGTCGCGTCCTTTCCCCGGGCCGTCACAGAATGCGGAGAGTGTCCCGGATCGCGTCAGTGCTTCTCCGGTGGTGTACGAGTGTCGGGTCAGGATGATCCGTACAGGGGCGGGCGATTGACCCATTCGCGCGCCCACCCCGTGCCCGGCGGCTACTCGTTGCGCAGGCGGAACCAGTAGAAGCCGTGTCCCGCGATGGTGAGCAGGTACGGCCATTCGCCGATCGGCGGGAAGCGCACGTCACCCGTGAGCTCCACCGGGACCCGCCCGTTGAACGACCTCAGGTCCAGCTCGGTGGGCTGCGCGAAGCGGGAGAAGTTGTGCACGCACAGCACCAGGTCGTCCCCGTACTCGCGGAGGAAGGCGAGCACCGCCGGGTTGGACGAGGGCAGTTCGGTGTACGAACCAAGTCCGAAGGCGGGGTTGGCCTTGCGGATCTCGATCAGCCTGCGGGTCCAGTGCAGCAGTGAGGAGGGCGATGCCATCGCGGCCTCGACATTGGTGACCTGGTACCCGTGTACCGGGTCCATGATGACCGGCAGGTTCAGCCTGCCCGGATCGCACGAGGAGAAACCGGCGTTGCGGTCCGGGGTCCACTGCATGGGCGTGCGCACACCGTCGCGGTCGCCGAGCCAGATGTTGTCGCCCATGCCGATCTCGTCGCCGTAGTAGAGCACCGGCGAGCCGGGCAGCGACAGCAGCAGGGCCGTGAACAGCTCCATCTGGTTGCGGTCGTTGTCGAGGAGCGGGGCGAGCCGGCGTCGGATGCCGATGTTGGCCCGCATCCGCGGATCCTTGGCGTACTCGGCGTACATGTAGTCGCGCTCTTCGTCGGTGACCATTTCGAGGGTGAGCTCGTCGTGGTTGCGCAGGAAGATGCCCCACTGGCAGCGGTCCGGGATCGCCGGGGTCTTGGCCAGGATTTCGGAGACGGGGTAGCGCGACTCTCTTCGTACCGCCATGAAGATGCGCGGCATGACGGGGAAGTGGAAGGCCATGTGGCACTCGTCCCCGCCCTTCGCGAAGTCGCCGAAATAGTCGACGACGTCCTCGGGCCACTGGTTGGCCTCGGCGAGCAGCACGGTGTCGGGGTAGTGCGCGTCGATCTCGGCGCGGACCCGCTTGAGGAGTTGGTGGGTGCGCGGCAGGTTCTCGCAGTTGGTGCCCTCCTCGGCGTACAGGTAGGGCACGGCGTCGAGACGGAAGCCGTCGATGCCGAGGTCCAGCCAGAAGCGGAGGGCGGAGACGATCTCCTCGACGACGGCCGGGTTCTCGTAGTTGAGGTCGGGCTGGTGCGAGAAGAACCGGTGCCAGTAGTACTGCTTGCGGACCGGGTCGTACGTCCAGTTCGACGTCTCGGTGTCGATGAAGATGATGCGGGCGTCCTGGTACTGCTTGTCGTTGTCGGCCCACATGTAGTAGTCGCCGTAGGGCCCGTCCGGGTCCTTGCGGGACTGCTGGAACCACTCGTGCTGGTCGCTCGTGTGGTTCATGACGAAGTCGATGATCACCCGCATGCCGCGGTGGTGCGCGGCGTCCACGAACTCCACGAAGTCGGCGAGGTCGCCGAACTCGGGCAGCACGGAGGTGTAGTCGGAGACGTCGTAGCCGCCGTCACGCAGCGGCGAGGCGAAGAACGGCGGCAGCCAGAGGCAGTCGACACCCAACCACTGGAGGTAGTCGAGCTTGGCGGTGAGCCCCTTCAGGTCCCCTACGCCGTCGCCGTTGCTGTCGTGGAAGGACCGGACGAGCACCTCGTAGAAGACCGCCCGCTTGAACCAGTCGGGGTCGCGGTCCTTCGCGGGGGTGTCCTCGAACGTGTCGTGGACGGGATCGTTGATCATCATGTGGTGGGTGACCCTCCGGTGGGCGGGGACGGTCGCAGAGCCGCCAGTACGTGCGCGGGCGTGCGGCCCGGTTCTAGGCGCACGTAGTTGGCCCTGCCCCAGTGGTAGGTCTCGCCGGTGAGCTCGTCGCGCACCGCGAGGGACCCGTGCCAGTCGAGGCCGAGTACCGGCATGTCCAACGAGACCGTCGCCTCCTGGGTGTGGTGCGGATCGAGGTTGACGACCACCAGTACGGAATTGGCGCCCGCGTGCTTCGAATAGGCGATCACCTGGTCGTTGTCGGTCGTGTGGAAATGGATGTCGCGCAGCTGCTGGAGGGCCGGGTTGCGCCGGCGCAGCCGGTTCAGGGCGGTGATCAGCGGGGCGATGGTGCGGCCCTCGCGGTCCGCGGCCGCCCAGTCGCGTGGCCGGAACTCGTACTTCTCGGAGTTCAGGTACTCCTCGCTGCCCTCCCGGACCGGGGTGTTCTCGCAGAGCTCGTACCCGGCGTAGACGCCCCAGGTGGGGGAGAGGGTGGCGGCGAGGACGGCGCGCACCTCGAAGGCCGGACGGCCGCCCTGCTGGAGGTACTCGTGGAGGATGTCGGGCGTATTGACGAAGAGGTTCGGCCGCATGACGGAGGCGGAACGGGTGTCCGCCAGCTCGGTCAGGTACTCGGTCAGCTCGGCCTTGGTGTTGCGCCAGGTGAAGTACGTGTACGACTGCTGGAAACCGATGGCGGCGAGCGTGCGCATCATCGCGGGCCGGGTGAAGGCCTCCGCCAGGAAGATCACGTCGGGATCGGACTTGTTGATGTCCGCGATCACCTTCTGCCAGAAGACGACCGGCTTGGTGTGCGGATTGTCCACCCGGAAGATCCGGACGCCGTGCTCCATCCAGTACCGCAGGACGCGGACCGTCTCCTCGACGAGCCCGGCCATGTCGGTGTCGAAGTGGATCGGGTAGATGTCCTGGTACTTCTTCGGCGGGTTCTCGGCGTACGCGATCGTCCCGTCGGCCCGGTGGCGGAACCACTCGGGGTGCTTCTCCACCCACGGGTGGTCGGGGGAGCACTGGAGTGCGAAGTCCAGTGCGATCTCCATGCGCAGCTCGCGGGCGCGGGCGACGAAGGCGTCGAAGTCCTCGATCGTGCCGAGGTCGGGGTGGACCGCGTCGTGACCGCCCTCCGTGGAGCCGATGGCCCACGGCACACCGGGGTCCCAACTTCCAGCCGAAAGAGTGTTGTTCGGTCCCTTGCGGTACGTACTCCCAATGGGGTGGATCGGTGGCAGGTACACCACGTCGAAACCCATCGCTGCGATGGCCGGCAGCCGCTCGGCGGCGGTGCGGAAGGTACCGCTCACGGGCTGTTCGCCCGGCTCGACGACGGCTCCCTCGGAGCGGGGGAACATCTCGTACCAGGAGCCGAAGAGGGCCCGCTTGCGCTCCACGACCAGCGGCAGGGCTTTGGAGGCGGTGACCAGCTCCCGGTACGGGCGCCGGGCGAGCGCGGCCTGCACGGGGGTCGCGAGGGCGGCGGCGTGGCGCAGCGACACCGCGCGGTCCTCGTCGCGCATCGCCTCGGCGGCGGCCAGTACGTGCTCGCGCCCGTCCTTCTTGGGGATCCGGGAGCCGGCCCGCTCGTAGAGCTCGGCGCCTTCGAGCAGGGTCAGCCCGGGGTCGATGCCCGCGGGGATCTTGATGGCGGCGTGGGCCTGCCAGGTGCCGACCGGGTCGCTCCACGCCTCGACGGTGTACGTCCACCTCCCCTCGGCCTCGGCGGAAACCCGAGCCCCCCAACGGTCGGTGCCGGGTGCCAGCTCGCGCATCGGCACGGGGGGCCGCAGCCGCCCGCTGGGGTCGCGGAGCACGACATGGGCGGCGACGGCGTCGTGGCCCTCGCGGAACACGGTGGCGGAGATCTCGAAGACCTCGTCCACGACCGCCTTGGCGGGTCTGGCCCCGCAGTCGACGGCGGGGCGGACGTCCAACACGGGAATGCGACCGATCATGATGGGATCACCTGGAGGCAGTTCGCGGGGCTCGGTGACAACAGCCCAGCCGGAACACCGGCTGGTCGTGCACGCTCTGTTCGCTCTGTTTCTAGCCGCTCAGAAGACGGCTGGGCTGCGGGCATGGCCGCTCCTGTCCGCGTTCACTCGGGTGGCGGGAGAGGTGGTGGGGCGGGGTGCCGTGCGTGTACGCGGGGAGCCCTGCCCACTCTCACCCCGCTCAATCCGTGCACTCGGTTAACTACTCGTACGTAGTCGCGAGGCCCGTACCAAGGTCTTGGCCGACATCCGTCGAGGCTCAGTCAAGTCGGTTGGGACTACCGGATGTACGCCGAGACGCGCCCCGCCCCATGGGTACCGGCAGCACCATGGGTGACCGCCGATTCGGGGTAGTGTGAGCGAAATGCCCGTACTGGAGCGCGCCTTCCCCTGCGGTCACAGCGGAGCTTCCTGCGCGGATCCACATGCGCCCGGCAAGGTCCGGTGGCACGGGCACGACGCAGGAATGTCCTGAATCCACATCGCCGTCCGCGCGGCACCGTTCGAAGGAACCTTCCTGTCGCGTGCCTCCCGTGCGGCACCGTGGCAGGGCGGAGCGAGGTGAAGCTAGCCTTCCCGGGGAGATGCGCGGGCGCACAGCGTGGTGCGGCCGCTTCGATGCGCAATTGCCTGCGAAGGTGGAACGCGTGAAGGCTATCCGTCGATTCACCGTGCGCCCCGTACTTCCGGAACCATTGCTGCCACTTGCTGACCTCGCGCGCAATCTGCGCTGGTCGTGGCATACCGAGACCCGCGAACTCTTCCAATCCGTCGACCCCGAGGGCTGGCAGGCCGCCGGCGGCGATCCCGTCCGGCTGCTCGGCTCGGTCTCCGCCCCCCGGCTCGAAGAACTGGCCGCCGACCGCCGCTTCCTGCGCCGGCTCGCCGTCATCGCCGCCGACCTCGACGACTACGTCCACGGCGGGAGGTGGTACCAGAGCCATGAGGACGGCGCCGAGCTGCCCGCCGGGATCGCCTACTTCTCCCCCGAGTTCGGCATCACCGCCGCCCTGCCGCAGTACTCCGGCGGGCTCGGGATCCTCGCCGGGGACCACCTCAAGGCCGCCAGCGACCTCGGCGTCCCCCTCATCGGCGTGGGACTGCTGTACCGACACGGGTACTTCCGCCAGTCCCTCTCCCGTGACGGCTGGCAACAGGAGCACTACCCCGTCCTCGACCCCAACGAGCTCCCCGTGTCCCTGCTGCGGGACGCGGAAGGGGCCCCGGCCCGGGTGGCCCTGTGCCTGCCCGGCGGCCGCGCCCTGCACGCCCACATCTGGCAGGCCCGCGTCGGCCGGGTGCCCCTGCTGCTCCTGGACTCCGACGTCGAGGACAACGACGCCGGGGCCCGGGAGGTGACCGACCGGCTCTACGGCGGCGGCAGCGACCACCGCCTCCTCCAGGAGATGCTGCTCGGCATCGGAGGCGTGCGCGCGGTGCGCACGTACTGCCGGATCACCGGGCATCCCGACCCCGAGGTGTTCCACACGAACGAGGGACACGCCGGTTTCCTCGGACTCGAACGCATAAGGGAACTGGAAGGGGAAGAGGGACTCGGCTTCGAGGCCGCCATCGAGGCCGTGCGCGCCGGGACCGTGTTCACCACGCACACGCCGGTGCCCGCCGGCATCGACCGCTTCGAGCGGGCCCTCGTCGCCCGGCACTTCGGGCCAGGCGCGGAACTGGCCGCCCTGCCCGTCGACCGGATCCTGGAACTGGGCGCCGAGTCCTATCCCGGCGGCGACCCCGGGGTGTTCAACATGGCCGTGATGGGGCTGCGCCTGGCCCAGCGGGCCAACGGGGTCTCGACCCTGCACGGGGCGGTCAGCCGCGGCATGTTCGCCGGGCTGTGGCCGGGCTTCGACCCGGCCGACGTACCCATCGCCTCCGTGACCAACGGGGTGCACGCCCCGACCTGGGTGGCCCCCGACGTCATGCGCCTCGGCGCCCGACAGATCGGGGCCGGGCGGACCGAGGACGCGCTGTCGGTGGGCGGCTCCCAGCGCTGGGACGCGGTCGCCGACATCGCCGACCAGGACATCTGGGACCTGCGGCGCGGGCTGCGCGAGCAGCTCGTGCAGGAGGTCCGCGACCGGCTGCGGGCCTCGTGGCTCCAGCGCGGGGCCGCCGAGGCCGAACTCGGCTGGGTGGACTCCGTACTCGACCCGGACGTGCTCACCATCGGGTTCGCCCGGCGCGTGCCCTCCTACAAGCGGCTCACGCTGATGCTGCGCGATCCCGAGCGGCTGCGCGCGCTGCTGCTCGATCCGGACCGGCCCGTGCAGATCGTCGTCGCGGGCAAGGCGCACCCGGCCGACGACGGGGGCAAACGGCTCGTGCAGGAGTTGGTGAGGTTCTCCGACGACCCGCGGGTGCGCCACCGGATCGTCTTCCTGCCCGACTACGGCATGGGCATGGCACAAAAGCTCTATCCCGGCTGTGACGTCTGGCTGAACAACCCGCTGCGGCCGCTGGAGGCCTGCGGGACCAGTGGGATGAAGGCGGCGCTCAACGGCTGCCTCAACCTGTCCGTGCTCGACGGCTGGTGGGACGAATGGTTCGAGCCGGACTTCGGCTGGGCCATCCCGACGGCCGACGGGCTGGGTACGGACGAGGACCGGCGCGACGACCTGGAGGCCGGCGCCCTCTACGAGTTGATCGAGGACCGGGTCGCGCCGCGGTTCTACGACCGCACGGGCCGCAGCGGACTGCCGGTGCGGTGGATCGAGATGGTCCGGCGCACCCTCGTCTCGCTCGGCCCCAAGGTGCTCGCTGGCCGCATGGTGCGGGAGTACGTGGAGCGGCTGTACACGCCGGCCGCGCGCGCCCACCGGGCCCTGAACGCGGACGCGGCACGGGACCTGGCCTGGTGGAAGGGCCGGGTCCGGGCGGCCTGGCCGCGGGTCGCCGTCGAGCACGTGGAGGCGCTCGCTGCGGCTCCCGTGAACGGCACCGCCGAACTGGGGGCCACCCTCACGCTCCGGGTACGGGTGGCGCTGGACGCGCTCACCCCCGAGGACGTGGAGGTCCAGGCCGTAGCCGGCCGGGTGGACCCGCAGGACGTGATCCGCGACGGGCGCACCTTCCCGCTCAAGCCCGCCGCCGGGCCCGACCTGGAGGGGCGCTGGATGTACGAGGGCCCGCTCGCCCTCGACCGCACCGGGCCCTACGGGTACACCGTGCGGATCCTGCCCGCACACCCGCTACTGGCGACACCGGCCGAGCTGGGGCTGGTCGCTGCCCCGGTGGACACCGACACGGCAGGTGACCCGGGCGCGGGAGGCGGCGTACTCCTGCGATAGGGCCGCGCCGGTTTCAGGGGGCGGGCGGCGGGTCGACCAGCCGCCCGCCCTCCACCAGCATCCCGGCCCGCTTGATGTTGCGCAGGGTCGGGATCACCTCCACGTGTTGGATGCCGGGCACCGCGCCGACCCGCTCGGTCATGTATGTGTACAGCGCGTCGGTGTCCCGGCACACCACCGCGGCCATCAGGTTGGCCGTGCCGGTCACCGCCGCCGCGAACGGCACCTCCGGATGCGAGGCGAGCGCCGCGCCCGCCTCCGCCAGCCGGGCCGGCGCCGCGGTCAGCATCAGCGTCGCCTCCGCCTCGAAGCCCAGGGTCGACGGGACGAGCTCCACGTCGAAGTACAGCGCCCGCAGCTCCCGCAGCCGGTCCACCCGGCGGCGCGCGGTGGACTCCGACAGACCCGAGGCGCGGGCCAGCTCCGGATACCCGGCCCGGCCGTCCTGGCCGAGCACCGCCAGCAGCTCCAGCTCCGCCTCGTCCAGGGCGTACCGTTCCTGCCCGTGCACCACGGGGGGCCGCTCCTGCGCCGGGGCCAGCGCCGCGACCTGCTCGGGGCGCAGGGTGTCCAGGCCGCACCACTGCGACGGCCCGCCGATGTACACCCGCAGGATGGTGTGCGCGCTGACCCCGGTCACCCGGCGAGTGCGCGGCAGCTTGTCCAGCAGCAGCCCGTCGCGGTCCTGCCGGGTCCGGGCCTTGGTGAGGCAGTTGATCTCGGTGCCGCCGGAGCCGAGCTTCACCCAGGAGATGTCCGGCCGCCGGGCCAGCGCCGCGGCCACCGCGAGCGCGGCGTCGGGCGCGCACTGCACCCGCAGCCAGGACTCGAACAGCCCGACGCGGTTGCCCAGCGGCAGCCCGACGACCCGGAGCAGGCCCGAGGTCCGCAGCCGGCGGTAGCGCCGCACCACCGTCTGGTCGGAGACCTCCAGCACCTCGGCGATCCGGCTGAAGGGGGCCCGGCCGTCGACCATCAGGGCCTGCATCAGCCCCCGGTCGAGGTCGTCGAGCTGGACGGAGCCGGGGGCGGAGGTGACGTTCGGCTTGGTGGACGTGATCATGGTTTCCATCATGACAGGGCTGTGGGTGGAGGAATCCGGCAGCCAAGGGTGTGTGGGTGGGGGATCGGCCGCGCGGCTGAGAGTTTGGAACCACAGCCAACCCCCTGCCGGGCCTCCGGGTCCCGAGGAGATCTCCCATGCGTAAATGGCTCCCGCTGACCGCGGTGTGCCTCGGGGCGTTCATGCTCCTGGTCGACGTCACGATCGTGATGGTCGCCCTGCCGGACATGGCCGCCGACATGCACACCGGCTTCTCCGGACTCCAGTGGGTCATGGACGGGTACGCCCTGGCCCTGGCCGCCCTGCTGCTCGGCGCGGGCTCCCTCGCCGACCGGATCGGCCGCCGCAGCGTCTACCTCGGCGGGCTCGGCCTCTTCGCCGCCGCCTCGCTCGCCTGCGGACTGGCCACCGGCCCGGCCGCGCTGATCGCCTTCCGCGCCGTCCAGGGCATCGGTGGCGCCGCGATGTTCGCCACCACCATGGCCCTGCTCAGCAGCACCTACCAGGGGCGCGACCGCGGGGTCGCCTTCGGCGTCTGGGGCGCGGTCAACGGCGCCGCCGCCGCGGCCGGGCCGATCATCGGCGGCCTGCTCACCGAGCACTTCGGCTGGCGCTGGATCTTCTTCATCAACCTGCCCGTCTGCGCCCTGGCCGTGTTCGTGACCCTCCGGTCGGTCGCCGAGTCCCGCGACCCGCGCGCCAAGGGCCTCGACCTGCCCGGCATGGCCGCCTTCACCACGGGCGCGGCGGCCGTCACGTACGCGCTGATCCGCGTCGGCGAGAACGGTTGGACCGGCTCGGCCACCCTCGGCCTGCTCGGTCTCGGCGCGGCCGCCTTCGCCGCGTTCGTCCTCGTCGAACTGCGCAGCTCCCGCCCGATGCTGGACCTGTCGCTGTTCCGCAGCCGCACCTTCGTCGGCGTCATGGCCGCGGCGCTGTTGCTGTCCGGGGCCGCGTTCTCGTACCTGATGTACGTCTCCCTCTGGCTCCAGACCGCGGAGGGGATGGGCCCGGTCTCCGCCGGCCTGGTGCTGGTGCCGCTGAGCATCTCCTCGTTCGCCGTCTCCGCCGTGGCGGGCCGGCTGCTGCACGGTGCCCCGGCGCGGCTGACCATCAGCGGCGGGCTGCTGCTGATCGGATCGGGCGCACTGCTGCAGGCCTGGATGACGGACGCCGGCGACGGCTGGTCCGCCCTGGTCCCGGGCCTGGTGGTGACCGGCCTCGGCGTGGGCGCCGCGACCCCGGCGCTGGCCGCCGCCGCGATGGGCGCCGTGGCCCCTGCCCGGGCGGGCATGGCCGGCGGGGCGCTGAACACCGCACGGCAGCTGGGCATGGCGCTCGGCGTCGCCGTGCTCGGCGCGGTCTTCCAGGCCGGGCTGACGGACGGGCTCAGCGGCTCCGGCCAGGGGCACGGCACGGCCGAGGCGCTGGCCTCCGGGCGGGCCGGGGAGCTGCTGGCGGCGGGTCCGGCCGCGCGGGTCTGGGTGGACGAGGCCTTCGCGAGCGGGCTGCGGGGGACGTTCCTGGTCTCCGGGCTGATGGGGCTGGCCGGCGCGCTGGTGGTGCTGGTCCTGGTCCGTACGAAGGCCCCGGCACCCGCCCAGGCTCCGGCCGCCGCCGCGCCCACCCCGCTGTCCGAACGCGCATCCGTGTAGCGGGTGCGGGCGGGCCCGTACGGGCGCAGGATGCCGATCCGGGAGGGTGAACCTTCGAACGTGCTGCGCATGCAGAAACGTTCAGGCAAGTGGTGTCGCTCCTACGCTGCCCGCTGGATGCCACCGGACCGGCATCCAGTGCCCACAGAACGGACTGCTTTCCCATGCGTCTTCGCCCTAGCGCCGCAGCGCTCCTCGGCGCCCTCGCCCTCGTCCTGCCCACCGCCGGCCCCTCGTTCGCAGGCGACGACGGCCACTCGCTCGGTCGGCTGGAGTACATCATCGACCACGACGAGCGCGCACAGATCCACCCGGCGAACTACGACACCTGCTACGAGCTGACGTACACCTCGCGCAACCGCCCCGCAACCTCGGTGCGCAACGACACCGTCGGGCAGGCCACGCTCTACTCGGGCCACGGCTGCTCGGGCCGGCCGGAGCGGGTGCTGGAGCCGGGGGACCGGGTGAACGACGTCGAGGTCCTCTCGGCGAGCTTCGCGCCGGACCGCGGCCGCCGCGACGACTTCCGCGACGACTTCCGCGACGACCGCCGTGACGACTGGGACGACTACCGCAACGGCGACGACTTCCGCGCCCACCGCGCCCCGAAGGACGAGCCGGAGCAGGGCCAGGGCCAGGAGCAACGCCAGGACGAGGGCCAGGGCCAGGGTCAGGACCAGGGTCAGGACCAGGGCCAGGACCAGGGCCAGGGTCAGGACCAGGGCCAGGAGCAGCGCCAGGACCAGGGCCGGGACGAGGGCCAGCGCCCGGAGCAGGGTCAGGGTCAGGAGCAGCGCCAGGACGAGGGCCAGGGTCAGGAGCAGGGTCAGGACGAGGGCCAGGACCAGGGTCAGGGCCAGGGTCAGGGCCAGCGCCCGGAGCAGGGTCAGGGCCAGGAGCAGCGCCAGGACGAGGGTCAGGACCAGGGTCAGGACGAGGGCCCGGAGCAGCGCCAGGACGAGGGCCAGCGCCCGGAGCAGGGTCAGGGCCAGGAGCAGCGCCAGGACGAGGGCCAGGAGCAGGGTCAGGACGAGGGCCAGGACGAGGGCCAGGAGCAGGGCCAGGACGAGGGCCAGGAGCAGGGCCAGCGCCCGGAGCAGGGTCAGGGCCAGGAGCAGCGCCAGGACGAGGGCCAGGAGCAGGGCCAGGAGCAGCGCCAGGACCAGGGCCAGGAGCAGGAGCAGCGCGAGGAGCACGGCGGTGACCACTACCTGGGTGGGCCCGACCTGATCGACTCCGTCTTGAGGCACATCGGCTGACCGCGGGGGCACATGGGACAGGGCCGTCCGGGAGGGACTCTCCCGGACGGCCCCGTGTCTTTCGGGTCAGCCGTTGCGCTTCATCTGCCCCGGAGGGGTCAGAAGGTGAGCTTCCAGCTGTTGATGTAACCGGTGTCCAGGCTGGCCGCGTCCCGGACCCGCAGCTTCCAGGTGCCCTGGGCGACCTCGGAGGATGCGTTCACCGTGAAGCTCTGGACGATGTTGTCGGCGCTGCCACCGGACCGGTTGCGCAGGTTGTAGACGCTGCCGTCGGGGGCGACCAGGTCGACGACCAGGTCACCGACGTAGGTGTGGACGATGTTCACGTCCACCTTGAGGGTGCTCGGGGCGTTGCCCGTGCGGGTCACGGCGATCGGGGACTCGACGGTCGCGTTGTCCGCGATCTGGTAGTCGTTCGTGTTCTCGAACACGTTCTGCTGGGACGTGCCGACGGTCCAGGTGAAGGCCGCCGTGCCCGTCTTGCTCGCCGAGTCGGTCACCGTCACGGTCACGTTGGACGTGCCCGCGGTGGTGGCCGTGCCCGAGATCAGACCGGTCGAGGAGTTGATCGACAGGCCGGCCGGGAGGCCGGTCGCCGCGTAGCTCAGTGCACCCGGGTTGGTGCTGGTCGCCTGGACCTGCAGGCTCACAGCGGTGTTGATCTGGGTGGTCTGGTTGGCGATCGGGGTGACCGAGACGCCGGAGACGATGCGGGCGCCGACGTTGATGCCCGCCCAGGCGTTGGCCACGTTGTTGTACGTGGTCGAGCCCTGGCCGTACAGGTCGGCGGCGGCCTGGAGGGTCGCCGTACGGGCGGCCGCGTAGTTGGTGTTCGACTTGAAGTAGCCCACCGTCAGCGCGCGGAACCAGATCTTCGCGGCGGCGTCGCGGCCGATCGCGGTGACCGGGAGGTTGTCCGAGGTCGGCGAGTTGTAGCTGACGCCGTTGATGACCTTGGCGCCGGAGCCCTCGGACATCAGGTAGTAGACGTGGTTGGCCGGGCCGGACGAGTAGTGGACGTCGATGCCGCCGATGCCCGAGTACCACGCGTCCTTGGAGCCGCCGTCCTTGCTCGGCTTGTCCATGTAGCGCAGCGGGGTGCCGTCGCCGTTGATGTCGATCTTCTCGCCGACCAGGTAGTCGCCGACGTCCTGCGGGTTGTTGGCGTAGAACTCGACGTTCGCCGCCATGATGTCCGAGGTCGCCTCGTTCAGGCCGCCCGGCTCACCGCTGTAGGTCATGTTGCCGGTGACCGAGGTGAGGCCGTGGGTCATCTCGTGGGCGGCCACGTCGATGGACGTCAGCGGGTGCGTGTTGCTCGTGCCATCGCCGTACGTCATGCAGAAGCAGGAGTCGTCCCAGAACGCGTTCACGTACGCGTTGCCGTAGTGGACCCGGCTGTACGGGGCTACACCGTCGTTGCGCAGACCGTTGCGGCCGTGCACGTTCTTGTAGTAGTCCCAGGTCAGTTGTGCGCCGTAGTGCGCGTCAGCGCCGGCGGTCGCCCGGTTGGACGCGGCGCCGTTGCCCCACACGTCGGTCGTGTTCGTGAAGAGGCTGCCGGTGCCGGAGCTGCCGCCGTTGAGGTCGTACGTCTTGTGGCCGCCGCGCCCGGCGTCGGTCAGCGTGTAGTTGCTGCCCGACTGCGAGGTGCCCATCGTGACCTGGCCGCTGTACATGGTGTTGCCGGTGCCGGTCTCGATGGCCTGCCACTGGGTGATCTTCGCGCCGGTCTTGGCGTCGGTGACCACGTGCAGTTCGCTCGGGGTGCCGTCGTCCTGGAGGCCGCCCACGACGGTCTCGTAGGCGAGGACCGGGGCGCCTTCGGCGGCCCAGATCACCTTGCGGGCGTTCTTGGAGGCCTTGGCGTCCTTGGAGCCGGCGGCGTTGGCCGCGGAGACGGCCTGGCCCTCGGCACCCGCCGGGGTCACGGTCGCCGTGGTGTCCGCGACCTTGATCTCGTGGTTGGTCGCCTTGGTGATGCTCTTGGTGACGCCGCCCTTGGCATGGACCGTCAGGTCGCCGCCGAGCACGGGGAGTCCGCCGTAGGTGCGCTCGTACGTGGTGTGCGTGGTGCCGTCGGCGTCCTTGACGACGTCACGGACGACCAGCTTCTCCTGCTCGCCGAGGCCGAGGGCCTTGGCCGCCTGGACGGTGGTCGAGTTGGCGTCGGCTATGAGCGTCGCACGCTCGGAAGCACTGAGATTGACGGCGGCCGCACCCGGGTTGGGCTGAGCGGCGTTGCGTGCCTGCGACGCGGTGGCGTCGGCGGAGGCGGTGCCGGCCTGGATGCCGACGGCGAGCAGTGCGGCGGCGGCAACGAGCGCGCCGGCCGCGGTGGCACGCCTGTGGGGGGTGTGACTCAACGCAGACTCCTTCTGCAAGGGGGGTTCCGGACGGCTGGGTGGGCCTCCGGGCAGAGCAGGCTGGTGCGAAGAACGGATCGAAGAGTGACAGCTGGCGCCATCAATGTCAGGGGCGCGTCAAAAGGTTGGCTGGAAACGGTTCGTTGACCGAAGAGACGTATCCGGTATCCGGACCATTCACCTTCGCGTGCGAAGGGGGTAATCGATATCTGGAACGATTGGTACCGGTTGCTAACACTTGCGCAACAAGAGATCTCGTTCGCTCAATCGGCGTTTGTCGTACGGGTGTTTGTCGTACTGTTTCCCGGTGCGCCAGATGTCCGTCGCCAGGGGAAGCCATGGGCACGCGCCACTGTCAGAGACCACGTGCCAGGGGGGCCCATGAGGCATGTCCATTTTCCTGCGCAAAGACTGGCCGCAGCAGCCGCCGAGCTCGCGGCGGCGCCGGCGAGGCGGATCGGCGACAAGGCCCGCTGGTACCTGCCCGCCGCCATCGTCGCCGACTTCCTCGGCGCCGCGGTCCCCGTGGCGCTCGTCTTCCAGGCGGCACAGCAGGTCCGGCCCGTGTACTGCGCCCTCGGCGCGGCCCTGGCGTGGACCGGGGTACAGGCGGTGCGCCGGCGTTACACGGCCCGCGCGCTCGGAGAATCCCGCGGCGTACTGCCCGTCGTGCACGACTGGCTGATTCTGATCGGTGTCCTGGCCGTGGCCCGCGTGGTGACAGGCGAGAGCACCCCCCGGCTGTCCGCGCTGGGCGCCCTGCTGCCCGCCCTCCTCGTCACCGTGGCCTGCCGCAAACTGACGTACCGCCACCTCTCGGCGGCCCGCCGCGAGGCCCACGCCGTCAGCCGGGTCCTGGTGGTCGGCGAACCCGGCGCTGCCGAGGCGGTCATCGAGCACCTGGCCGCCCGCACCGACCACCCGTACGTCGTCGTCGGCGTGGTGCCGGTCGGCGCCGGCCCGCTCGAAGGCGGGGTGCCCGTCGCGGCCCGGCTCGACGAGGACGCGCCCGAGGCCCCCAACGCCGACTCCGCCGCCGTGCTCGGCGCCGTCCGCAGCCACCACGCCGACCTCGTACTGGTCGCCCCCGGCGCGCGGATCGCCGGGGAGCGGCTGCGCAGGGTCGCCTGGGCACTGCACGACGCGGGGCTGGAACTCGCCGTCTTCCCCGGCCTCGTGGAGGTCTCCGTCAAGCGGCTGGAGACCCTCTCCGCGGGCGGGCTCGCCGTACTGCGGGTCGCGCCGCCGGTGAGTCGGGGCGTGCAGACCCTGCTCAAGTCCGTCCTCGACCGCACCGGGGCCGCCGTCGGGCTGCTGCTGCTCTCGCCGGTCTTTCTCGGCATCGTCCTGGCGATCCGCCTCGGCTCGCGCGGCCCGGCGTTCTACCGCCAGCAGCGCATCGGGCGCGACGGGGTCCCGTTCGTCATGTGGAAGTTCCGGACCATGGTCGTGGACGCGGACCGGCTCAAGAACGAGCTGTCCGGGGCCAACGAGAACGACGGCCTGATGTTCAAGATCCGCCGCGATCCCCGGGTGACCCGGGTGGGCCGGCTGCTGCGCCGCACCTCCATGGACGAACTGCCCCAACTGTTCAATGTGTTGAGCGGCCACATGTCGCTGGTCGGGCCGCGCCCGCCGCTGCCGGAGGAGGTGGCCCGGTACGACGAGGTCGAACTGCGCCGGCTCACCGTGCGGCCGGGCATGACCGGGCTGTGGCAGATCAGCGGACGGTCCGACCTGTCCTGGGACGAGACGATCCAGCTCGATCTGCAGTACGTCGACAACTGGTCCTTCACCAGCGACGTCGACGTCATGGGCCGTACGCTCCGCGCCGTCGTCGACGGTCGCGGAGCGTACTGAGGAGCCGCGGCACGTGCGTTCAGCCCTGCTCGCGCCACCACCGGTAGGTGGCGGCGATACCGTCCCGCAGCCCGATCTCCGGCTTCCAGCCCAGCGAGGTCAGGCGGGTGACGTCCAGGAGCTTGCGCGGCGTGCCGTCCGGCTTGGACGTGTCCCAGGCGAGCCGGCCCCGGAAGCCGGTCACCTCGGCGACGGTCTCGGCGAGGGCCTTGATGGTGAGGTCCTCGCCGCAGCCGATGTTGACCGGCTCGTCGCCGTCGTAGCTGCCGAGCAGTACAGCGCAGGCGGCCGCCAGGTCGTCCACGTGCAGGAACTCCCGGCGCGGGGTGCCGCTGCCCCACAAGGTGACCTCTTCGCGGCCCTCGGCGGTCGCCTCGTGGAACCGCCGGATCAGGGCGGGCAGTACGTGCGAGGTCTCCAAGTCGAAGTTGTCGCCCGGGCCGTAGAGGTTCGTGGGCATCGCCGAGACGTACGAGGCGCCGTACTGCTTGCGGTACGACTGGACTTGGACGATGCCGGCGATCTTCGCGAGGGCGTACGCCTCGTTGGTCGGCTCCAGAGGGCCCGTCAGCAGGGCGTCCTCGCTGATGGGCTGCGGGGCGAGCTTCGGGTAGATGCAGGAGGAGCCCAGGAACAGCAGACGGCCCACCCCGGCGGCGTGCGCGCCGCCGATGACGCTGAGCTGAATCTTGAGGTTGTCCTCCAGGAACTGCACCGGATAAGTGCTGTTGGCCATGATCCCGCCGACCTTGGCCGCGGCCAGCACGACCGCGTCGGGACGGACGTCCTTGAGGTAAGCCCCGGTCGCGGCGGCGTCGCGCAGGTCGAGGTCGGCCCGGCTCCGGGTCAGCACCTCGTGGCCGTCGGCGGTGAGCCGGCGGGCGACCGCGGACCCCACGAGGCCGCGGTGACCCGCGACGAAGACGCGGGCGTTCGGGGGCAGGAGCGGCAGCGAACTTGTCATACCGCCGATGATGCCACTCGCCACCGGCGGTTCTCGGTCCAGCCCGCATGCCGGGCACCGGCGCCACGGAGTGCCCCCGCGCACCTGAACCGGGGCTTCCCGCGACCCGGACCGGCCGGCCGGGGCCGGCGCGTGCCGAAGAGGAATCCGCCGCAAGGGCGTTGGGGCCGGGCGTGTACGGTACGCATCCAGCCCTCCGGGCCGCGGCCCGACAGCGAGGTGCGCCGCCCCCTGCCGGGGACCGGGCCACAGCCACCCCGAGGCCCAGCCTCACCACGACCCACAGCAACGACCATCAAGGGGACCACATGGGCAAGACCGCACTGATAACCGGCGTCACCGGGCAGGACGGCTCGTACCTCTCCGAGCTGCTGCTCTCCAAGGGCTACACGGTGCACGGCCTGGTGCGGCGGTCCTCCAGCTTCAACACCGAGCGGATCGACCACATCTACCAGGACCCGCAGACCGCCAACCGGTCCTTCGTCCTGCACCACGCCGACCTGTCCGACGGCGTCGCGCTCGTGAACCTGCTCCGGGAGATCCGGCCCGACGAGGTCTACAACCTCGGGGCCCAGTCGCACGTGCGGGTGTCCTTCGACGCCCCCCTCTACACCGGCGACGTGACCGGCCTCGGCGCCCTGCGGCTGCTTGAGGCGATCCGGGCCAGCGGTGTGGACACCCGGATCTACCAGGCCTCGTCCTCGGAGATGTTCGGGGCCACCCCGCCCCCGCAGAACGAGAAGACCCCGTTCCACCCGCGCAGCCCGTACGGTGCCGCCAAGGTCTTCGCGTACTGGACCACGGTGAACTACCGCGAGGCGTACGACATGTTCGCCGTCAACGGGATCCTGTTCAACCACGAGTCCCCGCGCCGCGGCGAGACGTTCGTGACCCGCAAGATCACCCGCGCGGTCGCCCGGATCAAGGCCGGTCTCCAGGAGCACCTCTACCTCGGCAACCTCGACGCGGTCCGCGACTGGGGCTACGCCCCCGAGTACGTGGACGCGATGTGGCGGATGCTCCAGCAGGACGAACCGACCGACTACGTCGTCGCCACGGGAGTGGCGGCCACGGTCCGCGAGTTCGTCGAGTCCTCGTTCGCCCACGCGGGCCTCGACTGGGCCGAGCACGTGCGCTACGACCCCAAGTACGAGCGTCCGAGCGAGGTCGACGCCCTCATCGGCGACGCCTCCAAGGCCCATGAACTGCTTGGCTGGAAGCCGACGGTGCTCGTTGCCGAGCTGGCGCAGATCATGGTCGACGCCGACATCCGGCAGGTCGAGGACCAGTTGGCGGGCGTGACGGTCCGCATCGACCGCTAAACGCTCTATATTTCGCCTACGATTTGCCGTGTCCCGGTCATCTCCGCTGGTATCGGTGGATGCGGCCGGGGTAAACCTGTCGTATGTCCGTTGCGCACCCTCCAGGCTGAACCATTGCTTCCAAGTTGGTATGCAATGGGTCAAGGGAGGTGACCGGGTCCTCGCAGGAGCCCTAGTCTGCGCCAGTACATATGGCTGTTCGGATAGTTCCAGCCATCAAAACCGGGCGATTGCCCTGGGGGGCTCATGCGTAGATCCAGAGGGCTGACTGCTGCCCTCGTCCTGTCACTGGCCGGCGCCGGCACCGGCATAGGCCTGGTGCTGATGCCCGAGGCGTCCGCCATCACGCCTCCCGTGGCATTCACCGCGGACGAGCTGCCGACCTGGCAGCCCAACGGAGTCGTCTTCGCGATGGACGAGGCCAACGGCACCGTCTTCGCGGGCGGCACCTTCTCGGCCGTCCGCCCGCCCGACGGCACCAGCGGCGCCGAGCAGGAAGCGGTGAACTTCGTGGCGCTCGACGCCGCGACGGGCAACCCGACCTCGTGCAAGCTGGCCTTCACCGTCGGCGACGGTTCCGCGACCGTGCGCGCGCTGGCCGTCTCCAAGGACAAGAAGACGCTGTACGCGGGCGGCTACTTCGGCGCCGTCAACGGCACCCCGGTCTCCAGCCTCGCCGCGATCGACATCGCGA
Organism: Streptomyces sp. NBC_00597; assembly: GCF_041431095.1. Classification (GTDB taxonomy): domain Bacteria; phylum Actinomycetota; class Actinomycetes; order Streptomycetales; family Streptomycetaceae; genus Streptomyces. The sequence goes on from NZ_CP107757.1 coordinate 6,259,119, forward strand.
GCTGCACCCCCAAGGCCGCCTTCCACCCGGGCATCCCCGCCACCGTGCGCGGACTCGCCGTCAGCGACGACACCCTGTACGTGGCCGGCGACTTCGGCACGGTCGAGGGCCAGACCCGTGAGCGGTTCGCCGCCGTCGACGCCGGCTCCGGTGCGCTCAAGCCCTTCGTCGCCAACGCCGACGAGCCCGGCCGCGCCGTCGAGGTCACCCCGGACGGCAAGAACGTCCTGCTGGGCGGTGACTTCTTCTCGGTCAACGGCAAGAACACCCACGCCCTGGCCGTCGTGGACGCCACCACCGGCGCGGTCTCCAAGACGTACAGCAACATCCCGTCGAACTCCGTGGTCAAGGACATCGCCACCGACTCGACCGGCTTCTACACCGGCAACGAGGGCTCCGGCGGCGGCGTCTTCGACGGCCGCATCGGCCTGAACCTCAGCGACTTCAGCGAGAAGTGGCGCGACCGCTGCCTCGGCGCTACCCAGGCCGTCCTGCCGTACGACGGAGTGCTCTACAGCGCCTCGCACGCCCACGACTGCTCCCTGGAGGGGCAGTTCCCCGACGGCAAGCGCAACTTCTTCAACGCGCAGCTGACCAACTACGAAGGCGCCGCCCCCGCGCCCGTGGACGGCTTCGTGCGCAGCCCGAGCAAGCTCGGCTGGCACCCCACCGCCAACGACGGCCTCGGTGAGGGCATCGGTCCGCGCGCCCTGACCATCGCCGAGAAGGGCGACGTCAAGTACATGTGGGCCGGCGGCGAGTTCACCGCCATCAACGGCAAGCCCCAGCAGGCGCTCACCCGCTTCGCCTCCACCGGCGACGTCGGCGCCCCGACGACCCCGGTCGCGAGCGCCGGCAGCGTCAAGCCCGGCGAGGCCCAGGTCCGCTGGCGCACCAGCTACGACGCGGACGACAGCAAGCTGACGTACCGCATCTACCGCAACGGCTCGTCCACCCCGATCGCGACGGTCTCCGCCGAGTCCCTGGAGTGGCAGCGCCCGCAGGCCTCCTGGAACGACACCACCGTCAAGGCCGGCCAGTCGTACACCTACCGCGTGACGGCCACCGACGGGGCGGGCAACACCAGCGCCCTGTCGGCCACCGCCTCGGTCACGGTCCCGACCTCGGTCCAGTCCTACCCGGACCAGGTCCGCACCGACGGCGCCACCTTGTACTGGCGCTACGACGACACCGTCAGCCCGTACGTCGCCGACTCCTCGGTGGGCGGCAACACCAGCGGCGTCCAGCTCAACGCCCCGGCGCTGCGCCAGACGCCCGGCGCGATCAGCGGCGCCAGCACGGCCATGGGCTTCAACGGCACCAGCCAGCAGGTGTACAGCGACCACCGCCAGACGGTGGGCAACGCCTTCTCGGTCGAGACCTGGTTCAAGACGAGCACCACGCGCGGCGGCAAGCTGATCGGCTTCGGCAACAACACCGACCGCAGCAGCGGCACGTACGACAAGCAGATCTACATGACCAACACCGGTCGTCTGGTCTTCGGCGTCTACAGCGGGTCGACCCGCACCATCACCACCGGCCTGTTCGACACGTACAACGACAACAAGTGGCACCACGTCGTCGGCGCCATGGGCGCGAGCGGCATGGAGCTGATCGTCGACGGCCAGAGCAAGGGCACGCTGAACGTCACCAGCTCCATCTCGTACGAGGGCTTCTGGCACGTCGGCGGCGACAACCTCGGCAGCTGGCCGACCAAGCCGACGAGCAACTTCTTCGCCGGCCAGATCGACGAGACGGCCGTCTACCCGAAGGCGCTCACCGCGGCCCAGGCCAAGAACCACTACGACCTGGCCAAGGCGCCCTCCGACTCGGTCTCCAAGGTCTCCGCGACCGAGGACACCTACGTCAACCAGGGCGCTCCGAGCGCCGCCAACGGCGCGACCACCTCGCTGGCCGTCCGCGGCACCTCGGCGTACGAGACGTACCTGCGCTTCAACCTGCCGGCCGCTCCGGCCGGGCAGGTCCTGAAGTCCGCCGCGCTCCAGATCAAGACGTCGACCCAGGCGAACGCCGGTACGGCCGACAAGGTGTCCGTGGTCCCGGTCACCGGCACCTGGAGCGGTGCGAGCACGACGTTCAACACCAAGCCCGCCCTCGGCACCACCGCGCTCGGCGCGTTCGCGAGCGTGCCGGACGGCTCGGCGACCGCGAGCACCCCGCTGGACACCGCCGTGCTCTCCTCGGTGCTGGGCAGCAGCTACAGCGTGGCTCTGACGAGCACGGGCACCGACCCGCTGTGGATCTGGTCCATGGAGTCGACGGCCGCGGACGCCGCTCCGCAGCTCGTCCTCACCTTCGGCCCGAAGTAACCGTCTGACGGAGTGCGGGGCCCGGCGTGGACACGGCCGGGCCCCGCACCCCTATCGCAACCGATCAACTGGCACGTACAGGAGCCCTTGATGTACCGACGCTCCGCCGCGGCTGCTGTTCTGCTGGCCGCAGCTCTGACCCTGACCGCCTGCAGCTCGGGCGGCGGCGGCAAGGCCGACGCCGCGGACGCGAAGCCGAAGCCGCCGGCCGCGTCGGCGGTCCAGGACCCGGCGGACGCCCCGGCGGCGCCGGCGTCACCCGACGCGAAGCCGACCGGACCGGTCCTGCCGGACGCGAAGCTCACCCCGAAGACGGGCAGCTTCAAGGCGAACGAGAAGCAGTACCTCAGCGGACGGGTCCCCGAGAAGATGGACCCGGCGGCGGTCCTCCAGACCGGCCAGGAGTCCTGCCAGCGGGTGGAGCGCACCGCGAAGCGCGACAAGGACGCGGCGACCGGGGCCATCGTCGCCGGGGAGATCCCGGGGGCGAAGGACGCGATCACGTACCTGTGCCCGGAGCAGAAGCCGATCCTGGACGCGGCGTCCAAGGGCTTCGGCGACGGCACCCGCCCGTCGCCCGCGGCGGGTACGTACCGCGCGCTGACCCAGAACACGACGTGCACCTGGGAGGCCAAGGGCAAGGACGGTTCGGTCCTGGCCTCGGGCCCGCAGACGCCCCCGAAGGCCGGCGACAAGATCACGGCGCAGATCCCGTCGGGCACGACGGAGTTCACGTCGACGGGTTGCTACGCCTGGATCCCCGCGTAACCCCGCGCCAGCGCCGCACGAATACGCCCCCGAGCCCGGATTCCTCCGGCCTCGGGGGCGTATTCATGGCGCTCGTACCGGTGCTGCTCGTCGTCACGTCGCGAGCAGGAACGCCGCGAAGCCCATGAGGATGACGACCACGTACAGGAAGACCCGGTAGCGTCGCGGAATATCGTATTCCGATCTGTCTACTCCCTCACGCCATTCCCGCGCGTACACGCTGAACAGCCTCCCGGCCGGAATCAGTCCGATCGTGAGTCCGGCCCAGGTGAACGAGTACATCACCAACATCTGCCGGACGCTCCACCGCACGACCCCGAAGGCTCCCGATCCCGTCATGCCGAGGAACACCGCGGCGGACAGGCCGGCGCACAGCGCGGTCCGCATCGGCGGTCAGCCGAAGAGGGACCCCAGGAGACCGGTCACCGGCGAGACCAGGTCATGGCCGAATTGTGTGATCTTGGTGGCGACCTTGCCGCCACCGACGGCGCCGATCCACTTGGACTGGCCGAAGGTGAGGACACCCAGGGCGGTGCTGGCCAGCGAGGACTTGAACTCGCTGCTCGTCCAGCCGTAGCCGATACCGGTGAACAGCGTGTTGAGTCCCGCGAAGCCGAGGGAGGCGTAGCCGAACCCGGCGGCGGCGGCCTCGATGAACGGAACGGCGGGCGGGAAGATGAACCCGGCCGCCAGACCGGCGATGCCCAGGCCGGCCGAGACGAATCCGGTGACGATGCTGGCCCAGTTGGTGGCGTTGGCCAGCCACCGCGCGTCCTCCTTCCACCAGGGAAGGCCGCCCTTGACGCTGTCGTGCTCGGGCTGGTCCGCCGGGTTCGTCCCCGCGTCCTTGGCCGCGCGTGCGTCATCGGCGGCCTTCTTCGCCGCCGCGGCGATCTCCTCCCGTCGCTTGTCGGAGGCGATCTGGTGCGCCTGGCTCGCGGCCGCCGCCGCCGTCTGCGCGTCCTGGCCGGCCTGGACGGCGGAGGAGTGCGCGGATGCGGCCGAGGCCTGGGCAGCGTTGGCGGATGCCACCGCGCTGCGGGCGGCATCGACGGCCCGGTTGGCGGAGTAGTTGGCCGAGCGGGCGGCCGAGCGCGCCGTGCTGGCCGCCTGCGCCGCCCGGTCGGCCGAGGTCTGCGCGTCCCTGGCCGCCTGCTCGGCGGCGTCCGCGTTCACCCCGGCCTGCTTGGCGGAGCTCGTCGCTTCCTTGGACCAGTTGTCCGCCCGCTGCGCCCACTCGATGGCCTCGCCCGCCGCGTCGCGGGCGTAGGCCGCCGCCTTCTGCGCCAGTGCGGCGTTTTCCTGCGCCTTCTGCGCGATCTTCGCGGCGGCCGCGATCGCGCCCTGCACGGCCGCGATGTGGCTGGCTGAGTCGAAGTCGAGCTGTGCGGTCTTGTACTGGACGGTCGCGAGGAAGTTGCGGCGCATCCAGGCCGGGCCCTCCAGCGCCGCCTGGGCGTGGGCCTTGGTGTAGGGGCCCGTCTTGTCCGAGGCCAGGAGCGTGGCGGTGGCCACCGCGTCGTCCTGCCGCTGCGCCGCCTCCCACGTGACGCTGAGGAACTCGTACAGGGCCTCGGGGGTTCCGGCGTTCAGTGCGTCGTTGGCCGCCTTGGTGACCGCCTTGCCGGGGTTGTTCGCGAGGGCGCGCGACACCGCGACCCGGTTCTCCATGGCGGCGGCCTGGACGACGCCGGTGGCGAGGAACGTGCCGGCCGCCTGCGGGTCCGTGCTCCGGAGCGCCTTCGCGGCCGCGTCCGCGACGTCCGGGTGGCTGGTCTGGGCGAGGTAGAGACTGGTCTCCCGGTCGTCCTGCCGCTGGGCGATGTGGCGGTCGGTGTCGATCCAGACGTGGACGTCGTTGTCGGCACCGGCCAGGGCGAACCGCGCGGCCTCGCGTGACCAGGTTCCGTGGGAGGTGCCCATCACGGCGACGGCCGCCTTGCGCCCCAGCCCGGCGGCGAGGCCGGTGTCGCCTCCCCTGAGCGCCGACTCGGCCTGGGCCATGAGGTCCTTGGTGGCCTGCTGGGCCTGCTCGGCCTGGGTGCGCTTCTTGGCGTACTCCGCCCGCTCCTGGTCTTCGATCTGGGCGAGCAGCCGGGTCTCCTCGATCGCCCGCTGCGTGTCCTGGTCCAGACGCTGCCACTCGGCCTCGCGCGCCGCCTTCTCGACGGCGACCGCTTGGTTGACGGCCTCGGTGGCGGTGTTCGCGGCCTTGGTCGCTTCATTGGCGAACTCGGTGGACTTGTTCGCGTACTCCACCGCTTGGCCGGCGTACTGGGCAGCCCACTCGGCGGCGGCCGCGGCCCTGTCCGCGTGGCCGGCCGCGCTGTTCGCCGCGTCGCGCGCGACGCGCGCGGCCTGTGCCGACGCGTTGGCGAGGCTTTGGGCCGTGCCGGCGGCGTTGGTGGCGATCGTCGCGTTGGTGCTGGCGATCTGGGCCTGGCGCTTGGCTTCCGCGGCCTCCGCCTGGGCGGAGCCCGCTGCGCCGGCCGCTGCGGCCGAGGCGTTCGCGGCAGCGGCGGCATTGCGGGCCGCGGATGCCGCGGAGGCACCTGCGGCTGCGGAGCTCGCCGAGGCGTTGGCTGCGCTGTCGGCGGCGGCTGCCGCGCTGCGCGCCTGGGCGGCGGCGTTCCGGGCGGCCACGGCGGCGTCCTTGGCGGCCTGCGCCTGGGAGGCGTCCTTCGAGGCCGCGATGGCCGCGCCGTAGGCCTGAGCCGCAGCCGATCCTGCGCTGGCGGCCGCCTGGCTCGCTGCGTTGGCGGCGTACGCGGCGCGGCGCGAGGCCTGGATGGCGGCATGAGAAGCGTTGGTGGCCACCCGGGCCGCATCGGCGGCGCCCTTCGCGGCCTCGCTCGCCTTGCGGGCGGCCCTACCGGACTTGATCACGTCGTCCTGCGCGGCCTGGGCCTCGGCGGCGGCCTTCTCGGCCGCCTCCTTGGCCTTGGCCGCGGCCTCGACGGCGCGGGCCGAGGCCTCCTCGGCCTGCTTGGTCTTCGCCTCGGCGTTCTTGCCCTCGCGCTGGACGACCGCGACGAGCTCCGAGATCTTCACGGCCTCCTGGTCGCGGGCACGTGCGATGTGCTGGCCGGTTTCCAGGAACCACTCGATGTCCGCCCCGGTGCCGGACAGCGCGCGGGAGGCGTACTTCTGCACCTCCGGGCCTGCCTGGAAGGACAGCTTCGAGACATCGACGCGCATGTCCTCCAGTCGGGCCGCGTACTGGCCGTCGAGGAGGAACGACTCCAGCGCGGGCTGGCTGTTGGCGTCCAGGGCCGCGCTGCCCTTGCGGTTGACGCCCCTGCCGCCGACGGACATCACGGTGGCGGTGGCCACGCGCAGGTCCTCGGTGATGGCGGCCTTGAAGCCGCCTCCGAGGTAGGCGGCGATGGCCGAGTCGCCGCCGTTGATCGCGGCCGTCGCCTCGCGACGGGTGCCCTTACCGCCGCCCGCGAGCGAGGTGATGATGGCGACGCGGTTGTCCTCGACCGTCTCCGCGGCCAGTTTGGTGGCGAGGAACGTCTGCACATCGGCGTCGGAACCGGTCAGCGCCGCTGCTGCGGCGGCGCGCACGGCCTTGCCGCCCAGCAGCCACGCCTTGACGACTTTGGCCCGCTCGCTGTCGGGGAGGCGGAACGGATCGCCGTCGTCCCCGTCCGGCGGGGTGGTGGCGGCCAGAGCAGCCGTCGGGTTGAGCACGAGGCTGGATGCGGTGACGGCAACGGTGGTGGCGGCAACCGCGCCGAGAACCCGACGCCGGCTCCAATACATGGTGTCCAAAAACGCGGCCCTTTGCTATCGGCGCGCCCCGATGGCGCCACGTGTTTCCATCGCCGGGGCATGACGGTGCCCGGCGAGATTCGAGAGCTGTGTGCCCGGCGACCTTAGGCAGGACGCCGGGAATTGACCACCCGGTATATCGGCGCGTCGGAACGGCTGTTGGTAACCTGCCGCATGGCTGAATCATGCATTCCATCGAGCTGGGCTGGAGCCCGTGACTGACGCTCGTATCTGAATCCAGCATTCCGGGTAATGCCACGCCAGAGCGTGAAGTGACGCATGTCACGCGCCAGTTGGCGGAATGCGTCCTTCCCGCAGCGAGGCCCCACTGAAACCGCCTGGATAACCATTGAGTTGGTTCTCCGGGGATCGGTTACGATCGGCCCGGAAGTGGGGGGCTTCCATGGGCGGTGAGCTTGTTTCGAGTTCGCCCGCCCAACGGAATATGGCCTTCACATCCCTGTTGGTAGCTGTTTCCCGCTAAACGGAACCGATGACTGGGACGGTAATGAAGGCACGCAATGCAGTAGTCCGCACGATCGGCGCAGCCGTGGGCGCAGGCGCCCTGGCGTGGCTCGCGGTCGCCGGAGGGATCAACGGCACGACCGCGCCGGCGGACACCTCGGCGATGAAGGCGATCGCCGACGAGGGTCCCGGGTACGCGATCGAGGACTTCGGCTACCCGAACGCCGACAAGATCCTGGCGGAGCGCAACATCGTCCTCAAGCGCGGTGACGGCCACATCGTCCTTGCGGACTGCACCGGCGCCACCGATCTGCTGGAGGTCTGGTCCCGCGAGAAGGACAAGGTCTGCTTCCGCGTCACCGGCACGAAGGGGTACCTGGCCCTGGAGATCCCGACGGTCTTCGCCGTCAAGGGGAACGACTACGCTGCCGAAGTCGACATGACCGTCGGCAGCGAAGCGAAGTCGTTCACCGTCAACAAGAACGCGTGGACCCCGGTCGGCGAGAGCGCCGACGAGCAGGGGCGCGACTTCATGCTCATGGAGATCCGCACCTCCAAGTAGTCGGTGGCGCCCGTAGCGCGCCACCGGAACGCCTCCCCCTTGTATGTCCGCCGGCCCCAGAGGCCGACCCGCGCTCTGGCGTGCGCCGGACCACTCCCGCATGCCCGCGCCCTGCTTTCGAAGGAAGAAGCATGTCCGTACCCCGTCCGCGTGCCGCGCGGATGACCGGCCTGTTGGCCGCCACCGCCGTCCTGTCCGTGGGTGTGATCCCGACCGTCCCCGCCTTCGCGCTCGCGGGACCCGAAGCCGCCGCAGGACAGCAGTCCTCCGCGGTGCGGCTCACCCTCGGCGACGAGGCCAACTCCCGTGCCTGCACCGGCTCGCTGGTCGACCGCTTCTGGGTGCTGACCGCCGCCAGCTGCTTCGCCGACACGCCCGGCACCACGGTCCCGGCCGGCAAGCCCGCCCTGAAGGCCACCGCGACCCTCAGCGACGGCAAGACCGTCGAGATCACCGAGATCGCCCCGCGCGCAGACCGCGATGCCGCCCTGGTACGGCTGGCCACCGCCGTCATCGGCATCAAGCCCGCCACCCTCGCCGCGACCGTCCCGGCCGCCAACACCGAACTGACCGCGGCCGGGTTCGGTCGTACCAAGACGGAGTGGGTGACCGACAAGCTCCACACCGGCACCTTCACGGTCAACTCCGCCACCCCGACCACCCTGGCCGTCACCGGCAAGGGCACGGACGTCCTCTGCAAGGGCGACACCGGAGGCCCGCTGCTCAACGGCGCCGGCGAGATCGTCGGAGTCAACTCCCGCTCCTGGCAGGGCGGCTGTCTGGGAACCCCGGCCACCGAGACCCGCACGGGCGCCATCTCCACCCGCACCGACGACCTGGGGCAGTGGATCACGGCCAGTATCCCGCGCAGCCAGGGAGCCTCCAGCGACTTCAACGGTGACGGCAAGGCCGACCTCGCCCTGACCGGTGGCGCGAACTGGGACTGCCTGCCCGTCGCCATGTCGAAGGGCGACGGCGCGTTCAACACCACCTGTAATGCTCCCGTCGGTGGTTCCTGGGGTTACTGGGCGTCGACGCCGAACGTGAAGGTCGTCAAGGGCGACTTCAACGCGGACGGCAAGACGGACATGGCGCTGACCGGTGGCGCGAACTGGGACTGCCTGCCCGTCGCGCTGTCGAAGGGTGACGGCACGTTCAACGTGAACTGCAACGCCCCTGTCGGTGGCTACTGGGGCGAGTGGGCCGCAACGCCGAACGCGAAGGTCGTCAGCGGTGACTTCAACGCCGACGGCAAGACGGACATGGCGCTGACCGGTGGTGCGAACTGGGACTGCCTGCCGGTCGCCATGTCGAAGGGCGACGGCACGTTCAACGTGAACTGCAACGCCCCTGTCGGTGGTTCCTGGGGCTTCTGGGCGTCGACGCCGAACGTGAAGGTCGTCAGCGGTGACTTCAACGCGGACGGCAAGACGGACATGGCGCTGACCGGTGGCTCCGGCTGGGACTGCCTGCCGGTCGCCATGTCGAAGGGTGATGCCACGTTCAACGTGAACTGCAACGCTCCCGGCCTCAGCTGGGGCGACTGGGCTGCGACCTCGAACGTGAAGGTCGTGAACGCCGACCTGAACGGTGACGGCAGGACGGACATGGCGCTGACCGGTGGTGCGAACTGGGACTGCCTGCCGGTCGCCATGTCGAAGGGCGACGGCACGTTCAACGTGAACTGCAACGCCCCTGTCGGTGGCTCCTGGGGCTTCTGGGCGTCGACGCCGAACGTGAAGGTCGTCAGCGGTGACTTCAACGCGGACGGCAAGACGGACATGGCGCTGACCGGTGGCTCCGGCTGGGACTGCCTGCCGGTCGCCTTGTCGAAGGGTGACGGCACGTTCAACGTGAACTGCAACGCTCCCGGCCTCAGCTGGGGCGACTGGGCCGCGACCTCGAACGTGAAGGTCGTCAGCGGCGACCTGAACGGTGACGGCAGGACGGACATGGCGCTGACCGGTGGCGCGAACTGGGACTGCCTGCCGGTCGCCATGTCGAAGGGCGACGGCACCTTCACCACCACGTGCAAGGCTCCCGGTCTCAGCTGGGGTTTCTGGGCCGCCACCTCCGGCGTGACCGTGGTCTAGACGCAGCTGCGGAGCGAGGGGCGCGCAGTGCGTCCGTGACGACGACCGCGTAGCCCCTCCCGCACGGCCGCCGACGCCGCCCCCGCCCGGACTCCGGGTCGGGGGCGGCGTTTTCGTGTGCGGTTCCCGGGTAGCCGCGTCGTCAGACGACCACAACTGCGGAGGCGGATCACATGGGAGGCATCGGCGGCTGTATCGCCCTGATCGTGGTGGGGGCCATCCTCACGTTCGCGACGGACTGGCAGATGGAGAGCGTCAACCTCGACGTCGTCGGCCTGATCATGATGGCGGCGGGCGCCATCGGACTCGCCGTCTACGCCAGCGTCTTCCGGCGACGTCGAGCGGCGGCCCTCCCGGTGGTGGACGAAACCCACCGCGGGCTCTAACCCCGATGGCCGGCCTTCTCGTAGACCGGCAGCAGGGTGTCCAGGACCGCGTCCATCGAGAAGGATTCCGCGGCCAGTTTGCGGGCCGCCAGCGAGGCCGTCGCGTTGGTCTGCGGGTCCAGGAGGGCGAGGACCGCCTCCGAGATGCCGGCCGGGCCGGGAGTGACGGCCCGGCCGGCTCCTGCGGCGGCGATGTCGCGGGCCAGCCCGTTCGAGTGCGTGACCACCGAGGGGACGCCCACCGACAGGGCCTCCAGGACCGACATCGGGAACGGCTCGTCCACCGACGGCAGGACGTAGACGTGGGCCCGGCGCAGCTCCGCCAGGACCTCGGCGGTGGACAGTGCACCCGGGACCGTGAAGCGGTCGCCGAGGCCCAGTTCCGTGATGCGGGCGCGGACCGCCGGCAGTTCGCCCTCGTCCGGGCCGGCCACCACGAACTCGGTGTCCGGGTGCGCCGCCAGGATCGCCGGGGCCGCGTCGACGAAGTCCACCGGGCGCTTGCGGGCCTGCAGGCGCGCCGAGTACAGGATGCGCGGGGCGCCGGCCGGGGCCGGGCGCTCGTCCTGCGCGGGCGTGCCGTTGACCAGCCGGACCGCCCCCGGCAGCGGGGCGCCCACCACCGCGTCGAGGCCCTCGCGTTCGTGCGGGGTCAGGTACAGCACCGCGTCCGCGCCGCGCAGCAGCCGGCGTACGGCCACCGCGTCGAGCACCTTGGCCAGCAGCTTGTCGCTCGGGTCCACCATCCCGTGGGTCTGGAGCACCAGCGGCTTGCCGGCCCGAAGTGCCGCGAGGGCCACCGGCAGGGTCACCAGGTCCCGCGCGAGGTGGACGTGGACCACGTCCGCGTCCCGGACCAGCCGGCCCGCCGAGGCCAGCAGGGCCGGTGAGGTCATTCCGCTGAAGCCGAGGGGAAGGATGCGCCGGGCCTGGAACAACTTCGCCGGGACGCCCTCCACCGAGGTCGGCCACGGGTCGGGGAAGCCCTCGCCGAGCGCGAGCAGGCAGGCCTCGTGGCCACGTCCGCGCAGCCCTTCGGCCAGGTTGAGCGCGACCCGGACCGGTCCGCCGAAGGCGTGCGAGGGGGAGTGGAGCGTGACGGTGTGCAGGACTCTCACTTGGGCTCCTCGACCGGGCGGCGCTGCCCGTCCATCGTCTGCAGGGTCAGTGCAGGAAGGTTTCTGTGGATCACCGATCCGGCGCCCGCCACCGCGCATCGGCCCACCGTGACCCCGGCCAGCACGGTCGCCCGTACGGCCACCCATGCGCCGTCCTCGACGACGATCGGCGCGTTCCGGTAGCGGAAGTCCGCGGCCCGGTGGTCGTGCGAGCCGGTGCACAGCATGGCCTCCTGCGAGATGCACACGTTCGCCCCGATGGCCACCGGCTCCAGGTTCAGCAGCCAGGCGCCCTCGCCGATCCAAGTGTGGTCGCCGACGGTGAGCTTCCACGGCCACAGCACCCGCACCTTGTGCCGGATCAGCACGCCCTCGCCGATCCGGGCGCCGAACGCCCGCAGCAGCGCCACGCGCAGCCGGGCGGGGCAGAACCACGCCATGAACAGCGTGTTCATCACCGCGAACCACAGCGCCTGCGTCAGCAGCCCGCGCCCCTTGTCGTAACCGGCCAGCGTGAAGGCAGGAAGATCACGCAACTGTCGCCCCCCATCGTGCTTCGCAGGCGCGCCTCCCCGGGCGCCGCCCGCTCAGATTAGACTGCGCGCGGACCAGGCACATGGGGTGGGGGCGGCAGTGGCAACGGACATACGCAAGCCCTCCGTGACCCCGCCGGCGCCCCCACTCGACGACGAGCGCAAGTGGGGCCGGGTCACCACCCCGCGCACCCTGCTCTCCCGCGCACTGTCGGTCCCCCTCATCCTTGGATTCACCGTCTTCCTGCCGCTGTTCGTCGCCGTCCAGCCCGGCGACGGCCAGCGCGACGCGGCCTTCTGGCTCCAGCTCCTGCTGACCATGTACGCGGGCGCCCGGCTCTCCGCGATGGTCCTCACCAGTCGTCGCAAACTCCTCCAGGGCTCCTTCTGGCTGTTCGTCTACATGGCGATGGGCGTGGCCCCGCTCGCGCAGGCCGTCCTCGGCCGGGTCCCGACCCCGGTGGTCGGCGCCCGTTCCGACCTCACCGCCGCGATCGGCCTGGTCCTGCTCGGCTGCACCGCGTTCGACGTGGGCGTCCTGCTCGCCCGTCACCGGCCGGCGGGCCGGGCCGGCGGCTCCCAGAAGGAGCCGCGGCCGGTCATGGCCCACCGGCGCCGCCTCCAGCTGCTGACCGGCCTCGCGTTCCTGTGCAGCGCCGCGTTCATCGTGAAGCTCGGCGGCCCGGCGGTCTTCTTCTCCAGCCGCCAGGAGATCATCGCGGGCATCCAGGAGGCGGGCGTCTCCAACGGCGACGGCCAGGCCGGCCAGGCCCTGCTCCGGGGCTTCGGCACCGTCCCGGCGCTGCTCGCCCTGCTGATGTACACGCGCTGGCTGATCACCTCCACGTACGCCCGGCGCAAGGTCTCGGTCATCGTCACCTGGGGGGCGCTCGCCCTGCTGAACCTGGTGGTCAACAACCCGATCTCGAACCCGCGGTACTGGTTCCTCACGGTCCTGTTCGCGCTGCTCTTCACCGTCTTCCCGGTGAGCGCCGCGATGTACCGGGTGGCGCTGTCGATGGCCGTGGTGATCGCCCTGCTCGTGTTCCCCTTCGCGGACCGGTTCCGGTACGACGAGAAGAACTACAAGCCGGTCGAGACGACGTCGTTCCTGGAGCCGATGGCGCTGAAGGACTACGACCAGATCGGCATGTTCGCGAACACCATCACCTACTCGAACTCCGGCCCCGGGCACCTGTACGGACGCCAGCTGGCCGGATCCCTCTTCTTCGCGGTGCCGCGCTCGGTCTGGCCCGGCAAGCCGAAGGACACGGGCGTGATGGTCGGCGAGTGGATGGGGACGGTCAACACGAACCTCTCCTCGCCGATCTGGGCGGAGCTGTGGCTCGACTTCGGGCCGCTGGGCATGGGCGCGGGGCTGCTGGGCATGGGGTACGCCTCGGCGCGCGTGGACCGCCGGTACGCGAAACGAGCCACGCGCAGGTCCGCGCCGGGCAGCTTGATCTCGGTGGTGGTCCCGCTGGTGGCGGGCTACTCGTTCATCCTGCTGCGGGGGCCGCTGCTGCAGGCCTCCGGCCGCGTCGCGATCGCGGGCCTGTGCCTCGCGCTGGTGGCGACGTACCGTCAGGACAAGGCCACCACCCTGCGCTGACGCCGCGCAGCGGGTCGGCTGCCGGAGTCAGGCCGCTGTGGTGACGGACTGCGTCGGGGCCGGGCCCGCGGCCGGGATCCGGGAGACGCGCAGCCAAGCCGCCGCGGCCTTCAGGGCCGAGCCCGCCGCCAGCCCCCACGCGGCGCCGGAGACGCCCCAAACCGCGTACCCGCCGAGCAGCAGGGCCACCGACAGCAGCGAGAACACCACCTGCAAGGACAGCGTCGCCCTCGGGTTGAGCACCCGCAGGGTCAGCAGGGCGCAGGTGCCCAGACCCATCACCGCGTACTGGGCCCCCGTCGCCGGGAGCAGGGCCGAGGCCGCGGTCCAGGTCTCGCCCAGCAGCCTGCGCCCCAGGCCGGCCGGCAGTGCGTACAGAGCCGCCGCCCAGCCCGCCCCGAGCGCCGCCAGCACCGCCCCCATCAGCAGGGTCAGCCGGACCACGCCGCGCTTGCCCGACGCCCGCCCCACGACCGGCGGCCCGAACGCGTTCGCCGAGTTGAACAGCACGTTCAGCGGCCCGAACAGGGTCGTCGCACCCCGCAGCGCGCCCACCGCCAGCGGCGTCGCGAAGACACCGAGGCCGAGCACCGCGAGCTGGCTGGAGCCGTTGCCCACCGCGAACTCGACCACAAAGCGCTGCCCCAGGTGGCCCCGGCGCAGGTACGGCCGCAGGTCGGCCCGCGCCCCGCGCACGTACGGGCGCAGCAGCAACAGGCCCAGCGCGAGCGCGGGAAATGCCGAGACGCCCCACACCAGCACCAGCCGTGCAGCCGAGGCCCCCTCGGGCTGGAGCAGCAGCGCGGGGACGACGCACGCCAGCCGCAGCGCGTCCGCGGCCAGCGCCCGCTCGGGCGTGCGCAGCGCGGAGAAGCAGTACCGCAGCCCGTCCTGGACGAGCACCAGCGGCAGTACGAGGCCCAGCGCGAGGAAGCCCCGGCCGCCGGCCCCGGGCACGGCGATGCCGACGACGGCCAGCAGCACGCCCCCGGCCGCCGAAGCGGTCGCGGTGAACGCCAGGCCCGAGCGGCAGACCGCGCCCAGCCGGTCCTCGTCCTTCTCCAACACCACCGTCTGGCCGACGTACGCCATGTTCAACCCGAGGAGCACGCTGAACGTCACGTACACCATCGAGAAGTCGGCGAAGCCGGACGCCGAGGACAGCCGGGCGGCCAGCACCAGCACCAGGATGTTGGTGGCGCTGGACGCGGCCTGGTCCAGGACCGAGGAGACGGCGGCGAGGCCGCGCCGGCTCATCTGCGGCCCATGCGCACCGTGCGCAGGGCCACCGTGTCCGTGCCGTCGCCCGGGACGTGCTGCTCCGGCTCGGCCTGCCGGCCCTGGTTCGACTGGTCCTGCTGACGCGTGAGCGGCTGCGGCGCGGCCGGACGAGCGGCCTGCGCCGGGGTGCCCGGGCCGCTCGACTTGCCGCCGCGTCCACCACGGCCGCGCTTGTCGCCGGGCAGCGGGGCGTGCAGCACCGCGCCGAGCACGGTGCCGCCGGCGCCGCTGATCAGCTCGCGGATCCGGGACAGGTCGCTGCGGTGGACGGCGCGCGGGTCGCACACCACGAGGACGCCGTCGACGCGGTCGACGAGCGCGAGGGCGTCGGCGTACGAGAGCACCGGCGGCGCGAGCACGACGACGGTGGAGTTGGGGGAGTCGGCTTCGGCGATCAGTCGGGTGGCGCGCGGGGAGGTCAGCGCGCGGGCCACATTGCGCACCGGCTCGCCCGGGATCAGGTCGAAGGAGCCCGATTCCCCGGCGTCGACGACGAGCTGGCGGCCGTCGGGCCAGTCGGACTCGCCGTGCGGGGCGGAGTGCCCGCCGGCGGCCTGGCCGCCGGGCGGCTGGCTCCAGCGCGGCCGCCCAGCGCCGGTCGGCAACTGGCTGGCCAACACCGGCGTGCGCAGGTCGGCTTCGATGAGCAGGACGTCCTTGCCGGTCTCCGCGAAGGAGGCGGCCAGGTTCACGGCCGCGGCGGCGGCGGTCTCGCTGCTGCCCCGCGGGGCGACGACCAGCAGCCGGCGCCGGTCGGCGAACCGGGAGTCGTAGGCGAGCCGGAAGGCCACCGAGCGGAACTCCTCGGCGAGGCGGGGGTCTTCCTCACCGGCCGCGAGCAGCGGCCCGCCGCCGGTCTTGGGCCGCGGCAGGTAGCCCAGTACGGGGGCCCGCAGCGCCCGCGCGACATCGCCCTCGGAGCGCGGCGCGGGGTCGAAGACGAGGCGGACCCACGCGGCGAGCAGGCCGAGGGCCAGACCCACGGCCGCGCCGAGCGCGAGCGACATCGGGATGCCGGGTCCGTCGGTGCCGGACGGCGGGGTCGCGGCGCTGGTGACCCGGCCCGGCGTCATGTCCAGGGCCTGGAGCTTGGCGATGTTGCTGTTGAGGGTGTTGACCTTGCTCTGCAGGTCGGTCTTCGAGGAGTACGCGGCGTCGCGCCCCGGACCCGACGGCATGGCGTTGATCTGCTTGACGAGCTCGTCAAGGTTCTTGGCGACGGGGTCGCGCTGGTCCTGGTAGCCCTTGACCATCTTGTCGCGGGTGACGTCGAGCGACTCCTGCCGCTTGAGCAGGTAGGCCTCGGTCATCGCGTTGGCGCGGGTGGCGGCCTCCTTGGGGGAGGACGCGGTGTAGGTGAAGCGCAGCACCATCGTCTGCGGCGGGTTGGTCACCTGGAGGCCGCTGCGCAGCCCGGCGAAGTCCTTCGAGGTCACCCCGAGCTTCTTCGCGGCCTCGTTGGCTATGGAGGAGCTGAGCGCGACCTGCCGCTCCGAGCCGATGTTGATCGCCTTGTCGGGCGCGAGGCTCGGGTTGAACGGGTCGTCGGTGGGTGCGCGCAGCACGATGTCCGCGGTCGCGACATAGGTGTCGGACGTGGAGACGCCGAGGTAGACGCCGCCCAGGAGGCCGATGCCGATGCCCGCCCCGAGGAGGCGGCGGTAGCGCAGGAGCTGCTTGAACTGGTCCCTGAGGAGGTCCGGTTCGTCCTCCGCCGGCACGGATGCAGGGCGGTTCGTCTCGATCACGGCTGCGGACCCCCAAGTGCTTCGTCTATCAGTGCGTCGATGCGGGCCAGGCCCGCGTCACGGCTCAGGTGGGCCGCCACGTGGCGCGGCCCGGCCGCTCCCAGGGCGTCCGCGCCCGCGGGGTCCTCGGTGAGGGCCCGTACGGCCTTCAGCAGGGCGTGGGGGTCCTCCGGTGGTACGAGCACCCCTGCGCCCGAGCGTTCCACTTCCTGGGCGGTACCGCCCTCCGCCGCCACGGAAGCGATGACGGGGCGGCCGGCCTGGAAGTACGAGGTCAGTTTGGACGGCACGCTCATGTCGAGCACGGCCGCGTGCTGCGTCACGGCGAGCACGTCCGCCGCCGCGAGGATATCCGGGAACTCTCCGTCGGCGGCAGGGGGGATGATGTCCAGGTTCGGCACGTCCGCCGCGAGATCGGCGAGGGCCGCGCGCTGACTGCCGTCGCCCATGAGGACGAAGCGGACGCCCGGATCCAGGCGGGCGGCGCCGACGAGCACCTCAAGGCCCTGCTTGAGGCCCATGTTCCCGGAGTGCAGGACGACCGGCTCGCCGGGCCCCCAGCCGAGGTGGCGCCGGGTCTGGCCGCGCGGCTTGGTGGGCTGCGGGACGTGGGACCAATTGGGCACGAGGCGGATCTTCTTCGGGTCCACGCCCATGCCGACGACCCGGTCCACGAAGGTCTCGTGGATGACGCCGACCAGGGTGGCCCGCTTCAGTGCGTACGCCTCCGCGCGCCCGGCGATCGCGGCCGCCTTGTCGCCGCCGCTGATTCCGCTCTGCGCGGCGGCCGCGCCCATCAGGTCCTGGACGACCGGGACGAACGGGACCTTCCAGCGCGCGGCGAGCCGTGCGGCGAGGACGCCGCCGGCCAGGCTGGGCATCTGGGCCATCACCGCGTCGGGGCGCGGCATCCGGGGAGGGGCCACGGCGCCGTGCAGAAGAATCGATCCTTCGAACAGGGCGCGTTTTACGGCGGTTTGGCGGGGCGGCACGGTGTGGGCACGCCGGTGCACAGTGACCCCCGCGCGCCGTTCCGTGCGCTGGAGCGCCCCCTTGTACTCCGGCTCCAACGACCACGACGGGTAGTGGGGCATCCCGGCGAGGACGTGGGTGTCATGGCCGAGACCCGCCCAGTGCTCCGCGATCTGGGTGGCGTAGGGCCCAATCCCCGCGTGCTCGGGTGCGTAATTGGTGGAAACCAGCAGCAGGCGCCGGTGACCGGATCTCGACACTGAACGTCCCCTTCTCCCCAGGATGATGCGCACGTCACCCTATTCGTTCACCGGCAAGGTGCGGAACGTGCACGCTATTGTCTGCTAATCCGCCGCACCGGGGGGTGTGGCTGCTGGGGGGTAACTCATGACGGGGCGCGACATGTCCGAACTTGGCGCACCTGCGCACAGACCGCACCGAGTCGGGTATGCCCCGGGCGCTTACGACCTGTTCCATATCGGGCATCTCAATATCCTTCGGCACGCCCGGAGTCAGTGCGACTACCTGGTGGCCGGAGTGGTGTCCGACGAAATGGCCGAACTGGCCAAGGGGCGCCGCCCGATGATCCCGCTCGTCGAGCGGCTGGAAATCGTCCGCAGCGTGAAGTACGTGGACGCGGCGTTCGTCGAAACGGTCCCGGACAAGGTCGAGACCTGGAAGCAGGTCCGCTTCGACGTGATCTTCAAGGGCGACGACTGGCGCGGCACCCCCAAGGGCGACAAGTTGGAGAAGGACTTCGCCGCCGTCGGCGTCGACGTCGTCTACTTCCCCTACACGGTGCACACCTCCAGCACCCAGCTGCGCCGCGCCCTGGACGCGCTCTCCGAGCCGCTCAGCGCGGAGCGCCGCTGAGCGGGGGCCGGATCTCCGCGCGGATACCGATCCGTTGACCGGGTGCCGAACCGTTTCAGCGCGGTACGGCGTCGAGCTCCCGGAACCACTTCACGAGGAACGCCAGCAGGAACAGGGCGGCGCACACGCCGAACCCGGCGTACGCCCAGCGGAACAGCCCACCGCCCCCGAGCACCAGGAACACCAGGCAGAACACCCCGTAGTCCACGGGCAGCAGGGCCACCGCGCGCAACGTCGACGGTGCGGCGGCCGGGCTCCCCGGAGCCGGCTTGGGTTTGAGCTTCTCGGTCAGCAGCCCGCCGAAGAAGGTGACGACCGAGGCGAACTGGAAGCCCAGCGGCACCAGTAGCCAGCCGTCCCCGCCCGTCCCGTACGCCTCGGGGAAGCGGTGGAAGGCGATCAGCACGCAGGTGTGCAGGGCGGTCAGCTTGGCGCAGTCCACGACGTGGTCGAGCCACTCGCCCGCCGCGCTGCCGCCCCCGCGCAGCCGGGCCAGCTGTCCGTCGGCGGAGTCGAAGGCGAACCCGACGGCGAGGGCCGCCCACACGGCGACGCCCAACCACCACGAGGGGGCGACCAGCGCGACGGCGGCCACCGCGGCGAAGCTGAAAGCCGCGCTGACCAGCGTCACTTGGTTCGGGCTCAGCCCGAGCGCATACGACGCGGCGGCCAGGTAGCGCCCGGCGGGCCGGTTCACGAACCGGGAGTAGAGCGATACGCCCTTCGCCGACTTCTGCGCCCCGCGCAGCTCCCGCAGCGCGGTCCCGACCTTCGCCATGCGTACCCCTGATCCGTGCGGTGGCACACGTGTACGGGTGCACGTGTGTACGAGAGCAGACATCATCTCAGGGGCGAGCGAGGGCTCCCGCTCCGGTTCCCCGGCGGACTGCCGGGAGTAGTGGCGCACGGGCCGTGAGCCGCAAGGCCTGCGCCGAGGCCTCCGTACGGCGACCCCGTGCAGCGGCCGCCGTACGGGCGGCCGACGCCCCGCGGCCCCTCAGCTCGCCACCCGCAGCAGCAGCACCGACCGGGCCGGCACCGTCAGGGTCTCCCCGCCCCGGTGCCGGGTGCGCGGAGGCGCGGCCTGGTCCTCCCGCGCGGTGTCCAGCACCAGTTCGTACCCCGCCGCCCACGGCGCGGCCGGGAGCACCCACGCCACCGGCCGGTCCCCGGCGTGCAGCAGCAACAGGAAGCTGTCGTCGCTCACCTGCCGCCCCCGCTCGTCGCGGCCCGGGATGTCCCGCCCCGACAGGTACATCCCGAGCGCGGCCGCCGGCGCGTACCAGTCCCGCTCCGTCATCTCCGTGCCCGCCGGGGTGAACCAGGCCAGGTCCCGCAGCCCGTCCGCACCCTGGGGCCGCCCCGAGAAGAACGCCCTGCGGCGCAGCACCGGATGCTCCTGGCGCAGCGCCACCAGCCGCGCGGCCAGCGCGAACAGTTCCCGCCACGCCGGGTCTTCCAGCAGCGACCAGTCCACCCAGCCCGTCTCGTTGTCCTGGCAGTAGGCGTTGTTGTTGCCGCCCTGCGTGCGGCCGAACTCGTCACCCGCGACCAGCATCGGCACCCCCGTGGACAGCAGCAACGTGGTCAGCAGGTTGCGCAGCTGGCGCCGCCGCAGCACCCCGATCCGGGCGTCCGTGCCCCCCGGCGGATCCCCCTCCACCCCACAGTTCCACGAGCGGTTGTCGTTGGTCCCGTCGCGGCCCGCCTCCCCGTTGGCCTCGTTGTGCTTGCGCTCGTACGACACCAGGTCGCGCAGGGTGAAACCGTCGTGCGCTGTGATGAAGTTGACCGAGGCGTACGGCCGCCGCCCGCCCCACGCGTACAGGTCGCTGGAGCCCGACAACCGGTACCCGAGATCCCGTACGTCGGGCAGCGCGCCCCGCCAGAAGTCCCGCACGGCGTCCCGGTACCGGTCGTTCCACTCCGTCCACAGCGGCGGGAACGCCCCCACCTGGTAGCCGCCCGAGCCTACGTCCCACGGCTCGGCGATCAGCTTCACCCGTCGCAGCACCGGATCCTGGGCGATCACCGCGAGGAACGGCGACAGCATGTCCACGTCGTGCATCGAGCGGGCCAGCGCCGCCGCCAGATCGAAGCGGAAGCCGTCCACCCCCATCTCCGTCACCCAGTAGCGCAGCGAGTCCGTGATCAGGCGCAGCACGTGCGGGCGCCCCGCGTGCAGGGTGTTCCCGCATCCCGTGTAGTCGGCGTAGCGGCGCTGGTCGGACTGGAGCCGGTAGTAGCCCCGGTTGTCGACACCGCGCAGCGACAGCGTCGGGCCCAGCTCGCCCGCCTCCGCCGTGTGGTTGTAGACCACGTCGAGGATGACCTCGATCCCGGCCGCGTGCAGGGCCTTCACCATCCGCTTGAACTCGCCGACCTGCTGCCCGGCCGTACCGGACGAGGAGTAGCCGGCGTGCGGGGCGAAGTAGCCAATCGAGTTGTACCCCCAGTAGTTGCGCAAGCCCCGGCGCAGCAGGTGGTCCTCGTGCGCGAACTGGTGCACCGGCAGCAGTTCGACCGCCGTCACCCCGAGCCGCGTCAGGTGCTCCACCGCCGCCGGGTGGGCCAGGCCCGCGTAGGTGCCGCGCAGCTCCTCGGGAACACCCGGATGGCGCATCGTGAACCCGCGCACGTGCAGTTCGTAGATCACCGAATCGGCCCACGGGGTCTTCGGCCGGACGTCGTCCGCCCAGTCGTCGTCATCGTGGACGACGACCCCCTTGGGCACGTACGGCGCCGAGTCGCGGTCGTCGCGCACGGTGTCCGCGATGTACTGCTGGGGCCAGTCGCGGACGTGTCCGTACACCTCCGGCGGCAGCGCGAAGTCCCCGTCGACGGCCCGCGCGTACGGGTCCAGCAGCAGCTTCGCCGGATTGAACCGGGCCCCCGTCCAGGGGTCCCAGCGGCCGTGCACCCGGAACCCGTACCGCTGCCCCGGGCGCACCCCGGGCAGGAAGCCGTGCCAGATCTCGTGCGTCAGCTCGGTCAGCGCACACCGGGTCTCGGCGCCCTCCGCGTCGAAGAGGCACACCTCCACCGCCTCGGCGCCCTGCGCCCACAGCGCGAAGTTGGTGCCCGCCGTCCCGTCCGGGCCGGTACGGAACCGGGCCCCCAGGGGGTGCGAGGAGCCCGGCCACACCGGGGGCCCCGGGCGCGTGACGGCCCGTAAGGCCGGCTCGCGGTCCGGTGCCGCCGTCGCGCCGGACCGGCCGTTGGCGTACGGGAAGGGCGGCGCGGCACCGCCGCCCCGGACCGCCTCCACGGCCTCCACCGCGTCCACCGCGTCGACGGCGTCCACGCCGACGACCGGCACCGACTCCGCTGACTCCACGGCGGCGGCATCCACCGCCTCTTGTTCGGCTGCGCTCGACACTGCCCGCCTCCACGGCTCCTGGGTACCGGCGGGGGTAGGGGAGAGTGCGGCCCCGGCGTCCCGGCCTGGGCCCGCCCCCGTCTGGTCCTTCCCACTGTTCTGCCCGTAGAGATCTGCCCGGAACGTGGCGCGCGCTCACGTTTCCCCCGGAGGGGGCCGGTCGTTGGAGGGATCGTGACACTTCTGACGAGGCGGGCAGGGGCGGGCTTGGCCGCCGTGGCGGCATGGGCGGGCCTGCTCGGCGGCCTGGCCGGATGCACCGGGAGCGGCGGTTCCCCGGTCGAGATCCAGCTCCCCGGCAAACCCCGGTCGCCCGACGAGGCCATCCGCATCACCCCCGAGGACAACGTCAAGGGGGTCCCGGCCGAGGGCCCGCTCACCGTCAGAGTGCCCGAGGGCCGCCTCGAACGGGTCGTGGTCACCAAGGTCGAGGACGCCCAGGAGGAGCGCGTCCCCGGCTCCATCGCCCCCGACGGACTCAGCTGGAGCCCCGATACGGAGGGCGGCCGGCTCGCGCTCGCCGCCAAGTACACCGTGGACGCGGTCGCCCTCGACGGCCACAACCGTCGCCAGGCCCGGCACACCACCTTCACCACCTACGTCCCCGAGGAGCGGTTCATCGGCTACTTCAAGCCCGAGAACCGCTCCACCGTCGGCACCGGCATGATCGTCTCCTTCAACTTCAACCGGTCCATCGCGAACCGCGCCGACGTGGAACGGGCCATCAACGTCACCTCCAAGCCGCCGGTGGAGGTCGTCGGCCACTGGTTCGGGAACGAGCGCCTCGACTTCCGGCCCAAGCAGTACTGGAAGCCCGGCACCGAAGTCACCGTCACCATGAACCTGCGGGACGTGCAGGGCGCCCCCGGCTCGTACGGCATCCAGGACAAGTCCGTCACCTTTACGGTCGGCCGCTCCCAGGTCTCCACCGTGGACGCGGAGGCGCACACGATGGAGGTCCGCCGCGACGGGAAGCTGGTCCAAACCCTCCCGATCAGCGCCGGAGCGCCCAAGAACACCACCTACAACGGGAAGATGGTGGTGCTGGAGATGTTCGACGTGACCCGGATGAACGGCCAGACCGTCGGGTTCGGCGGCGAGTACGACATCCCCGACGTCCCGCACGCCATTCGGCTCACCACCTCCGGGACCTTCCTGCACGGCAACTACTGGGCCAGCCCCGACACCTTCGGCTCCACCAACACCAGCCACGGCTGCGTGGGCCTGCGCGACGACAAGGGCGGCGGCTCGGACACCCCGGCCGGCTGGTTCTTCGACCGGACCCTGGTCGGGGACGTGGTGGAGGTCGTGAACTCGCAGGACAAGACGGTCGCCCCGAACAACGGGCTGGGCGGCTGGAACATGTCCTGGGCGGACTGGGTCGCGGGCTCGGCCAAGAGCTGAGGCGCACCGGCCCGCGCACCCCCTCCGACGCACCGGTCGGATGATTGTCGTACCGCAATCACCCGGGCCCGGGAGTGTCGTCCGTCCACCGCGCCGGGCCCCGCGCTGCTCAGCTGACCCCAGCCAAACAGCGCAGCAGCGCAGGGAGCCGGAGCCTCGGACTCGTGGTCACCGCCGTACTGGCCGCCGCTGCCCCCGCGGCGCCCGGTCCGGCCCCGCGGACCACGCGCGGGCACCCGCCGTACGGCCCTACGCGCGCCGCTGCCCGACGGCCTCGGCCCCTGCATCCCGGGCAGGTGCCCCGACCCGTTCCCTGGCGTCGACGTCGGGACCACCGCCAAGGGCTACGACGACGCGGTCAACCCGTTCGTCGGCGGCGACTTCCAGGTCCGCGGGCGCGCCGCCGAGGCCGAGGGCAAGGTCCTCGTCCTCGGCGGCTTCGACCAGGACGACGACCCCCGGGCGGGCCGGGGCCACAACACCGGCATCGTCGGCGCCGGCTCGCTCGTGCAGCCCCCGCCCGGCCCGGACTTCCCGGCCGTGCCGATCCGCACCGGCCGCGACGACCAAGGAGACCCGCCCCGGCCGGCACGAGGCCTACCGGCGCAGCAAGGACCACGCGTCCACGCCGTACGACGACGCCCCCGTGCCGCACGCCCAGTTCTTCGACGGGGGCCAGGACCTGCTGGCCGAGGGCGACGCCGTCTACGTCCGGGGCACCGAACCCGGCACCGAGGACTGGCTCCACCACGGCGCGCCGGTCCTTCCCGGTCTTGGGACGGAACGGTGACAAGACCGTTTCTCTTCGTGATCCCCCCGTGTGATTTCCTGGCGACATGCGCGCGACTGTCCGCGCGCGGGGGACATGGGGAGAAGAAGAGTGAACCTGCAGCCGATACGCGGCCGCGCCCGCCGCACCGGCCTGCCGGCCCTGCTGCTCGGAGCGGCGCTGCTGCTCACGAGCGCGTGCAGCGGAGGGGGCAACACCGGCAGCGGAGGCGGCGACAACGCCGGCGGTGGCGGAGGCGGAGGCGGCAAGACCGGCACCGAAGCGTCCAAGGCCGTTGTCAACGTCAAGCCCGACGACGGTGCCAAGGAGGTCGCCACCAGCGGCGTCCTGAAGATATCCACCACGGGCGGCAAGCTCACCACGGTGACCGTCGCCGACACCAAGGGCAATGCCGTCGACGGCAAGGTCGCCGCGGACGGTGCGAGCTGGGAGCCCGCCCGCAACCTGGCCTCCGCCACCGAGTACAAGGTGCACGCCGTCGCCAAGGACGAGGCCGGCCGGGAGTCCGCCAAGGACACCACCTTCACCACCCTGACCCCGACGAACACCTTCGTCGGCCACTACACGCCCGAGGACGGCGAGACCGTCGGCGTGGGCATGCCGGTGTCGGTCAACTTCAGCCGCGGCATCACCAACACCGAGGCCGTCGAGAAGGCCATCACGGTGACGGCCGAGCCGTCCGTGCCGGTCGAAGGTCACTGGTTCGGCAACGACCGCCTCGACTTCCGCCCCGAGAAGTACTGGGCCGCGGGTACCAAGGTCACCGTGAAGCTCGCCCTGGACGGCGTCGAGGGCCGCCCCGGCGTCTACGGCAAGCAGACCCGTACGGTCACGTTCACGATCGGCCGCTCGCAGGTCTCCACCGTCGACGCGAGCGAGCACACGATGCAGGTCGTGCGCGACGGCCAGGTCTTCAAGGACCTCCCGATCACCGCGGGCGCCCCGTCGACGACCACGTACAACGGGCAGATGGTCATCAGCGAGAAGTACAAGGTGACCCGCATGAACGGCGCGACCGTCGGCTTCGGCGGCGAGTACGACATCTCCGACGTCCCGCACGCGATGCGCCTGTCGAACTCCGGCACCTTCGTCCACGGCAACTACTGGGCCTCCTCGGGCACCTTCGGCTCCGAGAACGTCAGCCACGGCTGCGTGGGCCTCAAGGACGTCCGCGGTGCGGGCGACGGCAACCAGCCCGCGGCGTGGTTCTTCAACGAGTCGCTGATCGGCGACGTCGTCATCGTGAAGAACTCCAAGGACAAGCAGATCGCCCCGGACAACGGCCTCAACGGCTGGAACATGGACTGGGCGGAGTGGATCAAGTAGTCCTCCCCCGTACGTAGTCGAGTGGCCCGGTGCTGTGACCCACAGCACCGGGCCACTTCGCGTTAACCGCGGCTAACCTTCCGCGTATGACCCTCTCTCTCGAAGTCTCCGAAGGCGTCGGCACCATCCGCCTGGACCGGCCGCCCATGAACGCCCTGGACATCGCCACCCAGGACCGGCTGCGCGAGCTCGCCGTGGAGGCCACCGACCGGGCCGACGTCCGCGCGGTGATCATCTACGGCGGCGAGAAGGTGTTCGCGGCCGGCGCGGACATCAAGGAGATGCAGACGATGGACCACGCGGCGATGGTCGCCCGGTCCCGCGCGCTCCAGGACGCCTTCACCGCCGTGGCGCGGATCCCCAAGCCGGTCGTCGCCGCCGTCACCGGTTACGCCCTGGGTGGCGGCTGCGAACTCGCACTGTGCGCCGACTACCGGATCGCCGCCGACAACGCGAAGCTCGGCCAGCCCGAGATCCTGCTCGGCCTGATCCCGGGGGCCGGCGGCACCCAGCGCCTGTCCCGGCTGATCGGCCCGTCCAAGGCCAAGGACCTCATCTTCACCGGCCGCATGGTCAAGGCCGACGAGGCGCTCGCCCTCGGGCTCGTTGACCGCGTCGTGCCCGCCGCCGAGGTGTACGAGCAGGCGCACGCCTGGGCCGCCAAGCTGGCCCAGGGGCCGGCCATCGCACTGCGCGCCGCCAAGGAGTGCGTGGACGCGGGTCTGGAGGCGGACATCGACACCGGCCTGACCATCGAACGCAACTGGTTCGCGGGCCTGTTCGCGACCGAGGACCGCGAGCGCGGCATGCGCAGCTTCGTCGAAGAGGGCCCGGGCAAGGCGAAGTTCCTCTAGTCGGTCGTCGCCCGTCCTCCATGGGGGTGGATTAGCCAGGCCTTAAGGCAGCCTTAAGGGACTATGGAGATCCACTTGCGGTGATCTTCCGGGAGTGGTGGGTCACCGCAGATCAGGGTGGTCCCACGGGCGTCCGATTGCCCCACGCATATGACGGGACACCCCTCCGGAATGGACTATTCCGGGGGGTGTTTTCCTGCGGAACGGCCCGGACGGGCGCATCGGCCGTCCATGATGGGTGCATGGCGGGCCTGGAGGGTGTGGAACAGCCGCGGCAGCGCAGCAGCGCTTCCGCCGTACGGCTGACGGCGGCTCTTGAGGACGAACAGGGTCTCAAGGCGCTGGAGTTGTACGGGAACCCGGCCGAGGTGGAAGCGACGCTCCCGTCCATGCCGGAGTCGGCGAGCACGGCCCGCCGGCTCGCCCAGTACGTGGTGATCCGCTTCTGGGGCTTCTCCCCGCAGGTGTCCGAACACACCGTCCTGCTCGTCTCGGAGCTCGTCGGCAACGCCGTGCGCCACACCGGCGCCCGTTCCTTCGGTTTACGGATGCACCGGCGGCGCGGCTGGATCCGCGTCGAGGTGCGCGACCCCTCGCGCGGGCTGCCCTGCCTGATGCCGGTCCACGAGCTGGACACCACCGGCCGGGGCCTCTTCCTCGTCGACAAGCTCTCCGACCGCTGGGGCGCCGACCTGCTGCCGCGCGGAAAGATCACCTGGTTCGAGATGCGCGTGGCCGACCGCTGATCCCCCTGCCGTCGCCCCGCCCGGATACGCCCGAAGCCCCCGGTCGCCGTGGTGGGGCGTCGTGGGGGCTTCATGGGTGCGCCGAGGATCGAAGGGGGTGTGATCCTCGGCGTGGCGACTTCGCTCGGGTCAATGGGGGAAGCCGTGATTTCGACTATGGCAGACGGGCGACCAAACGCCAAAAGTCCCAAGTTGGACATAAGTGTGCAAATACTAAGAGTTTCCAGCTAAATCCTAGGTGAGGTGGGCCACTCACCTCGTAATCAATGAATAAATATCCACCGCTCTGTGTGATTCGTTGATCGAGTAACGGACGCTCCCTCGTATGGGTGGACTCCGGCGAAGGTCCCGAATGGGGTCAATCGTTACCTTCCGCAGCATCCACCCCTTAAATGGGCAGGTGCTCTGCTACCCGGACCGCCGATCCGCCCTCCGCGCCGGTGCGGCGGTCGCCGCCGGCGCCTTCACCGCCGCCTGCGGCTCGGGCGCCCGTACGCCCGCCGCCCCGCCCTCGAAGGCGGCCCCGGCGAAACCCGCCCCCGTCCGGCCCGCGGCGGTCCCGCGCCGGTTCCCCGGCCAGCCCACCGAGATCGCGCACGGTCCGCGCGACCGCCCCGGGGTCGCCCTCACCTTCCACGGCAACGGGGACCCCGCCACCGCCCGGGCCGTGCTCGCCGAGGCCGAAAGGGCGGGCGCGCGCGTCACCGTACTGGCGATCGGCAGCTGGCTCGACGCCCACCCGGACATGGCGCGCCGCATCCTGGACGGCGGCCACGAACTCGGCAACCACACCCAGCGCCACCTCGCGATCAACACCATGCCCGAGGCGGAGGCCTACGCCGAGATCACCGGCTGCGCCCAACGCCTCAAGCGGCTCACCGGCTCCATCGGCACCTGGTTCCGGCCCTCCCAGACCCAGTACGCCACCCCGCTCGTCCAGCGCCTCGCCCAGCGGGCCGGCTACCCGCACGTCCTCTCGTACGACGTGGACTCCCTCGACTTCACCTCGCCCGGTGCCGCGGCCGTCATCCGCAACGTCACCGGGACGATCCAAGGCGGATCGGTGGTGAGCCTGCACTTCGGCTACGCGGACACGGTCGACGCGATGCCGCCCCTCCTCGAAGAACTCGCGCGCCGCAAGATGCGCGCGGTGACCACCACGGAGCTGCTGACCTCATGACCACCACCCGCCTTCCCCGGAAGGCCACCGTGCTGCTGGCCGGTCTGGTCCTCGCCGCCCTGGCCGGCTGCGGATCGGCCGACAAGGAGCCCGCCGAGGCGCTCGGCTCCGCCGCGCAGGCCCGGCAGCCCGTCAAGGCCGTACCGGCCGTCCCCCCCGGCCTCGCCGGCATGCCGCCGCTCCTCGACCCGAACGACGTGTACGCGGCCGATCGGCCGAACCGCCTCTCCCCGGTGGTCAAGGACTTCCCGTCCCGCGTCTACGTGCCGAACACCACCTCCAACACGGTGTCCGTCATCGACCCGGCGACGTACAAGGTCATCGACACCATCCCCGTCGGCATCCAGCCCCAGCACGTCGTCCCGTCCTGGGACATGAAGACCCTGTGGGTCAACAACAACCGCGGCCACACGCTCACCCCGATCAACCCGGCCACGGGCGAGGCGGGCGCACCCGTCGAGGTGCACGACCCGTACAACCTGTACTTCACCCCGAACGGCAAGTACGCGGTCGTGATGGCCTCCATGGACCGCGAGCTGGTCTTCCGCGACGCCCACACCATGAACCGGGTGAAAACGGTCCCGGTGACCTGCTTCGGCGTCAACCACGCGGACTTCTCCGCCGACGGCCGCTACTTCATCGTGAGCTGCGAGTTCTCCGGCGAGCTCCTCAAGGTCGACACCGAGAAGATGGAGGTCATCGCCCAGCAGAAGCTGCCCTTCGAGGGCGCGATGCCGCAGGACGTGAAGGTCTCCCCGGACGGCAAGACCTTCTACGTCGCGGACATGATGGCGCACGGCATGTGGGTGTTCAGCGGGGACAAGTTCGACATCCCCAAACTGCTGCCCACCGGCAAGGGCACCCACGGCCTGTACGTCAGCCGCGACTCCAAGGAGATGTACATCTCCAACCGCGGTGAGGGCAGCATCTCCGTCTTCGACTTCAAGCAGAACAAGCTGACCAAGAAGTGGGAACTGCCCGACGGCGGCAGCCCCGACATGGGCGGCGTCTCCGCCGACGGCAAGGTGCTGTGGCTGTCGGGCCGCTACAACTCCGAGGTCTACGCGATCGACACGGTCACCGGCCGCCAGCTCGCCAAGATCCCGGTGGGCGGCGGCCCGCACGGCCTGGCCGTCTACCCACAGCCCGGCCGCTACTCGCTCGGCCACACCGGGATCTTCCGCTAGGCCACGGCGCCGGGACCCGCGGATGGGGCGGGGCCCGGCTGCCGTTACCCTTGGCCGGTCAACAAGCACCGAGAAGGGGTGGATCCCAGTGGCTGACATCGAGAGCGCGCGGGCGACGTTCGGCAAGTTCGACGCGGACGGTGACGGCTTCGTCACGGCGGACGAGTACAGCGCGGCCATGAAGGCGATGGGTGACGCGTACGTCACCGGCGCCGTCGCGGACGCCGTCATCGCCGCCAAGGACACCAACGGCGACGGCCTCCTGAGCTTCGACGAGTTCTGGGCCTCCCTGAACAAGTAAGCCCCGCCCCCCCCCCCGGCCGATGCCGGAAGGGCACGCAGCCCCCGCAACGCCCCCCGCCGGGCGCGGCGGGGGCTTCGCACTGCCCGTCGGCTCAGGGCGTGACCCCGCCGGGTGGCCGGGTCATGTCCTCGACCTCGCCCAGGGCCTCCTCCAGCCAGCGCAGCCAGAACGTCTCCAGGCCGATGCCGCCGTGCAGGACCAGGCGGCGCAGCCGGTCCTCGTCGGAGTCCCGCCCGGGCGGGAAGTCCTTCTCCTCGATGGCCTCGTAGACCGCCAGCTGGCGGCGGTGCAGATCCAGATGGCGCCGCAGCTCCCCGGCCAGCCCGTGCGGGCCCACGACGGCGGCCGCCCGGATCCGCAGCAGCAGCGGATCCCGGATGGCCTTCGGGTCCTGGCTCTCGCCGACCCACCGCGCGAGCTCCGCGCTGCCGGCCTCCAGCACCTCGTACTGCTTCTTCTGCCCCCGTACTGGGACCTCGCTGGGCAGCGCCCGGATCAGCCCGGCCTCCTCCAGCCGGCCCAGCTCGCGATAGATCTGCTGGTGCGTCGCGGACCAGAAGTACCCGATCGACTTGTCGAACCGCCGCGTCAGCTCCAGCCCCGACGAGGGCTTCTCCAGCAGGGCGGTGAGGATGGCGTGCGGCAGCGACATGCGGCCATCCTAGGGAGGCGCGAGAGCGTCGTCCGGCTACCGGGTCCAGGCGGCGAGGGCCTCCGGGGTCCTGGGGCCCGGGTCGTCGGTGGCCAGGAGGGCGCGGGACCGCAGGAACGTCGTCACCGCCGGGGACCACGCCTGGCGCAAGCCCGCCGAGGCCAGCAGCTCCGGGTCGGACAGCAGGGCCTGCGCCGGGCCGACGCGGATGCCCGACGGGGTCAGCACCGCCGCGTCGTCCGCCCAGCGGACCGCCAGGTCGACGTCGTGCGTGGCCATGACCACCGTGGTGCCGGCCGAGCGGAGCCCCGCCAGGGCGTCCAGCAGGCGTTCCTGCCCGTCCGGGTCCAGGCCCGCCGTCGGCTCGTCCAGGATCAGCACCCGCGGAGCCATCGCCACCGCGCCCGCGATCGCCGCCCGCTTGCGCTGCCCGTACGAGAGCAGGTGCGTCGGGCGGTCCCGCAGCGCGGTGATGTCCAGTGCGGAGAGTGCGGCCTCCACCCGCGCCCGTACCTCCCCGACGGGCAGGCCCAAGTTCATCGGCCCGAAGGACACGTCCTGTTCCACCGAGGCCGCGAACAGCTGGTCGTCCGGGTCCTGGACCACCAGCTGCACCGCCGTCCGCAGTCGGGTCAGCCCCGCCCGGTCGTACGACACCGCGGTCCCGTCGAGGCGCAGCGCCCCCGAGCCCGGGCGCAGGCCCCCGCTCAGCAGCCGCATCAGCGTGGTCTTGCCGCTGCCGTTGCGGCCCAGCAGGACCAGCGCCCGGCCCTCCGCGATGGCGAAGTCCACGTCGGACAGGACCGCCGGGCCGTCCTCGTACGCGTAGCCGGCGCCGGCCAGTTCCACCAACGGTTTCACAGGTAGAGCCCCTTCAGGGTGAGAGTCAGGGTGATCAGGGCCGCCAGCAGGGCCCCCGACGCCGCCAGGAACCGCCAGGACAGGGTCGCCTCGGGTACGAGGACCCGCAGCGCGCCGTCGTAGCCGCGCCCGGCCAGGCCCACCTGGAGCCGCGCCGCGCGGTCGAAGGCCCGTACGAACGAGGTCGCGGCGAGCCCGGCCAGCGAACGCCACACCGCGGCCCGCCCGGACTGGCCCAGACGGGCGGCCTGGGCGCGCCGTACCTGGGCCATCGAGTCCAGCAGCAGGAAGCCGATCCGGTACATGACCAGGGCCACGTCCACCACCGGCGCCGGGACCCCGGCACCCACCAGCCGGGGCAGGACGTCCGAGACGGGCGTGGTGAACGCGAACAGCAGCACGCCGAGCGAGGCCGCCGAGGTCCGCAGCAGCAGGTCCGCGGCGTGCCGGGGGCCGTCGGGGGCGAGCGAGACGAACCCGGCCGGCCCGCCGACGGAGACCAGCAGGGGCAGGGCGCCGGTGAAGCAGAAGCCCAGCGGGATCCGGAACGCCCGCCACAGCTGCCGCCCGGCCACACCGGCCGGCCCGAGGAGCACGGCGAGCGTCGCCGCGGCGACCAGCGGGCCGCCCGGCCAGGGCGGCAGGCACACGGCGGTGACGGTCAGTCCGAGTCCCAGCAGGGCCTTCTCCAGCGGATGGCGGCGGCGCCAGCGGCTGGAGTGCGCGGCCACGTCGATCGGCAGCACCGCCTACGACTCCGTGGCAGTGGGGTCGGCAGCGGTCGCCGCGGCAGCGGTCGCCGCGGCGGCGCCCTGGCGGCGGCCCTTGCGGACGCCGAAGTAGTACGCGAGCAGGCCCGCGCCGAGCGCCGCCTGGAGGGCGAACAGCGCCGACTCCACTTCCCCGGAGGGGGGTTCGTACAGCGGCGAGAACCACGGCTCGTAGTCCGGCTTCAGTTCGGTGATCGCCGCCTCCGCCTGCGCGTCGGAGCCCGTGAACGGCTCCTCCTTGCCGTCGCCCAGCCCCAGCGCGAGCGGCAGCACGGCCAGGGCCGCCACCAGGAGCAGCAGCAGGCCGTTGATCTTCGTGTTCCGGTTCATCGCCATCAGAGCGCCGCCTTCTGCTCGCCGCGACCGCTGAGCTTCGCGACGCCCAGCCGGACCAGGTCCGACTTGCTCGACTGCATCAGCAGCCGCATCACGAGCACCGTCAGCAGGCCCTCGCTGACCGCGAGCGGGATCTGGGTGACGGCGAAGATGCCGCCGAACTTCGCGAGCGCGCCCGGGAATCCGCTGCCCGGATCGGGGAACGCCAGGGCCAGCTGTACGGAGGTCACGCAGTAGGTGACCAGGTCGGCGAAGAAGGCGCCGAAGAAGACGGTCACCATCAGCGGGACGTCGAAGCGCTTGAGCAGCAGGTACACCCCGTATCCGGCCCAGGGTCCGGCGATGGCCATCGAGAAGACGTTCGCGCCGAGGGTGGTCAGCCCGCCGTGCGCGAGCAGCAGTGCCTGGAAGAGCAGGGTGATCGTGCCGAGCACCGCCATGATCGGAGGCCGGAACAGGATGGCGCCGAGCCCGGTCCCGGTGGGGTGCGAGCAACTTCCCGTCACCGAAGGGATCTTCAATGCGGAAAGGACGAACGTGAATGCTCCGGACGCCCCGAGCAGCAGCGTGCTCTCCGGGTTGGCCTTCACCTCGCGGGTGAGGGCGCGGACACCGTGGACGACGAAGGGAGCGGACGCGGCGCCCCAGGCGACCGCGTGCAAAGGGGGCAAGAACCCCTCGGCTATGTGCATGAGTTGGGAGACCTCTCCAGCACCTCGTGGATGGACAACGCGCCCCGGCCGGTCTCCTGGCTCACGGGTGCTGATGCCCTGGCTCCGCCTTCCCGGGCGGTGCGGAACCTCCCGCGCCGCCCAGTGGCTTCCCGTGGGACCGGAGCCGGACTTCCCGTTCACAGTGGCGAGGGCCGCACCGGTTTCCCACCGGTTTCCCGAACACCAAGGCCAGATGACCCTAGTCGGACGGACGGACCGGTACCAACCCGGTCCGAACGGGTACGGTCCGCGGCGGGCGTCCCCGAACGGGTGCGCCCCGGTGGCGGCGCCACCCGCGGGCGTCCAGGCTGGCGGCGTGGCCGCCGATTACGACTACTCCGACCTGACCGCCGTCTACGTCAACTGCACCCTCAAGCGCTCGCCCGAGACCAGCAACACCGAGGGCCTGATCGACAGGAGCCGCTCCGTCATGGAGGCGGCCGGCGCCCGGACCTCGCTGATCCGCGCCGTGGACCACGACATCGCTACCGGTGTCTGGCCCGACATGACCGAGCACGGGTGGGAAACCGACCAGTGGCCCGTCCTGTACAGCCAGATCATGGACGCCGACATCCTCGTCCTGTGCGGCCCGATCTGGCTCGGCGACAACAGCTCGGTCATGAAGCAGGTCATCGAGCGGCTCTACGCCTGCTCCTCGATCCTGAACGAGCACGGCCAGTACGCCTATTACGGCCGCGTCGGCGGCGCACTCGTCACCGGCAACGAGGACGGCGTCAAGCACTGCGCCATGAACATCCTCTACAGCCTCCAGCACCTCGGCTACGCGATCCCGCCGCAGGCCGATGCGGGCTGGATCGGCGAGGCCGGGCCCGGGCCCTCGTACCTCGACCCCGGCTCGGGCGGTCCCGAGAACGATTTCACCAACCGGAACACCACCTTCATGTCGTGGAACCTCATGCACCTTGCCGCCCTGCTCAAGCGGTCCGGCGGGATGCCGGCGCACGGCAACCAGCGCTCGGAGTGGGACGCCGGCTGCCGCTTCGACTTCCCGAACCCGGAGCACCGGTAGCCCGCTCTCACCGGCAGACGTTGCGGTGCGCCACGTCCAGCACGAACCGCTCGGGCGAGTGCAGCGTGAAGGAGGTGAAGGCGGGCCTGGCGTCGAAGGCGGCGCCGAAGGTCACGTACCCCTCGAAGTCGCCGGTCATGGCGAGCCCCTTCAGCTGCGGAAGGCGGATCTTGACGAGCTCCGGCCCGCGGTACGTACTGCGGCCCGTGCGGTCGTGCGCGGCGGCGGGGTGCAGACGGATTTCCAGGAAGTGCTTACCGGCGAGCGGCACCGGCGTGCCGGAGCCGTCCTGGACCAGCTTCGGCACGCGGGTGACGGTGACCCCGGGGACGTGTCCCCGCAGGTCGACGACGATGCGGTCGTACGTGCAGTGACCGCCCCAGCGGGCGTTCACGACGAGCGGCACGGGCCGCACGGCGGCCGAGGCCGGCGCGGCGAGGGTGATGCCGGCGGTGAGCAGCGAACCCGTGGCGAGGGCCACGAACTGCCGGAGGCGGAGGTGGTTCATGACGTCCCCCTGATTCTTCGGAGGCGGGGACCGATGTCACCACTAAGGACACGCCCGGCAGGCTCACGGTTGCACTCGAACCACAAGAAAACCAAACAAATTCTGCAAACCGCGCAATCCAGGACAGTGAGCTCCCTATCGGGGCAGGAGGGTGCTCAGCTCGGCGTCGAGGTCGTAGTGCCGCTGCTCCTCCCCCCGCGGAACCAACTCGACCAGTCGCCGGCACAGCGCGCCCACGTCCCTCGCCCGGGCGGACACCACGCAGCTCTGCGCGCCGTTGCTGAAGGCGAGGAAGACGCGCGGCGAGCGGCCCTGCCACTGCGGCCACACGTGGATGTCCCCCTCGCCGGTCGCGCAGGTCTCCCCGTCCAGCAGTAGGTCCCGGGAGAACACCCAGTGCGCCAGGTGCATCCCGGCGCCCCGGAAGTCGAGCGTCAGCTCGTAGGGCCGGTCGCAGCGGTACGTGAAGGCCCCGTGTACGGGTATGGGCCCGGGTGCGTCCTCCAGCCGGAGCGGGAGGACGCGGTACTCGATGTCGTTGCCGTCCATGGCGCGGCGCCTCTCTGTCGTCTCTCGTCCCGCCTGCCCGCAGCCCCCTCGGGCAAGCTAGCCCACCTCCCGGTCGCCCCTGCGGGCCGAAGGTCCCGACCCCGGGGGCCGCTGGACCCGTCTTGTCACAGGAACGCGAAGGGGCCCGCCCTCCAGGGGGAGGGCGGGCCGCCGGGGCGCAGGTCCGCTACGGGGCGGGGTGGAAGACGAACGAGTCGTTGGACTGCCCGGTGGCGGTGAAGGAGGCGCCGTTGGATTGGGAGCCGTTGCTCTGGTTGGAGGCCCCGGAGCCGGTGGCGACCTGCTGGGTGGTGGAGGAGTTGCCGAGGTTGGCGCCGGCGACCCCGCTGCCGAAGATCTCGGCGACGGCGGCATGGGACGAGATGCCGGCACCGGCGCCGTTGTCGGCCCGGGCGACGCCGGCGAAGAGGGCGACGGCGAAGGGGAACGAGGCGACGGCGGAGATCACGCGGATGCTGCGGTTGCTTGCCATGATGAAGTCCTCCAGTGCGCAAAGGGGCTGCGGTCCACGGCGGTTGGCCGGCCGCCGGGGGTGTGGCCGCGACGTCACGTGATCACCTTGGCGCATGTGATCATCGAGAAACCAGCCCGGACCGGAGGGTTCGCCCTCAAGCGTGATCAACTCACCCCAAACGTCAAAAGGCCCGCAAATCCGCCGTGTTGTGCTCCTCGGCGCCGTGGGGGAGCCCGGCGGGAACGGGGAAGGGGCCCGACGCAGTGCGTCGGGCCCCTTCCGGCGTCATGCGCGCCCGGTCAGCACTCGATGACGTTGACCGCCAGGCCACCGCGGGCGGTTTCCTTGTACTTGACCTTCATGTCGGCGCCCGTCTCCTTCATGGTCTTGATGACCTTGTCGAGGGACACCTTGTGCGTGCCGTCGCCGCGCATCGCCATCTTTGCCGCAGTGACGGCCTTGACCGCCGCCATGCCGTTGCGCTCGATGCACGGGATCTGGACCAGGCCGCCGACCGGGTCGCAGGTCAGGCCCAGGTTGTGCTCCATGCCGATCTCGGCCGCGTTCTCCACCTGCTCCGGGGTGCCGCCCAGGACCTCGGCGAGGGCGCCCGCCGCCATCGAGCAGGCCGAGCCGACCTCGCCCTGGCATCCGACCTCTGCGCCGGAGATCGAGGCGTTCTCCTTGAACAGCATGCCGATCGCGCCCGCTGCGAGGAGGAAGCGGACCACGCCGTCCTCGTCCGCGCCCGGCACGAAGTTCACGTAGTAGTGCAGGACGGCGGGCAGGACGCCGGCCGCGCCGTTCGTCGGAGCCGTCACGACGCGGCCGCCCGCCGCGTTCTCCTCGTTGACCGCCATCGCGTAGATCGTCGTCCACTCGCTGCGGTGCATCATCGGGTCGCCCTCGGTGCGCAGCTGGCGCGCCGTGGACGCGGCCCGGCGCTTGACCCGCAGGCCGCCCGGGAGGATGCCCTCGCGGGACATGCCGCGCGAGACGCAGGCCTGCATGACCCGCCAGATCTCCAGCAGGCCCTCACGGATCTCCTCCTCCGTGCGCCAGGCCTTCTCGTTCTCCAGCATCAGGGAGGAGATCGACAGGCCGGTCTCCTTCGCCAGGCGCAGCATCTCGTCGCCCGAGCGGAAGGGGTACTTCAGCACGGTGTCGTCGAGCTTGATCCGGTCCTCGCCGACCGCGTCCTCGTCCACCACGAAGCCGCCGCCGACCGAGTAGTAGGTCTTCTCCAGCAGGGGCGCGCCCGCGGCGTCGTACGCGAAGAGCGTCATGCCGTTCGCGTGGTAGGGCAGGGACCGGCGGCGGTGCAGGATCAGCTGGTTCGGCTCGTCGAAGGCGATCTCGTGCGCTTCGCCTATTTCCGTGCCGAGCAGGCGCAGGCGGCCCGTCTGTCGGATGCGCTCCACCTCGTCGTCGGCCGTCTCCACGTTCACCGTGCGCGGGGAGTGCCCCTCCAGGCCCAGGAGCACCGCCTTCGGCGTGCCGTGGCCGTGGCCGGTGGCGCCGAGGGAGCCGTACAGCTCTGCGCGGACCGCCGCCGTCTGGGCGAGCACGCCGTCCTTCTTCAGCCGGGTCACGAACATGCGGGCGGCCCGCATCGGGCCGACCGTGTGGGAGGAGGAGGGGCCGATGCCGATGGAGAAGAGGTCGAAGACGGAGATGGCCACGGTGGCGGACTCCCTTGTCTGCTCGTGGGGTGGGAGGGGGCGGGAAGCAGGATGGTTCAGGAGGGGTGATTGTTCGGATTTTGTCCGACAGACGAGCTTAACGCGGAGAAATGAACGGCTCCGCTGCCGGACGGGTGCGCGAGGTTGCGGTTGGGCGTGCGTCCGGTCACGTTCCCGCTGCGCGGCAGGGGCGGCGAGCGGGCCCGGCCGTCCCCTGGACCGGATCCAGGATCGGGTCCAAGCCCGGAGGCCCGCCGGAGCGGGCCCGGACGCCCGCCGCCGGTCATGGGGAAGGGCCCGGTTCTGCGGACTGCGGAACCGGGCCCTCCTCGTCACATCCCGGACGTCAGAGCGTCGGGTACAGCGGGAACTTCGCCGCCAGCGCGGAGACGCGCGCCTTGAGGGACTCGCTGTCGTACGTCGGCTTCAGCGCCTGCGCGATGATCTCGGCGACCTCGGTGAAGGCCTCGGCGTCGAAACCGCGGGTCGCGAGGGCCGGCGTACCGATCCGCAGACCCGAGGTGACCATCGGCGGCCGCGGGTCGTTCGGGATGGCGTTGCGGTTGACCGTGATGCCGACCTCGTGGAGGCGGTCCTCGGCCTGCTGCCCGTCCAGCTCGGAGTTGCGCAGGTCGACCAGGACCAGGTGCACGTCGGTGCCGCCGGTCAGGACGTCCACGCCCACGGCCTTGACGTCGTCCTGGACCAGGCGCTCGGCGAGGATCTTCGCGCCTTCCAGGGTGCGCTCCTGGCGCTCCTTGAACTCGGGCGAGGCCGCGACCTTGAAGGAGACCGCCTTGGCCGCGATCACGTGCTCCAGCGGGCCGCCCTGCTGACCCGGGAAGACCGCGGAGTTGATCTTCTTGGCCAGCTCCTGCGTCGACAGGATGACACCGCCGCGCGGACCGCCGAGGGTCTTGTGCGTGGTGGTGGTGACGACGTGGGCGTGCGGCACCGGGTTCGGGTGCAGGCCCGCGGCCACCAGACCGGCGAAGTGCGCCATGTCGACCATGAGGTACGCGCCGACCTCGTCCGCGATGCGGCGGAAGGCGGCGAAGTCCAGCTGGCGCGGGTAGGCGGACCAGCCGGCGATGATCAGCTGCGGCTTGGACTCCTTGGCGAGGCGCTCGACCTCGGCCATGTCGACCTGGCCGTCTTCACCGACGTGGTACGGGACCACGTTGTAGAGCTTGCCGGAGAAGTTGATCTTCATGCCGTGGGTCAGGTGACCGCCGTGGGCCAGGTTCAGGCCCATGATCGTGTCGCCCGGCTTCAGCAGCGCGAACATCGCGGCGGCGTTCGCCTGCGCACCCGAGTGCGGCTGGACGTTCGCGGCCTCGGCGCCGAACAGCGCCTTGATGCGGTCGATCGCGATCTGCTCGACGACGTCGACGTGCTCGCAGCCGCCGTAGTAGCGGCGGCCCGGGTAGCCCTCGGCGTACTTGTTGGTCAGGACCGAGCCCTGGGCCTCCATGACGGCGACCGGAGCGAAGTTCTCCGACGCGATCATTTCCAGGGTGGACTGCTGGCGGGCGAGCTCGGCGTCGACGGCGGCGGCGACGTCCGGGTCGAGCTCGTGGAGAGGGGTGTTCAGTACAGACATCAGGATCCCCTGGGGTCAGTTACCGGCGGTGAGCTTGGTGTACTCCTCGGCGGAGAGCAGGTCGGCCGGCTCCTCCGCGATGCGCACCTTGAACAGCCAGCCACCCTCGAACGGGGCGGTGTTCACGAGCGCCGGGTCGTCCACGACGTCCTGGTTGGCCGCGACGACCTCACCGGTGACGGGGGAGTAGAGGTCGCTGACGGACTTGGTCGACTCCAGCTCGCCGCAGGTCTCGCCCGCGGTCACGGTGTCGCCGACCTGGGGGAGCTGGGCGTAGACGACGTCACCGAGCGCGTTGGCCGCGAACTCCGTGATGCCGACCGTCGAGACGCCGTCCTCGGCGTCCGACAGCCACTCGTGCTCCTTGCTGTAACGCAGCTGCTGGGGGGTGCTCATGACCTGATTCTCCTGGATGCGGGGGAGTGGATACGAACAGTGGTCTTGCGGAGTGAGACGGCCGGTACGGCGTACGGGCGCTACTTCTGCCGCTTGTAGAACGGCAGGGCCACGACCTCGTACGGCTCATGCGTACCGCGAATGTCCACGCCGACGCCGGAGGTGCCGGGCGCGGCGTGCGCCGCGTCCACGTAGGCCATCGCGATCGGCTTGCCCAGCGTCGGGGACGGGGCGCCCGAGGTGACCTCGCCGATCACCTCGCCGCCGGCGACGACCGGGAACCCGGCACGCGGGACGCGGCGGCCCTCGGCGATCAGGCCGACCAGCTTGCGCGGCGCCTTGGTGGCGGCCTGCTCGGCGGCGGCCTCCAGGGCGGTGCGCCCGACGAAGTCGCCGTCCTTCTCGAACTTCACGACCCGGCCCAGGCCCGCGTCGAACGGGGTGAGGGCGGTGGTCAGCTCGTGCCCGTACAGCGGCATGCCCGCCTCCAGGCGCAGCGTGTCACGGCAGGACAGGCCGGCCGGGACCAGGCCGACGCCCTCGCCGGCCTCGGTCAGCGCCTGCCACAGCTGCACGGCGTGCTCGGGGGAGACGAACAGCTCGAAGCCGTCCTCGCCGGTGTAGCCCGTACGCGCGATCAGCGCGGGCACGCCCGCGACCGTGCCCGGCAGGCCGGCGTAGTACTTCAGCCCGTCCAGGTCGGCGTCGGTGAGGGAGGCGAGGATGCCGGGGGACTCGGGGCCCTGCACGGCGATCAGCGCGTACGCGTCTCGGTCGTCGCGGACCTCGGTCTTGAAGCCCGCGGCGCGCTCGGTCAGGGCGTCCAGGACGACCTGGGCGTTGGAGGCGTTCGCGACGACCATGTACTCGGTCTCGCCCAGGCGGTAGACGATCAGGTCGTCGAGGATCCCGCCGTCCTCCCGGCAGATGTGCGTGTAGCGGGCGCGGCCCACGCCGACGGTGGAGATGTTGCCGACCAGCGCGTAGTCCAGGGCCTTGACGGCCTCCGGGCCGGTCAGCGTGATCTCGCCCATGTGGGACAGGTCGAAGAGACCGGCCTTGGTCCGTACGGCGTTGTGCTCGTCGCGCTCACTGGCGTACCGCAGGGGCATGTCCCAGCCCGCGAAATCGGTCATGGTCGCACCGAGCGACCGGTGCAGCGCATCGAGGGCGGTCAGGCGGGGGGCAGTGCTCATGGGTGTGGCTCCCGGGTCCCAGGGCATGACATGACGAGGACGATCCTCCCCATCTGTCATCGGAACCTGAGAGGTTCGCCGAGAGTTCCCGGTCGGACCCGGGGAACGTCGACTTGCACCTTGGGTGGAGCGCACGCGGGTGCCGTCGTGAGGGACGGCGGCGCGGCTCGCTTTTCAGATCTGCCTCATCCACGCGGTACGGGGCCTGAGAGATTCAAGGGAGGAACTTGCTCCTTCGGCGCCCGGGCGCCGCCTCACGGCGTGCCGGGACTCTCCCGCGCGGATTCAAGCGGCCGGTATGCAGTTGGTCCAGATGGCGCACATCATTGCACGCCGTCCGGGCGATCGGGCGTGCGGGCCCGGAAGAACGTGCGGGACCGGTGGTCCCGGACCGGTGGCCGGCCCGGAAATCAGGACCGGAACCAGGGCTCCCGGATTACCGTCTCTTTACACTCAGTGGGCATGGGCCCGCGTGGCCCGATTGGGGGAGGCGATCACGGTGCGGAGATTCGGAGTGCTGGCGTTGACCGGGGCCGTGGACGGGGTGCCGGCGGCGCGGCGGGCGTGCGCCGGGGGCCCTCTCGTACGTGACCTGCGCGGCCGGGGCCCGCACGGACCGCAGTGGCTCGGCTTCGCCGAAGGCGACATCGTCGTGGTGTCCGGGCTGCCCGGCGGCGGCAAGAGCACGCTGATCAAGCGGGCCGCGGAGGGCGGCGGCATCGACTCCCAGGACGTGCGCGAGCGCTGGGAGCGGCGGATGCCGAGCGCCCTGCCGTACGCCGCGTACCGGCCGCTGGTCCGCTGCGCCCACTACTGGGGGCTGTGGCGGACGCTGCGCTCCGGGGCCTCGGCGGTGGTCCATGACTGCGGGACGCAGACCTGGGTGCGCAGCCTGCTGGCCGCGGCCGCGCGGCGGCGGGGCCGGGCGTTGCACCTGCTGCTGCTGGACACCACCCCGGAGGAGGCCCTGGCCGGGCAGGCGGAGCGGGGGCGCGGGGTGTCGGCGTACGCCTTCGCCCGCCACCGGGGCGCGGTGGCCCGGCTGCTGCGCGACGCGGAATCGGGCCGCCTCCCGGCGGGCTGCACCTCCGCGGTCCTGCTGGACCGGGGCTCGGCGGCCCGCGTGACCCGCATAGCCTTCCGCCGCGGCCCGGCCTAGCCCCGCCCCACCCCACCCCAGCTGACCCCACGGGCCCGTGGCGGCGGGCGGTGCGCGGCGGGCGGCGGGCCCGGGGGCGTGGGCGCCGGCGTGGGGGCCGGGGCGAGCCGTTAATGTCGGGCCGACAGCGTGGGGTGAGAACAGCGGAGGCGTACATGCAAGGCGGCGGCTGGCCGGACAACGAGCTGGAGCAGGTGCTCGGGGCGGCGCTGGGGCAGGCGGACGCGGGGGCCCGCATCGTCGAGGTGGTCGGGCGGAGCCTGCTCTGGGTGCCCCTGCCCGCCGGTGGCGGCCCGGACGCGGCCGACCTCACGCTGCCCACTATGGAGATCAACGGGGCGGCGTACGTACCCGTGTACAGCTCCGAGGCCCAGTTCCGCGCCTGCGTCGGTCCCGGCATGGACTTCGCCGTGGCCCCGGCCGTCGAGTTCGCCCGTGGCCTTCCCCCGCAGCTGGGGATCGCCGTGAACCCGGAGGGCGCCGTCGGCGTCCCGCTGCCCCCGCCGGCCGTCGCGGAGCTCTGCCGCACCGGCCGCACCCCGCTCGACGGCCCCGCCACCGGCGGCCGCGTCCGGCTCTTCGAGCCCGACTGGCAGGACGACCCGGTCGACTTCCTGACCGTCGCGGCCGAGGAGTTCCGCGCCACCGGCGTGATCGCCGCCGCCCACCGCTGCCTCGCCAGCGTCGAGGGCGGGGACCCGGAGCTCTACATCGGCGTCCGGCTGCTGGGATGGGAGCCCGAGATGCGCAGCGCCCCGATGGACGCCCTCGGCCGGGCCCTGGCCCGCGTGGCGCCGTCCTGGCCCGTCCAGTTGATCCTGCTGGACGCCGTGCAGGACCCGGTGGTCGACTTCATGGTTGCGCGCGTACGCCCCTTCTACCTCGCGTAGGGCCGCTTAAGCTGGGTGCGGATACGGGTGGACGGGCGGACGAAGAACGAAGAGGGGTACCGGGTGAGTGCGTCAGGCACGGCCGCGGCCGGGCAGGTCGAGCACATGATGCGCCAGGTGACGCCCGGGCGCTACGAGAGCTACGAGTCGCTTCTGCACGCCCTCGCCGAGGGCCGCCTGTGGATGTTGCTCTGGCAGGGCCAGCCGGGCTCCCCGGACGCCCAGTACGGCGGCATGGAGGTCGAGGGCCTCGGGTACGCGCCCTGCGTGACCTCGCCCCAGGAGCTGGCCGCCAGCGGCTGGAACCGGGGCTACGAGGTGGTCACCGGCCGGGACATCGCCCGCGCGCTGTACCCGGACCGCTGGGGCCTGTGGCTCAATCCGCACGCCCAGGGCGGCGGCCTCGGCATTCCCTGGGCCGACCTGCGCCGGATCGCCACCGGCCTCGACCGGATGCCGGCCGGGCCGCTGCGGCTGTCCGAGCCCGCCCTGGAGCTCCCGCAGTTCTACGGGCTGCTGACCCAGCACGCGCACCGCACCCCCGCCGTCCGCTCGCTGCGCCGCGCCTGGGTGCAGCCCTCGCTGGGCTCGCCGTACCTCGCGGTCGGGCTCGACCTGTACGACGCCTCCGCGCCCGCGCTGGAATCCGTACGGGAGATGATGCGCCAGTCGGTCGGCGCGGTCCCCGAGGGCGTGCCGGTGTGCACGGTGGCGCTGGCGGACGAGCACGACCCGGTCGCGATGTGGCTGCGCGCCCAGACCCGCCCCTTCTACGACCGAGAGGGCCAGGCCGCGTACTGACCCGGGGTCGCCCGGCCCGGGCGCGGCGCCCCCCGGGCGGCCGTCCGAGGGATGCCCGGCCACTGAGACGGGCGTATCGAAACGAGCCGAAGGCCGCAGGGAACCATCGTTCCCTGCGGCCTTCGGCTTGTCCGGATTTCACCACTGTTGTGGGTCCAAAAGGCATGGTCCTACCGCGAGTTGGGCGCCATGTCCGATTGTGTACCGAACGGACGGTGTTGCTCCGCTCAGGCGAGAGCGAAGTCCGGATAACGGGAACCC
Organism: Streptomyces sp. NBC_00597; assembly: GCF_041431095.1. Taxonomy (GTDB): domain Bacteria; phylum Actinomycetota; class Actinomycetes; order Streptomycetales; family Streptomycetaceae; genus Streptomyces. The sequence goes on from NZ_CP107757.1 coordinate 6,302,689, forward strand.
AGCCCTCACATCACGGTTGCGCATCCATTCATCTGCGGGTCTGGCGGCTGATCGCAGCGCCGATGAAGACTCCCCACCCAAGAGCCGGTCAGTCCTCCAAGACCCGGTTCGTTCATTGCGTTTCGCTTGTGGCTTTGCACCGCACTTCCCGCAGTTCCTGCACCTCAACACGCGTCCCGCGTGTCACCACGCACTCCGAGCGCCACTCCGCACCAACGCCGCCACAGCGGCGGGCATGGGCCGGCAACCCGTCGGCCGAGAGGGGTCCCCACCACGATGACGGCACCACTGCATGACACGAGCGCGGAAGCACCCGCACCCGTGTCCGTAGCCGACGTCCCTGCCAAGGCCATCGAAGGCCGCTCGCCCGGCCGCATCGCCTGGATGCGGCTCAAGCGCGACAAGGTCGCGCTGACCGGCGGAGTGGTCGTGATCCTCCTGATCCTGGTGGCGGTCTTCGCACCGCAGATCGTGAGCCTGCTGGGCCACCCGCCCAACGATTTCCACGAGGACTTGATCGACCCGGATCTGGGCACGCCGCTCGGCTCCTTCGGCGGCATGAGCTCCGACTACCTGCTGGGCGTCGAACCCACCAACGGGCGAGACGTGTTCAGCCGGATCGTCTACGGCGCCCGGATCTCCCTGGTCGTCGCCTTCCTGTCGGCCTTCGTGTCGGTCACCATAGGCAGCCTGCTCGGCGCACTCGCCGGTTTCATCGGCGGCTGGGTCGACGGCCTGATCAGCCGCCTGATGGACCTGCTGCTCGCGTTCCCGCAGCTGCTGTTCACCATCGCCCTGGTGTCGGTCGTCCCCAACTCCCTCTGGGGGTTCTCGGGTTCGGGCGTACGCATGGGCGTACTGATCGTCGTCATCGGCTTCTTCGGCTGGCCGTACATCGGCCGCATCGTGCGAGGCCAGACGATCTCCCTGCGGGAGCGCGAGTACGTCGAGGCCGCGCGCAGCCTCGGGGCCGGCCGCGGCTACATCCTGATCAAGGAGCTGCTGCCCAACCTGTTCGCGCCGATCCTCGTCTACTCGACGCTGCTCATCCCGACCAACATCCTGACGGAGGCGGCCCTCAGCTTCCTCGGCGCCGGCGTCAAACCGCCCACCGCCTCCTGGGGAAAGATGCTGTCCGACGCCATCCCCATCTACCAGGACGACCCCGCGTACATGGTGGTCCCCGGTATCACGATCTTCATCACCGTCCTGGCGTTCAACCTCTTCGGGGACGGGCTGCGTGACGCACTCGACCCCAAGGGCAGCTGAACCGCTTCATCGATTCACCCACCAATGGAGGTTGGACCAACGTGATCCGCAGAAAGCAGGCATTCGCGATCACCGCCGTGATCGCCGCCCTGTCCCTGACCGCCGCGTGCGGTGGCAGTGACGGCAAGAAGGACGAGGGCAAGGGAGCCGGCGGCGCCGCGTTCAACGCGGCCACCACCGGCATGGTGAACCCCTCGGACGCCAAGGGCGGCGAGCTCAAGCTCTGGTCGCCCCAGGACGTCGACTACCTCGACCCGGCGCGTGCCTACTACGGCTTCGTGTGGGACATCCAGCGCCTCTACGTGCGCCAGCTGCTCGCGTACGACAGCAAGCCGGGCAAGGACGGCAGCAAGCTCGTCCCGGACCTCGCCGAGGGTCTGCCGGTCCTGAGCAACGAGGGCAAGACGTACACCCTCAAGATCAAGGACGGCGTGAAGTTCGAGGACGGCACGCCGATCACCTCGAAGGACTTCAAGTACGGCATCGAGCGCGTCTTCGCGCAGGACGTGCTGTCCGGCGGTCCCACCTACCTGATCGACCTCCTCGACCAGGGCCAGAAGTACCCCGGCCCGTACAAGGACACCGACGCCAACAAGATGGGCCTGAAGTCCGTCGAGACGCCGGACGAGAAGACGATCGTCTTCAACCTGGCGAGCGCCAACTCCGACTTCAGCTACCTGCTGGCCATGCCGTCCTCCTCGCCGGTCCCGGCGGCCAAGGACACCGGCGCCACGTACACCAACAAGCCGGTCTCCACCGGCCCGTACAAGGTCGAGAGCTTCACCGCGAGCAAGGGCGCGACCTTCGTCCGCAACGAGAACTGGGACCCGAAGACCGACACGATCCGCAAGGGTCTGCCGGACAAGGTCTCCTTCACCGTGACCACCAACCCGGACGACATGGACGCGCGTCTGCTGTCCGGCGACATCGACCTCGCCATCGACGGCACGGGCATGCAGCAGGCCGGCAAGAACAAGGTCCTCAAGGACGAGAACCTCAAGAAGAACGCGGACAACCCGTTCACGGGCTACATCCGCTACTTCGCCTTCCCGACCACGGTCGCGCCGTTCGACAACGTCGAGTGCCGCAAGGCCGTCATCTACGCCGCCGACCCGAAGTCGCTCCAGACCGCCCGCGGTGGCCCGACCAGCGGTGACCTCGGCGCGAACATGCTGCCGCCCGGCATCCCCGGCTCCGACAAGAGCTACGACCCGTGGAACCTGACCAAGGGCGAGCCGCAGGAGGCCAAGGCCAAGGAGGCCCTCAAGGCCTGTGGCAAGCCGGACGGGTTCGAGACCACCATCGCGGTCCGCAACAACCGCGCCCCCGAGGTGAAGACCGCCGAGTCCCTCCAGGCGTCGCTCGCCAAGGTCGGCATCAAGGTCACCATCGACCAGTACGACGGCAAGCTCTCCTCCTCCGTGATCGGTTCGCCCGAGAACGTGAAGAAGAAGGGCTACGGCATCATCGTGATGGGCTGGGGCGCCGACTACAACTCCGGTTCGGGCTTCCTGCAGCCGCTCGTCGACGGCAAGTTCATCCAGCCGAACGGCAACAACAACTACACCGAGATCAACGACCCGGAGATCAACGAGCTCTTCAAGACGGCTGCGGCCGCCGCGACTCCGGAAGCTGCTGCTCCGTTCTACACGGACATCAACAAGAAGGTCATGGAGAAGGCGCTCTACCTTCCCATCAACTTCGACAAGGCCTTCGTCTACCACAACCCGCGTCTGACGAACGTCTACTTCAACGACTCCATGGGCAAGATCGACCTGGCCACGGTCGGCATCGCCGCCAAGTAGCCGAGTCGTCGAGTCGTCACGTAACAACAGGCAAGTGCCTTCACCGCACATGCGCTAGTCCGAAGGGCAGGTGAAGGCCGCAGGCGGCGGCTGTCGTCCCACGAGGGACGGCAGCCGCCCGCCCCGGGCGGCCGACTGCAGTGCTCGTCTACCTCATACGGCGGCTGTTCAACGTCGTCGCCACGCTGCTGGTGGTCTCCGTGGTCACCTTCGGCATCTTCTTCGCGGTCCCCAAGATCACAGGCAGCGATCCGGCCCTCATGTACGCCGGCCGCGAGACCAACGAGACCGCCCTGGCGGGCATCCGCGTGAAGATGGGCTTCGACAAGCCCATCTCCGAGCAGTACCTGACCTTCGTCAAGGGCATCTTCGTCGGCCGCGACTACGACGGCGGCACCGATGTCACCCACTGCGCCGCCCCCTGCTTCGGCTACTCCTTCAAGACCGAGGCACCCGTCTGGGAGACCATGGTCGACCGCATGCCGGTCACCCTCTCGCTGGCCCTCGGCGCAGCGGTCATCTGGGTGATCGCCGGTGTGGCCACGGGCGTGGTCTCGGCGCTCAAACGCAGGACCGCCATCGACCGCACCGTCATGGTCGGCGCGCTCGCCGGTGTCTCGCTGCCGATCTTCTTCACCGGCATGGTGGCCCCCGCGATCTTCGTCTACAGCCTCGGCTGGCTGGACGTGTCCAACTACAAACCGCTCACCGAGGATCCGGTGGCCTGGCTCAACTCCCTGATCCTGCCCTGGGTGACCCTGGCCTTCCTCTTCGCCGCCACCTACGCCCGCATCACCCGCGCCACGATGCTGGAAGTGCTCGGCGAGGACTACATCCGCACCGCCCGCGCCAAGGGACTCAAGGAGGGCGTGGTCATCCGCAAGCACGCCCTGCGCTCCACCCTCACCCCGATCGTCACGATGTTCGGCCTGGACCTCGGCGGACTCCTCGGCGGCGCGGTGCTCACCGAGACGACCTTCAACTTCCAGGGTCTGGGGACGGCGGCCGTCGCCGCCATCGGCCAGGGCGACCTGCCCGTGATCATGGGCGTCACCCTGCTCGCCGCACTCTTCGTGGTGATGGCCAACCTGATCGTGGACCTGCTGTACGCCGTCATCGACCCGCGCGTGAGGCTGACGTGACCGAGAACCCCACCAACGGCGCAGGCTCCGGCGAGTCCGCCGACCGCGAACCGGTCGTCGGCCACGTCGCCGGCGGCCCCGCGTTCGTACCCGAGCAGGCCGGCCCGCCGGAGACCGGCCCGTCGACGAGCGCGGCCTTCCTCTCCGTACGCGACCTCAAGGTGCACTTCCCGACCGACGACGGCCTCGTCAAGTCCGTCGACGGGCTCTCCTTCGACCTGGAGCGCGGCAAGACCCTCGGCATCGTCGGCGAGTCCGGCTCCGGCAAGTCGGTGACCTCGCTGGCCATCATGGGCCTGCACCGCACCGGCAACGCCCGCAGCCGCCCGCACATCTCGGGCCAGGTCGTGCTCGACGGCGAGGACCTCGTACGGGCCGACGCCGACCACGTGCGCAGGCTGCGCGGGCGCAAGATGGCCATGGTCTTCCAGGACCCGCTGTCCGCGATGCACCCGTACTACTCGGTCGGCAAGCAGATCATCGAGGCGTACCGCACCCACCAGAACGTCGACAAGAAGACCGCCCGCACCCGCGCGGTCGAGATGCTCGACCGGGTCGGCATCCCCGAGCCCCACCGGCGCGTGGACGCGTACCCGCACGAGTTCTCCGGCGGCATGCGCCAGCGCGCGATGATCGCGATGGCGCTCGTCAACAACCCCGAACTGCTCATCGCGGACGAGCCGACCACCGCCCTCGACGTCACCGTCCAGGCGCAGATCCTCGACCTGATCCGCGACCTGCAGAAGGAGTTCGGCTCCGCGGTCATCATGATCACGCACGACCTCGGCGTGGTCGCCGAGATGGCCGACGAGATCCTCGTGATGTACGGCGGCCGGTGCGTCGAGCGCGGCACCGCGGAGAAGGTCTTCTACGAGCCGCGCCACCCCTACACCTGGGGCCTGCTCGGCTCCATGCCGCGCATCGACCGCGAGCAGACCGAGCGCCTGATCCCGGTCAAGGGCTCGCCGCCCAGCCTCATCAACATCCCGAGCGGCTGCGCCTTCAACCCGCGCTGCCCGTACGCCGACGTCCCCAAGGGCGGCATCACCCGCACCCAGCGGCCCGAGCTGACCGAGGACGGCAGCCGGCACTGGTCCGCCTGCCACATGTCGCATGAGGAGCGGACCCGGATCTGGACCGAAGAGATTGCGCCGAAGCTGTGACCGACATGAAGAAGGACCCCGCGGCCAAGGGCTCCGCGGCTGCGGCCGAGGAGCAGCCGCTGCTGAAGGTGACCGGCCTGGTCAAGCACTTCCCCATCAGCAAGGGGCTGCTGCGCCGGCAGGTCGGGGCCGTCAAGGCCGTCGACGGCATCGACTTCGACGTCCGGCGCGGTGAGACGCTCGGCGTGGTCGGCGAGTCCGGCTGCGGCAAGTCGACGATGGGCCGGCTGATCACCCGCCTGCTGGAGCCCACCGGCGGCACCGTCGAGTTCGAGGGGCGCGACATCACGCACCTCGGGGTCTCCGGGATGCGTCCGCTGCGCCGCGACGTGCAGATGATCTTCCAGGACCCGTACGGCTCGCTCAACCCCCGGCACACGGTCGGCACGATCGTCGGCGCCCCCTTCAAGCTCCAGGGCGTCCAGCCCGAGGGCGGACTGAAGGCGGAGGTCCAGCGGCTGCTGTCGCTGGTGGGCCTCAACCCGGAGCACTACAACCGCTACCCGCACGAGTTCTCGGGCGGCCAGCGCCAGCGCATCGGCATCGCCCGCGCGCTGGCCCTCAAGCCGAAGCTGGTCGTCGCCGACGAGCCGGTCTCGGCGCTGGACGTGTCGATCCAGGCCCAGGTGGTCAACCTGCTGGACGACCTCCAGGAGGAGCTCGGCCTCACCTACGTGATCATCGCGCACGACCTGTCGGTCATCCGGCACGTGTCGGACCGCATCGCGGTGATGTACCTCGGCAAGATCGTGGAGCTGACCGACCGCAAGTCGCTGTACGAGAACCCGATGCACCCGTACACCAAGGCGCTGCTGTCGGCCGTACCGGTGCCGGACCCGCGCCGGCGCGGCACCAAGAGTGGCCGCATCCTGCTCAAGGGCGACGTCCCGTCGCCGATCTCGCCGCCCTCCGGCTGCCGCTTCCACACCCGCTGCTGGAAGGCCACGCAGATCTGCACGACGCAGGAGCCGCCGATGCTGGCCCTGGCCACGGGTCACCAGGTGGCCTGCCACCACCCGGAGAACGCCCCCGACCAAGCCCCCGGCGACACCGCCCTCCCGGGTGCCGCAGAGGCAGTGGCCACGATCGCGGACTGACCCCGCCCCCGTCGCCCCGGCGTCCCGGCTCCGCCCCCACGGAGCCGGGCCCCGGCGTTTGCGGCACCCCCGGCGCGGCCGGCCCGGGGGTGCCGGGGCGGCCGGTCGAACTGCCGGCCGGCCGGGCGGCACAATGGGGCAGTGCTCCACGATCTCTTCCCGCCCGGGATCCAGCATGCCCTGGACCTCGCCGGCATCTTCGTCTTCGCCACCGCCGGCGCCCTGCTCGCCGTACGCAAGAACTTCGACGTCTTCGGCATCTGCGTCCTCGCCCTGGTCACCGCCCTCGGCGGCGGCCTCTTCCGCGACCTCGTCATCGGTGCCGTCCCGCCCGCCGCCTTCGGCGAGCTCAGCTTCTTCGTCACGCCGCTGATCGCGGCCGGCCTCGTCTTCTTCCTGCACCCCGAGGTGCAGCGGATCAACCGCGCCATCAACGTCTGCGATGCCGCCGGCCTCGCGCTGTTCTGTGTGACGGGCACGACCAAGGCGTACGAGTTCGGCCTCGGACTCACCGCGTCCGCCGCGCTGGGCCTGGCCACCGCCGTCGGCGGGGGCGTGCTGCGCGACGTGCTCGCCAACGAGGTGCCGTCGCTGCTGCGCGACCGCGAGATGTACGCCGTCCCCGCCATGGTCGGCGCCTCGATGGTGGCCGTGTTCATCGGTTTCGGCGTGCTCAACGCGATGACCACCGCCCTCGCGATCGTCACCACGTTCGTGCTCCGGCTCCTCGCCATGACCTACCACTGGCGGGCCCCGCTGGCCTGGAACCGCCGCTCCTCGGTGGCCGAAGAGCCGTAATCAGCGTGTCACAAACAAAAGCTACCGCTTAGTAGCTTCGCGTTGTAGTGTCGAATTCATGGCATACGCAGCGGCCCAGGCATCCATCGGCGACAGCGAGTTCGACCGCGACACCACCGTCACCGAGCGCGCGGGCGAACCCGGCGTGTACGAAGCGGAGCTCTCCGCGGGGTGGACGATCATCAGCGCCGTCAACGGCGGCTATCTGCTGGCCCTGGTCGGCCGGGCGCTGTCGGCGGCCCTGCCGCACCCGGACCCCTTCACCGTCTCCGCGCACTACCTGACCTCGTCGGTACCCGGCCCCGCGGTGATCCGCACCGAGGTCGTCCGGGTGGGGCGCACCCTCTCCACCGGCCAGGCCTCCCTCTTCCAGTACGACGAGAGCGGCGCCGAGATCGAGCGGATCCGGGTCGTCGCCTCGTACGGCGACCTCGCCTCCCTCCCGGACGACGTCCGCACCACGGCGGTCCCGCCGGTGATCCCGTCCTACGGGGACTGCCTCGGCCCGGAGGCCGGTCCGGCCCCGATCCCCGGCAGCAACGCCATCGTGGACCGGCTCCGGCTGAGGCTCGACCCGGCTACGGCGGGCTGGGCGCTCGGTGCGCCGTCCGGGAAGGGTGAAATGCGGGCCTGGTTCGAGCTGGCCGACGGCCGTGACGCGGACCCGCTGTCGATGCTGCTCGCGGTGGACGCGCTACCGCCGACCTGCTTCGACCTGGGTCTGATGGGCTGGAGCCCGACCATCGAGCTCACCACCCACATCCGCCGGCGCCCGGCCCCCGGTCCGCTGCGGATCTCCATCACCACCCGGAACCTGGCCGGCGGCTTCCTGGAGGAGGACGCCGAGGTCTGGGACTCCTCGAACCACCTGGTGGCCCAGTCCCGCCAGCTGGCGCGAGCCCCCCGCTAGGTCGGGCCCGCGGACGCGGCCCAGGCGCCGGCCCGCCCGGGGCCCGCGCGCACTACCGCCGGGAGGGGCGGGGGTACGCGGGGTCCGGGCGCGGGGAGCGGGCTCGTAGAATCAGGGGATCATGGCCTACCTCGACCACGCCGCCACCACTCCGATGCTCCCGGAGGCCGCTGCGGCGATGACCGCGCAGTTCGCCGCCACGGGTAACGCGTCCTCCCTCCACGCCGCCGGCCGTCGCGCCCGCCGTACCGTCGAGGAGGCCCGCGAGGCCCTCGCCGAGGCACTCGGCGCCCGCCCGAGCGAGGTGGTCTTCACCGCGGGCGGCACGGAGGCCGACAACCTCGCCGTCAAGGGCCTGTACTGGGCCCGCCGCGACCAGGACCCCGCCCGGACCCGGGTGCTCGCCAGCCCCGTCGAGCACCACGCCGTCCTCGACGCCGTTCACTGGCTCGGCGAGCACGAGGGAGCCCGCGTCGAGTACCTGCCCGTCGACCGCCACGGCCGCGTGCACCCCGAGGACCTGCGCGAAGCCATTGCACGCAACCCCGACGACGTGGCCCTGGCCACCGTCATGTGGGCCAACAACGAGATCGGCACCGTCATGCCGGTCCATGAACTCGCGGCAGTGGCCCGCGAGTTCGCGATCCCCCTGCACTCCGACGCCGTCCAGGCCTTCGGGCAGCTCGACGTCCGCTTCGGTGACAGCGGCCTCGCCGCGATGACCGTCAGCGCCCACAAGATCGGTGGCCCCTACGGCATCGGCGCGCTGCTGCTCGGCCGCGACCAGAGCCCCGTCCCCGTCCTGCACGGCGGCGGCCAGGAGCGGCACGTCCGCTCCGGGACCCTCGACGTGCCCGCCATCGCCGCCTTCGCGGTGGCCGCCGTGATCGCCGCCGAACGGCGCGAGCGGTTCGCCACCGAGATCGGCGGGCTGCGTGACGAACTGGTCGCCGCCGTCCTGCGGGAAGTACCCGACGCCGTCCTCGGCGGCGACCCCGACGACCGGCTGCCGGCCAACGCGCACTTCAGCTTCCCCGGCTGCGAGGGCGACTCGCTGCTGCTCCTGCTGGATGCCCAGGGCATCGAATGCTCCACCGGCTCGGCCTGCACCGCGGGCGTGGCCCAGCCCAGCCACGTCCTGCTGGCCACCGGCACCGACCCGCAACTGGCCCGGGGCACCCTGCGCTTCTCCCTCGGTCACACCTCCACCAAGGAGGACGTCGCGGCCGTCGCCGCCGCGATCGGCCCGGCGGTCGAACGCGCCCGCACGGCAGGCCTCAGCTAGGGCCCGGAGCCCGGGCGGCCCCCGCTGGTCAGTGGGGGGCCGCTGCGAGTTCCGAGCGGACCAGGCCCAGGTAGCGGTTCCAGTCCCAGTGCGGGCCCGGGTCGGTGTGGTCGGCGCCCGGGACCTCGGAGTGGCCCAGTATGTGCGTACGGTCCACGGGTATGCCGTACCTGCGGCAGACGTCCGCGGCCAGCCGGGCCGAGGCCGCGTACAGCGCGTCCGTGAAGTCCTGCGGCCGGTCCACGAAGCCCTCGTGCTCGATGCCCACACTGCGCTCGTTCATCGAGCGGTTGCCCGAGTGGAAGGCGACGTCCAGCTCGCGCACCATCTGCTCGATACGGCCGTCCTGGCCGACTATGTAGTGCGCCGACGCCTGGTGCCACGGGTTCTTGAACGCATCCACCGACGACGCGAAGCTGCCCTGTGTGACATGGACGACGATCCGGTCCACCCGGTAGTCGTCGGGCCGGTCCGCCAGTCGCCAGTTCGCCGGCGAGGCCGCCGTCCAGCCCACGCCAGCGTGGTCGACCTCACCTTCCTTCCGCGGCTTGCCCACTCCCGGCAGCAGCCACCAGGCGCGCCGCAGTTCGTCCTGTCCGGCGATCGCCGCCGCGGTGAAGACCGCGAGCCCCCCGAACAGCACCATCCGGCGCGTCCTGCGCGGCGCGGCTTTCGGCGCCCCCTCGGCCCTGCCGACCTTGCTCCCCATGTGATCCACCCCCCGTACCCGATAACGCGCTGTGACCCCGGCCGGTTCCCCCGTACCCTGGACGGTGCTATGACTGAGAACCTGCCGCGCACCGCCCGCCCCCTTCGCGTCCTGGCCGCCATGTCCGGCGGCGTGGACTCCGCCGTTGCCGCCGCCCGCGCGGTCGAAGCCGGGCACGACGTGACCGGCGTCCACCTCGCGCTCTCCGCGAACCCACAGTCCTTCCGGACCGGCGCCCGCGGCTGCTGCACCATCGAGGACTCCCGCGACGCCCGCCGCGCCGCCGACGTCATCGGCATCCCGTTCTACGTCTGGGACCTGGCCGAGCGCTTCCGCGAGGACGTCGTCGAGGACTTCATCTCCGAGTACGAGGCCGGGCGCACCCCGAACCCCTGCCTGCGCTGCAACGAGAAGATCAAGTTCGCGGCCCTGCTGGACAAGGCCCTCGCCCTCGGCTTCGACGCCGTCTGCACCGGCCACTACGCCACCGTCGTCCTGAACGAGGACGGCACCCGCGAGCTGCACCGCGCCTCCGACATGGCCAAGGACCAGTCGTACGTCCTCGGCGTCCTCGACGAGAAGCAGCTCGCCCACGCCCTCTTCCCGCTCGGTGACACCCTCACCACCAAGGAAGAGATCCGCGCCGAGGCCGAGGAGCGCGGTCTGGCCGTCGCGAAGAAGCCCGACAGTCACGACATCTGCTTCATCGCCGACGGCGACACCCAGGGCTTCCTCGCGAGCCGCCTGGGCAAGGCCGAGGGCGACATCGTCGACGGGGCCACCGGTGAGAAGGTCGGCACCCACGACGGCGCCTTCGGCTTCACCATCGGCCAGCGCAAGGGCCTGCGCATCGGCCACCCCGCGCCCGACGGCAAGCCGCGCTACGTCCTCGACATCTCGCCGGTGAACAACACCGTCACCGTCGGACCCGTCGAGGCCCTGGACGTCACCGCCCTCACCGCGATCCGCCCCCGCTGGTGCGGAGCCGTGGCCGCCGCCCCGGGCACCTACACCGCCCAGCTGCGCGCCCACGGCGGCGAGACCGAGGTCTTCGCCGAGGTCGTCGAGGGCGAGCTGCGGGTCTCCTTCACCGAGCCGGTCCGCGGCGTCGCCCCCGGCCAGGCGATCGTGCTCTACGACGGCACCCGCGTGGTCGGCTCCGCCACCATCGCGACCACCACCAGGGCCGCGGCCGCCGCGGTCTGACCCGGACCGGGCAAGGGTGCCCGCCGTCCCGGGTGCGGGCGGCGGGCTGTGCGGCCAGACTCGGAAGTTCAGATTCCGGGGGTGGGAGGGGGCAGGAACCTCCGGGCCGTACCGCCAAGGGGACACCACATGAGCACCAGAACCCATCGCGTCCGTCGTCTGGCCGTGGCCGCCTGCGCGGCCCCGCTGCTGTTCACCGGGGCCGCCTCCGGCGCGGCCGCCGCGGCCGTGCCCGACACCGTGCGGGACTCGAACGCCGGTGAGATCGTTTCGCTGGTCAACGCGGAGCGGGCCAAGGCCGGATGCCCCGCGCTGACCGTGAACCCGAAGCTCACCCAGGCCGCGCAGACCCACGCCGAGGACATGGCCGAGAACAACCTCAACGGACACACCGGGTCCGACGGCTCCAACGAGGGGACCCGGCTCGACCGGGTCGGCTACAACTGGAGCTCCTGGGGCGGGAACGTCTCCTCGGGCTTCCCCGACTCCAAGGCGCACGTCGACGGCTGGCTGAACAGTGCACCCCACAAGAAGGCCGTGCTGAACTGCAACTTCACCGAGACGGGCGTCGGAGTCTCGGGCGACCGCGCCGTGCAGATGTTCGCCAGGCCCATGTGACGCCGCCGCCTCGGCCCGGCCCGACGGGCGCGTCCGACGCGCCCGACAGGTCCGGCCCGGCCCTCAGGCCACCGTGAGGACGATCTTGCCGGTGGTCCGGCCCTGCTCGCCGATCTCGTGGGCCTTCGCGGCCTGCTCCAGCGGCAGCACCGTGTCGACCAGCGGCCTCAGCAGGCCCCGGTCGGCCAGCGCGGCGATCTCCTCCAGGCCCTTGAGGTCCGGTTCCACCAGGACCCAGGAGGCGTGCACGCCGTGCGGGTCGGTCGGGAGGCCGTCCGGGCCCGGCAGGGTCACCAGGTGGCCGCCCGGCTTGAGCACCTTCAGCGAGCGCTGTCCGTAGTCCCCGCCCACCGCGTCGATCACGACGTCCACGTCGGAGACGGCGTCCTCGAAGTCGGTGGTGCGGTAGTCGATCACCTCGTCGGCGCCCAGCTCGCGCAGCAGCTCGTGCTTGGCCGCGCTCGCCGTGCCGATGACGTACGCCCCACGAGCCTTGGCGATCTGCAGGGCCAGGTGGCCGACACCGCCGGCCGCCGCGTGCACCAGCACCCGCTGCCCGGCCGCGACCCCGGCCGTGTCCACCAGCGCCTGCCAGGCGGTCAGCGCCGCCAGCGGCAGGGCCGCCGCCTGCACGTGGTCCAGGGACGCCGGCTTGCGGGCGAAGTGGCGCGCCGGGGCGACCACGTACTCGGCGTAGCCGCCGGCCTGGCGCGGGAAGTTCGGCATGCCGTACACCTCGTCGCCCGCGCGGTACAGGGTCACGCCCGGACCGACCGCTTCGACGGTGCCCGACACGTCCCAGCCGACCATCGGGACCTCGCCCCAGCCGATCAGACCGCCGCTGGCCCGGGTCTTCCAGTCCACCGGGTTCACCCCCGCCGCGCGGACCCGGACGAGGATCTCGTTCAGGCCCGGCTCGGGCCGCTCCGTCTCGACCTCGGTGAGAACCTCGGGCCCACCCCACTGGCTGACGACGACCGCGCGCATGACTGTCTCCTTGGTAATGCTTGGTGATGTTCCGTACCGGTTTCCCCGGTGGTGACACCAGCTTGGCGGCCCGCAGCTCCGTCTGGTATTGGCCGTACGGCCACCATGTGACAGAATCTGGCCATGCCCGCTTTGCATCGAATCGCCGTACTCGCCCTTGAGGGCGTCGCCCCCTTCGAGCTCGGCATGCCCTCACGGGTCTTCGGCAACGCCCGCACCGAGGACGGCGGCGCCCTGTACGAGGTCACCGTCTGCACGGCCGACGGGCAGCCCGTGACCAGCGACGCGGGCTTCTCCATCGGTGTCACCGCAGGCTCCGAGGCCCTCGCCGCGGCCGACACCGTGATCGTCCCGCCCACCCACGCCATGCCCGGCCTGCTGCGCGGCGAGCCCCTGCCGCAGGCCCTCGTCGACGCCCTCGCCCACATCCGCCCCGGCACCCGCATCGTGTCGATCTGCACCGGCTCCGAGGTGCTCGCCGCCGCCGGGCTGCTCGACGGCCGGCGCGCCACCACGCACTGGGTGCACGCCCCGGAGTTCCAGCGGGCCTTCCCGCGCGTCAACCTCGACGAGGACGTGCTCTTCGTCGACGACGGCGACATCCTCACCTCGGCCGGAGTGGCCGCCGGCATCGACCTCTGCCTCTACCTGATCCGCGCCGACCACGGCACCGCCGCCGCCAACCGCGCCGCGCGGCTGTGCGTCGTACCGCCCTGGCGCGACGGCGGGCAGGCCCAGTACATCGACCGGCCCGTCCCCGAGCCGACCGTCGCCACCACCACCGCCACCCGGGCCTGGGCCTTGGAGCGGCTCGCCGAACCGGTCACGCTGGGCGAGCTGGCCGCGCACGCCAGGATGAGCCTGCGCACCTTCACCCGGCGGTTCCGCGACGAGGTCGGCATGACCCCGGTGCAGTGGCTCACCGTTCAACGCCTCGAATTGGCGCGCCAGTTGCTGGAGTCCAGTGACCTGCCGGTCGATCTGGTCGCGCACCGGTCCGGCTTCGGCTCCGCCAACTCGCTGCGCCAGCACATGCGGACCGCCCTCGGCATCTCGCCGATCGCCTACCGCAGGACCTTCCGGCCCGGCGTCCCGGCGCCGGCGCACGCATGACCCCGAAAGTAATGGCCTCCGCCGCCTCGGCTTGACAAGATCGAGTCAACCAATCGATCCCGTACGACACTTGACGCTGCGGAGGCCATGACCGTGACCGCGTACGCCATCGCCCACATACGGCCCGAGACCATGAACGAGGACGTCCTCCGCTACATCGAGGAGATCCAGTCGACGATGGACCCCTTCGAGGGCCGCTTCCTCGTCCACGGAGCGCAGGTCGAAGTCATGGAAGGGCCCTTCCCGGGAACCGTCGTGGTCCTCGGTTTCCCGGACATCGAGCGCGCCCGCGCCTGGTACTCCTCCCCGGCCTACCAGGCCCTCGTCCCGCTGCGCACCCGCCACATCCCCGGCGAGGTCATCCTGGTGGACGGCGTGCCGGCCGGCTACGACGCCACGAAGACCGCGGCCGCCCTGCGCGGCGACGCCGGTCTCTGATGGGCAACCGGGCCACCTTCGTCATCGGGTCCGCCGGGGAGTACGAGCTCCGGGGATCCTCCTACGGCGCCGTGGACCTGGACCTCGACCTGCTCGCCGGCCCGGAGGTGGTCCTGCCCTTCCTGCGCGGCCACCGGATGGAGACCTGCGGCTGGTACGACGACGACGCGTGCGAGGCGGGCGCCCTGGTCGACCCCGCCGGCCGTCTGCTCCTGGTCTTCGCCCAGGAGGGCTGGTCGGTGTCGATGCGCAGCCGCGCCGCCTGGTGTCGGCTGCTCCGGCTCGGCTGGCCCGGCTGGGACGTCCGCTGGGCGTACGACGGGCAGAGCGGCCTGCGGTCCCACCTCGGCCTGGGCCCGACCGGCGGCCGGGACGCGGTGTACCCCGGTCCGCCGCTGGAGTCCGGCGACGAGGAGCTCGCCGACCCCGACCCGGGGGTCTGCGTGGTGACGATCGGCGCCGACCGCTGCCATGTCCTCGCGCACATCGGCGACCACCCCGTCGCGGAAGGCCCGGCAGTGCTCGACCGACTCTCCGGAGCCCCCCGGCTGGACGGGTACGCCGGGCCCGCCGAGGCCGGCATCCACCTCGACCCCGCGGCCCGGCGGGTCGGCTGGTGGCTGACCGGGGCCGTGGCGCAGGCGGGCGGCATGTCCGCGCGCTGGCCCGGTTGGACAGTGGAGTTCTGGGCGGACCGCTGGAGCGAGCACGCCCGTGCGGCCCCGGCCCGCTTCGCCCCGCCGGCCGCAGACCGGACGGCCGCCCTGGACGCCGTACGGGACGAGGCGCTGCAACGCTGGGCCGAGCCGCGTGCGGACCACCGGGCGCGGCTCGCGGCCGCGCTCCCGGGGAGGTTCATCGGCGGTGGCTTCGCCCCCGCCGTCACCGAGCAGCGGGCCGCGCGGGCACGGGCGGCGATCGAGCGGGCCCATCGTGCCGCGACGGCGGACTGAGCCCACCGCCGTCACGCAACGGCGGGCCGTGCCGCCGGCGGCAGGAGGGGAGGCCCCGGCCCGCACGGGCGGATCCGCGCGGTCCGCGACCCGGCCCGCCGGGGAGGTCCGGGCCAGGCGGGCGACCCCGCCCGCGCCGGCGGTCCGGGGTCTCCGGCGGCGTCCGGGCAGTGCCCCGTCCGGTGCCCGCGACCTGCGAGCATGGGGCGCATGGCTACTCACCTGATCACCGGTGCCGGCGCAGGCATCGGCGCCGCCGTCGCCGCGCGCCTCCACGCGCGCGGCGACGACCTCGTCCTCCTCGCCCGCGACGCCGCCCGCGGCAAGCAGCTCGTCGAGCGTTACCCCGGCTCCCGCGCGCTCGTCGGGGACCTCGCCGACCCCGACCGGCTGTCCTGGGCCTTCTCCAAGCAGGCCGTCCCCGAGCGGATCGACTCGCTCCTGCACATCGCCGGGATCGTCGACCTCGGCCCCGTCGGCGAGCTGCGCCCCAAGACCTGGCACCAGCAGCTCAACGTGAACCTGATCGCCCCCGCCGAGGTCACCCGTCTGCTGTTGCCCACCCTGCGCGCCTCGAAGGCCACCGTCGTCTTCGTGAACTCCGGCGCGGGCCTCGCCGCCCACGCCGACTGGAGCGCGTACGCCGCCTCCAAGCACGGTCTCAAGGCCCTGGCCGACTCGCTGCGCGCCGAGGAGAAGCAGAACGGCATCCGGGTCACTTCCGTCTATCCGGGGCGCACCGCGACCGCCATGCAGGCCAAGGTCCACTCCCAGGAGGGCAAGGAGTACGACCCGGCCGACTGGATCGACCCCGAATCCGTGGCCACCACGATCGTGATGGCCGTCGACCTGCCGCGCGACGCCGAGGTCAACGACCTCACCGTGAGGCCGGGCCGATGACCGCCTCGGCCACCGGTGTCGGCTCCCTCCCCGGCGGCGACGCCCGCGAGGCCGCCAAGACCGCCACGGGGTCCTTCGAGCAGTTCCCGTACCTCCCCGAGCTGCCCGCCCGCGGACCCGGCGCGGACATGATCGGCCGCTCCCTCGGGCTGCTCGTCGACATGTACGCCCACGTCGAGCCCAGCGGCTGGCGGATCAGCGATCGCCCCGGCCGCGACACGCGGCGCGCCCGGTCCTGGCTCGGCGAGGACCTCGACGCCCTGGAGGAGTTCACCCAGGGGTACCAGGGGAAGCTCAAGGTCCAGGCCGTCGGACCGTGGACGCTGGCCACCGCCCTGGAACTGCACGGCGGCGAGGCCGTGCTGCAGGACGCCGGTGCCTGCCGCGACCTGGCCGGATCGCTCGCGGAGGGCTTGCGCGAGCACCTGGCCGACGTCCGCAAGCGCATCCCCGGCGCCGAGATCGTGCTCCAGCTCGACGAGCCGTCGCTGACCGCGGTGCTGCTGGGGCGCGTGCGGTCCGCGAGCAAGTACCGCACGTACCGGGCCGTCGACCGGCAGGTCGTCGAGGCCGCCCTGCGCGAGCTGTTCGCCGTCCACGACGGGGAGGTCGTCGTCCACTCCTGCGCCCCCGAGGTGCCCTTCGGGCTGCTCCGGCGGGCGGGCGCCACGGGGGTGTCGTTCGATTTCTCCTTGCTCACCGAGCGCGAGGACGACGCCATCGGCGAGGCCGTGGAAAGCGGCACGAAACTCTTCGCCGGAGTGGTACCGGGCACCGACGCCCCATTGTCAGACCCGGCCGGTAGCGTCATGGGTGTCAGGAAGCTTTGGCGCAGGCTGGGGCTGGCTCCGGGGACTCTCGCCGAGTCCGTCGTGGTCACCCCGGCGTGCGGTCTGGCGGGCGCCTCGCCCGCCTACGCCCGCGCGGCGCAGGCGCACTGCGTCAGGGCGGCGAGGTCGCTCGCCGACAACCCTGAGTGACGAAACAGTCGGGCCACGGGAGGACAAGGGCATGGCAGCCGAACAGAAGCAGGCCGGCGACGGCACGGCCGCACCGGCGGCGGTGCGCGAACAGCACGCGCTGCTGGCCGAGCAGGTCGAGGAGCACCGCTTCCGGTACTACGTGAGCGACCAGCCGGTCGTCAGCGATGCCGAGTTCGACCAGCTGCTGCGCTCGCTGGAGGCGCTGGAGGAGCAGTACCCGGAGCTGCGCACGCCCGATTCGCCCACCCAGAAGGTGGCCGGGGCGTACGAGACGGACTTCGCGTCCGTCGAGCACCGCGAGCGCATGCTCTCCCTCGACAACGCCTTCGACGACGAGGAGTTGGCGGCCTGGGCCGACCGGGTGGTCCGCGACGTCAACACCCCCGATTTCCACTACCTGTGCGAGCTCAAGGTGGACGGCCTCGCCGTCAACCTCACCTACGAGAAGGGCCGCCTCACCCGGGCCGCCACCCGCGGCGACGGCCGCACCGGCGAGGACATCACGCCCAACGTCCGCACCATCGCGGACATCCCCGACCGCCTCAAGGGCGACCGGATCCCGGATCTGGTCGAGATCCGCGGCGAGGTCTTCTTCCCGATGGAGAAGTTCGAGGAGCTCAACGCCCGGCTCGTCGAGGCCGGCGACAAGCCCTTCGCCAACCCGCGCAACGCGGCGGCCGGTTCGCTGCGCCAGAAGGACCCGAAGGTCACCGCCACCCGCCCGCTGCACATGGTGGTGCACGGCATCGGCGCCCGCCAGGGCTTCGACATCGACAAGCTCAGCCACGCGTACGAGCTGCTCAGCGAATGGGGCCTGCCCACGGCCCGACACAACAAGGCGGTGTCCTCGCTCGCGGAGGTCCGCGAGTTCATCGCCTACTTCGGCGAGAACCGGCACTCCGTGGAGCACGAGATCGACGGCGTCGTCGTCAAGCTCGACGAGATCCCGCTCCAGGGCCGCCTGGGGTCCACGGCCCGCGCCCCGCGCTGGGCGATCGCCTGGAAGTACGCCCCGGAAGAGGTCAACAGCAAGCTGATCGACATCAAGGTCGGCGTCGGCCGCACCGGTCGCGTGACCCCGTACGCGCAGGTGGAGCCGGTGACGGTGGCCGGCTCGGAGGTCGAGTTCGCGACCTTGCACAACCAGGAGGTCGTCAAGGCCAAGGGCGTGCTCATCGGGGACACCGTCGTCCTGCGCAAGGCCGGCGACGTCATCCCCGAGATCCTCGGCCCGGTGGTCGACCTGCGCGACGGCACCGAGCGGGAGTTCGTCATGCCGGCCGAGTGCCCCGAGTGCGGCACGGCGCTGCGGCCGATGAAGGAGGGCGACATCGACCTCCGTTGCCCCAACGCGCAGACCTGTCCCGCCCAGTTGCGCGAGCGGCTGTTCTACCTGGCCGGCCGCCAGTGCCTGGACATCGAGAACTTCGGCGCGGTGGCCGCGGCCGCGCTCACCAACCCGCTGGAGCCGGCGCAGCCGCCGATGCTCGACGAGGGCGACCTGTTCAGCCTCACCATCGAGCAGTTGCTGCCCATCAAGGCGTACGTCCTCGACGGCGACAGCGGGCTGCCCAAGCACGACCCGAAGACCGGCGAGGAGAAGATCGTCACGGTCTTCGCCAACCAGAAGGGCGAGCCGAAGAAGAACGCCCTGGCCATGCTGGAGAACATCGCGGCCGCCAAGGACCGCCCGCTGGCCCGCTTCATCAACGGCCTGTCGATCCGTCACGTGGGCCCCGTCGCGGCGGAGACCCTGGCCCGCGAGTTCCGCTCCGTCGAACGGATCGAGCAGGCCACCGAGGAGGAGCTCGCCACCACCGAAGGCGTCGGGCCGATCATCGCGGCGGCGGTCAAGGAGTGGTTCGCCGTCGACTGGCACCAGGAAATCCTGCGCAAGTGGCGGGCGGCCGGGGTGCGCATGGAGGAGGAGGGTTCCGGCGAAGAGGAGGGTCCGCGCCCGCTGGAGGGCCTGACCGTCGTCGTCACCGGCACTTTGCAGAGCCACACCCGGGACGGTGCGAAGGAGGCCCTGCAGAGCCGCGGCGCCAAGGTGACGGGGTCCGTCTCGAAGAAGACCTCCTTCGTCGTGGTCGGTGAGAACCCGGGCTCCAAGTACGACAAGGCCGTGCAGTTGAAGCTGGCCGTCCTCGATGACGCGGGCTTCGCGGTCCTCCTGGAACAGGGCCCCGACGCGGCGCGCGAGGCGGCGCTCCCGCTGGACGACAGCACCGCAACGGAGTAACACCCTCCCGTAAACGAGGGCGACACGGCAGTACTCGTACCGGGGGAGTAGCGAAGGCGAACGGATGCGTGGCATGCGGCCGTACGGGCGGGCGCACGCCAGGCGCAACGCCCGGTGGTAAAAGGCCGGTACAGGGCTATTCGCCGGGCGGTGACCTGTCGGATCATCGGACGGGTGACCCGGGGGTCCTGGTCCAAACTCACCCGTTCGGCGGATACCGTACTGATGAGGATGGCTGGGTCGCATTCGGGCAACCGCCGCCGACCGCTGCCCCTGGGAGCCTCTCGCGTCCTACTGTTGAGGGGGGCGCCTGTCGTGCACGGCTGCGTGATGCGCTCCCAGCCGTGATGGCATGACATCGGGGCCATCGCGTGGCATCGGCATTGCCGGCTGTGAGAGGGACGGGCATGAAACCCACCGAAAGCGCCGACCCGTCACCTGATGTCGGCGGGGAGATCCCGTCCATGCGGACGGGCCGGCTCGGAGTCCTGGGATCCAGGACGCCGGACACCCACCCGCTCGACGGCGGCACGGGATCGGGACGAGCGGCGCAGCGCACCGTGCTGCCCGTCGTCATCGTGGGCGTGTCCGCCGTGGTCCTCGCGGCCGGCATCGTCTCCGCGCTGAGTGACCGTCACGCCCTGTTCCCCGGCGGCCCGGTCGGCTGGGCGCTCGCCCTCCTGACCGGCATCATCGTCGGCCACCTGGTCGCGCTGGGCCGCGACCGCTGGTGGGGCGGCACCGGATCGGGCGCAGCCCTCACCCTCGGCGTGCTCGTCCTGTACGGGTGGGTGCCCGCGGGACTCGTCTCGCTCGCGGTGGTGTCCCTCGTCGGGGCCGCGCGCCGGCACCGCTGGCGCCAGGGACTGCTGCACGGCGCCACCGACATCCTCGGCATCGGCGCGGGAGCCCTCGTACTCGCCGCGTTCGGCGAGGCGCCGACCGTGGAGACCCCGTGGCGGCCCACCACCTGGGGGCTGGAGGCGGCCCCCGAGATCGTCCTGGTGGCCCTCGCCTACCTGCTGGTCACCAAGGTGCTGCTGTGGCTCGCGCTGACCCCGCGCGGCGGGGCACTGCCCACCGTCGCCCGCACGGCACTGCTCCGACAGGCGTTAGTAGCCGTCGCCCTGCTCGGCATCGCCCCGCTGATCTGCGTGGTCGCCGTGACGCAGCCGGTGCTGCTGCCGCTGTTCGCCGTACCGCTGATCGCCCTGGACTCCACCCTGTGGATCGCCCGGGCGCGCGCCGAGGAGCAGCTGCGCGATCCGCTTACGGGGCTGCCGAACCGCCAGTGGCTGCTGGAGCGGGCCTGGTCCGCCCTGGACGAGGCTGAACGGTTGGGCACCCGGTCAGCTCTTGTGTTGATCGACCTGGACCGGTTCCGTGCGGTCAACGACACGCTGGGCCACCTCGCCGGCGACCGGCTGCTGCTCCAGATCGCCGACCGGCTCCGCCAGGCCCTGCCCGAGGACGCCGAAGCCGCCCGACTCGGCGGCGACGAGTTCGCCGTGCTCCTGCCCGTCGCGGACTCCACCACCAGCGCCCAGCGGGTCGCCCGCCACCTCGTCGCAGAGCTCAGCTCACCCCTCGACCTGGACGGCCTCACCCTCGTCCTGGAGGCCAGCGCCGGCCTCGCCGTCTTCCCCGACCACGCGCTGGACGCGGAGGGGCTGCTGCGCCGCGCCGACGTCGCCATGTACCAGGCCAAGCGCGACCGCACCGGCGTGGAGGTCTACGAGTCCAAGCGGGACAGCAACACTCCCGACCGGCTCGGCCTGCTCGGCGATCTGCGCCGGGCCCTCGACGCCGGCGAAGTGGAGCTCCACTACCAGCCCAAGGTCCGCTTCGACGGCCAGGTGGCAGGGCTCGAAGCCCTGGTGCGCTGGGTCCACCCGGAGCGCGGCCGGGTGTCGCCGGACGAGTTCATCGCGATCGCCGAGACGTCGGGCCTGATGCCCCACCTCACCGAGTACGTGCTGGAGACGGCCCTCGCCCAGGTGGCGCGCTGGCGGGCGCAGGGCCTGAAGGTCCCGGTGGCCGTCAACGTGTCGCCGCGCGACGTCCACACGCCCGGCTTCGCGGGCGCCGTCGCGGCCCGGCTGGCCCGGCACGGGGTGCCGGCCAGCGGTCTCCAGCTGGAGATAACGGAACACGTCCTGCTGGAGGACCCGCAGCGGGCCGCCGACACCATGGCGGGCCTGACCGGTCACGGCGTGAAGATGTCGCTCGACGACTTCGGCACGGGCTACTCCTCGCTGGTGCACCTGCGGCGACTGCCGGTCAGCGAGCTGAAGATCGACCGCTCGTTCGTGGCGCGGCTCGCGGTGGACGCGCAGGACGCGGAGATCGTCCGCTGCACCGTCGACCTGGCGCACTCGCTGGGGCTGCTCGTCGTCGCCGAGGGCGTGGAGGACGACGAGACCTGGGAGCGCTTGCGCGACCTGGGCTGCGACGCCGTCCAGGGCTGGCTCGTCGCGGCCGCCATGCCCCCGCAGGAGGCCACGGCCTGGTTGCTGGCCCGCGGCGAACGCGGCTGGCGCCGCCCGGCGGACATCACGGCGGAACTGGCGGCCTCCCCGGCCCCGGCGGAGACCCCGGCCCAGTAAGCCGATCGCCGGTCCGGCGACCCCGGCGCCGCCGGTGCGGCGACCCGGCCGCCGCCGGTCCGGCGACCCGGCGCCGCCGGGCCCGGACGTGCCGGACCCCGCCGGCGGTGGTCGGGGCCTTCCGTCCCGGGTCAGGGCCTTCCGTCCCGGGTCCGGGTCCGGGCCGGCCGTCCGGGGTCCGGGGCCTGCCCCGGGAAACGGAGAAGGGGCGGGGCGGGGAGAGGGCCCGCGCAGCGGTCCCGTGAGCGCCCCGGGGGAAACGGTTTCGTGGGTCCGGGGCCCCGCCCCATAGGATTGGGCACGAAACTACACACTCACCACCCCCAGAGGATCGCTGCATGCCTGGCATCACGCGCGAGGAGGTCGCCCACCTCGCTCGGCTGGCACGTCTGGAACTGAAGAGCGAAGAGCTCGACCACTTCGCCGGACAGCTCGACGACATCATCGGCGCGGTCGCCCGCGTTTCCGAGGTCGCCGACCAAGACGTCCCGCCGACCTCCCACCCGCTGCCGCTGACGAACGTCATGCGCGCGGACGAGGTCCGACCGTCGCTCACCCCCGAGCAGGCGCTTTCCGGCGCTCCCGCCCAGGAGCAGCAGCGTTTCAAGGTGCCGCAGATCCTGGGGGAGGACTAACAACCATGACTGACCAGATCATCAAGCTCACGGCCGCACAGACCGCCGAGAAGATCGCCTCCGGCGAGCTCACGGCCGTCGAGGTCACCGAGGCCCACCTGGCCCGCATCGACGCGACCGACGAGAAGGTGCACGCCTTCCTGCACGTCGACCGCGAGGGCGCCCTCGCCCAGGCGCGCGCCGTCGACGCCAAGCGCGAGCGCGGCGAGGAGCTGGGCCCGCTGGCCGGCGTCCCGCTCGCCCTCAAGGACATCTTCACCACCGTCGGGGTCCCGACCACCGTCGGTTCGAAGATCCTCGAAGGCTGGATCCCGCCGTACGACGCCACCCTGACGCGCAAGCTCAAGGAAGCCGACGTCGTCATCCTCGGCAAGACCAACATGGACGAGTTCGCCATGGGGTCCTCCACCGAGAACAGCGCGTACGGGCCCACCGGCAACCCCTGGGACCTCACCCGCATCCCCGGCGGCTCCGGCGGCGGCTCCGCGGCCGCGCTGGCCGCCTTCCAGGCGCCCCTCGCGATCGGCACGGACACCGGCGGTTCGATCCGCCAGCCCGCCGCCGTCACCGGCACCGTCGGCGTGAAGCCCACGTACGGCGGTGTCTCCCGCTACGGCATGGTCGCCTTCTCCTCCTCCCTCGACCAGGGCGGACCCTGCGCCCGTACGGTCCTGGACGCGGCGCTCCTCCACGAGGTCATCGCCGGCCACGACCCGCTGGACTCCACCTCCATCGACGCCCCGGTCCCGCCGGTCGTCGAGGCGGCCCGCAACGGCTCCGTCGCCGGCATGCGCATCGGTGTCGTCAAGCAGTTCGCCGGTGAGGGCTACCAGGCCGGTGTCGTCCAGCGCTTCAACGAGTCGGTCGAGCTCCTCAAGGAGCTGGGCGCCGAGATCGTCGAGCTGGACTGCCCCTCCTTCGACCTCGCGATGGCCGCGTACTACCTGATCGCGCCGTCCGAGTGCTCCTCGAACCTGGCCCGCTTCGATGCCATGCGCTACGGCCTGCGCGTCGGCGACGACGGCACGAAGTCCGCCGAGGACGTCACCGCCCTGACCCGCGAAGCCGGCTTCGGCGACGAGGTCAAGCGCCGCATCATCCTCGGCACGTACGCGCTGAGCTCCGGCTACTACGACGCGTACTACGGCTCCGCCCAGAAGGTCCGCACGCTCATCACCAAGGACTTCGAGAAGTCCTTCGAGCAGGTCGACGTGATCGTCTCCCCGACGACCCCGACCACCGCCTTCGCCATCGGTGAGCGCACCGACGACCCGCTCGCCATGTACCTCGCGGACCTGTGCACCATCCCGACCAACCTGGCAGGCAACTCCGCCATGTCGCTGCCCTGCGGCCTGGCGCCGGAGGACGGCCTGCCGGTCGGCCTCCAGATCATCGCCCCCGCGATGAAGGACGACCGGCTGTACATGGTCGGCGCCGCCGTAGAGGCCGCCTTCGTCGCACGCTGGGGTCACCCGCTGCTTGAGGAGGCACCGTCCCTGTGAGCACCAGTGCACTGTCCAAGGCCAAGGGCTTCAAGAAGTCCAAGACCGGCACGTACCTGTCGATGGGCACCACCGCCTTCGGTGCCCTAGGCGTGATCAAGCAGGTCAAGAAGGCCCGCACCGAGCACGACACGCTGAAGCTCGTCGACGCCGTCGTGTCCGCCGCCGCCATCGTCACCGGCCTCGCGATCCTGTACCGCGAGCTGAAGCGCCTGGGCGACGACGACGTCCTGCTGGGCTGAGAGGGAAAGTTTCACCGTGACCACCTTCACCGAACTGCTGTCGTACGAGGACGCTCTCGCCTCGTTCGACCCCGTCATGGGCCTTGAGGTCCATGTCGAGCTCGGCACCAAGACCAAGATGTTCTGCGGCTGCTCGACCGAGCTGGGCGCCGAGCCCAACTCGCAGACCTGCCCCACCTGCCTCGGTCTGCCCGGCTCGCTGCCCGTCGTCAACGCGATCGGCATCGAGTCCGCCATCAAGATCGGCCTCGCGCTCAACTGCGAGATCGCCGAGTGGTGCCGCTTCGCCCGGAAGAACTACTTCTATCCGGACATGCCGAAGAACTTCCAGACCTCCCAGTACGACGAGCCGATCGCCTTCAACGGCTTCCTCGACGTGCAGCTGGAGGACGGCGAGATCTTCCGCGTGGAGATCGAGCGCGCCCACATGGAGGAGGACACCGGCAAGTCGCTGCACGTCGGCGGCGCCACCGGCCGTATCCACGGCGCGTCCCACTCCCTGCTCGACTACAACCGCGCCGGCATCCCGCTCATCGAGATCGTCACCAAGCCGATCGAGGGCGCGGGCGAGCGGGCACCCGAGGTCGCCAAGGCGTACGTCGCCGAGCTGCGCGAGGTCATCAAGGCCCTCGGCGTCTCCGAGGCCCGCATGGACAAGGGCCAGATGCGCTGCGACGTGAACCTGTCGCTGCGCCCGACCCCCGAGTCCGAGTTCGGCACCCGCAGCGAGACGAAGAACGTCAACTCGCTGCGCTCCGTCGAGCGCGCGGCCCGCTTCGAGATCCAGCGCCACGCGGCCGTGCTGTCGTCCGGCGGCACGATCGTGCAGGAGACCCGGCACTTCCACGAGGAGGACGGCTCCACCACCGCCGGCCGCATCAAGGACAACGCCGAGGACTACCGGTACTTCCCGGAGCCCGACCTGGTCCCCGTCGCCCCGGCCCGCGACTGGGTCGAGGAACTGCGCGGCGGCCTGCCCGAGATGCCGCGCGTGCGCCGCAACCGGCTCCGCGAGGAGTGGGGCGTCAGCGAGCACGACATGCAGTCGATCCTCAACGCGGGCGCGGTGGACTCCATCGTCGCCACGATCGAGGCGGGTGCCGACTCGACCGCCGCGCGCAAGTGGTGGATGGGCGAGCTGGCCCGCAACGCCAACGAGCAGGGTGTCGTCGTCGACGAGCTGCCGATCACCCCGGCTCAGGTCGCACGCGTCGCGGCCCTGGTCGCGGCCGGCGAGCTGAACGACAAGCTGGCCCGCCAGGTCCTGGAGGGCGTCCTCGGCGGCGAGGGCACCCCGGACGAGGTCGTCGAGAAGCGCGGCCTGAAGGTCGTCTCGGACGAGGGCGCGCTCGGCGCGGCCGTGGACGAGGCCATCGCGGGCAACGCGGCCATCGCGGACAAGATCCGCGGCGGCAAGATCGCAGCCGTGGGCGCACTGGTCGGCGCGGTCATGAAGACCACCCGCGGCCAGGCCGACGCGGCCCGGGTCAAGGAGCTCATCCTGGAGCGCCTGGGCGTCTCCGAGTAGCAGCACCCTGCGTACACGGGCGGCCCCGCACCGGCATCCGGTGCGGGGCCGCCGCGCGTCCCGCCCCGCTCGGCTCAGCGGGTGAGCTGCGGGGCGGCGATGACGACGGTGCCGTTGTCGCAGCCCATGTCCACCTTGACGCGCAGCCGCAGGGCGTCGGTCACGTCCACCGACTTCGTGGCCGGCTTGCCGAGTTCGACGAGCTCGGAGAAGGCCGCGGGCTTCCCGTCGAGGGAGATGCTGACGCGTCCCTTCTCGTGCGTGGAGCCGTCGTCGATCCCGGCGGTGAACTCCAGGTGCTTCCATTCGCGGTTGAGGTCGAACTCGGTGATCGCCTCGTCGTTGCAGTCGGGGTTCGCGATGAACGCCGCCCCGTACTGCTTGGTGTTGATCTTCGCGGCTCCGACGGTGAAGTTGCCCAGCCCCGCGATGGGCGTCAGTTGGGTCAGGTCGGCGGCCTTGATGTCCGCCGCGACGCGGCCCGGCTGGGTACCGCTGGCGGTGGGGTCGGGAGTCGCCCCGGCGTCCGAACTCCCGCTCCCGCTCCCGCTCTCGCTCTCGCTCGGTGAGGGAGTGGGCGTCGGGGACTCCTCCTCCGGTGAGGCCGAGTCGGAGGCGGAGCTGCCGGCCTTGCCGCCCGAGGCCTGGTCGTCGCCCTTGTCCTTGTCCAGCAGCCGTACGCCGAGCACGGCGAGCGCCGCGATGACCAGGACGGTGGCCACCGAACCCAGGACGAGCCCGGCCCGCCGCTTCTTCGACGCGGCGGGCCCCGGGGGCGGGGACTCGTGCAGCGGGTACGTCGGCCCGTACCCGGCGGGCACGTGCTCCGGCTGGGGCTGCAACTGGGGCTGCGGCTGCGGCTGCGGCTGGGCGTCCTGGGCCGGCGGGGGCGGGGAGTGGACGGGCGTGGGGACCGGGGTGTGGAACGGCGGCGGGCCCGCGGGCTGCGGCGGCACCACGGGCTGCTGCGGTACCGGCGCCGGGACCGCGTCCTGTACCACCCGCTGCGAGGTCGAGGAGGTCGTGGACACGACGGCGTGCCGTACGTCCTTCATCCAGCCGGCCAGGCTGACGGGCCGCTGCACCGGATCGCCCGCGTAGACGGCGGTGATCCGCTCGCGCCGCTCGGCGTCCAGTACCGCGATCTGCGGCAGCGCCGCCATCGCCCGGGCCAGCTGTTCCGGGGAGTTGGGCGGCGATTCGCCGCTCAGCAGGAAGTACGCGATGGCCCCGAAGGCGTAGCGGTCGGCCGCCGGGGTGCGCTTGCCGTCGAAGACCTCGGGAGCCGCGTACCCCGGGGTGAACCACACCTCGGCCGTCTGGTGGTCGGCGGTCAGCTTGCTGAGCCCGAAGTCCACCAGGGTGGCCTGACCGTGACCGTCCACCATCACGTTGCCTGGTGACAGGTCACCGTGGATCACCTGACGCCCGGACGGGGTGGCCTTCCCGGAGTGCAGCCAGTCCAGGACGTCGGCCAGCTGCTCCAGCGTCCGCATCACCTCGCGCCGCTCGGCGGCGGTGGCGAGGTTCCGTTCGGCGCGCCAGTCGCGCAGGTCGAGCCCGTCGACGTGGTTCATCACGAGGACGAGGGCCCGCCCGGTCAGCGTCCCGGACTCCCCCGACCGGTGGATCGGCGGCCCCTCGAAGTGCTCCCGGACGCCGACGACGCCCGGGCGGTGCACGAAGCGCAGGAGCTCGGCCTGCTCGTTCCACTTGCGGCTGATCCGGTCGAACTCGTCGGGCGTCATGGTCGTCTTGGAGTCGAGCACCTTGACGACCACCGGTTCGCCGCCACCCGCGAGCTCGATCTCCGCGAGATAGAGAACGGCCTCCCCGCCGCGCCCGATCGACCGGAGCAGCCGGTACCGGTCTGCTGCCGCATCCGGCCCGATGTGCAGATTCTGGCTGGTCAATTTCCCCCCAGCGCCGATGCTTTGAGTGGGCATCAGTTTGGCGTGGCCGGAATCACACGGTCAATCGGAACGGTCAGTTTGCCCCGGGGCGGAAGAAGGCGAGGCGGGCCTTCTTCGCCGGCAGGTGGACCTCGGGCAGGTCGATCTCCGGGAGCTCGACCTCCGGGCCGAGCACGAAGCCGCTGCGCACCAGACGGGTGATGGCCTTCTCGTTGCGGGCGTCGGGCTCCGCGACCACCCGGCGGGTGCTCTCCTGCGAGACGACGTAGGAGAGGAAGGCCCCGATCAGGCCCGCGCTGAAGCCGCGTTCGGCCGCACCCCGCGTCGGGCCGACCAGGAGGTGCACGCCGGTGTCGCCGGGCTGCACCTCGTAGCACTCGCTGACCCGGTCCTCGGCGCAGTCGTACGACTGGAACAGCGCGACCGGCTCACCGTCGCGGCGCGCCAGGAACGCGTGGTGGGTGGTGCGGCGGTCGACGTCCTCGTAGATCTGCTGGACGAGTTCGACGCTGGCCTCGCCCATGCCCCAGAAGCGGGCCCGCTCCTCGGTGACCCAGGAGTGGATCAGTGCGGCGTCGGCGGCCGGGTCGACGGGGGTGAGGGTGACCGTGCCGACGCCCTCGACGCGCTGGGAGTACACGGGCTGCCGGGTGGAGGCGCTGTTGCCGGTCATACGCGTTCCTTCGTGAGGAGGGCCCAGTCGGTGACGACCGGGACGAGTTCGCACCGCGCCCAGAACGGGAGCTGGTCGCGGTGGTGGGGCGATCCGCTCACGCCGTCCGCACCGAGCGGGACCGCCCAGAGGCTGTCCTCGCGGCGGGCGAGGTCCCACACGTAGCGGGCCGCTGACGCGCGGGCGGTGAGATCGGTGAAACCGGGCACGGTGGAGGTGGCGTTCACGCAGTCGTGGTCGCCGCCGAGGCCGGGCCACTGCGCGTCCGGGTCGGGGAGCGCCGACCAGGGCGCGAGGCGGTGCACCTGCGACCACGGGGTGTCGGGGGCGTCCGCCGCGGCGGTCTCCTCCAGGGCGGCGCGTACGTGGGCCGCCCGGTCGAGGGCGGGCAGCAGGGCGGTGGCCAGCAGGCCCTCCAGGGCGTAGCCGACGCGGGGGACCAGGTACAGCCAGGGATGGAACACCTCGGGGCCGGACGGCGCCCCGGCCAGGCCCGCGAGGGCGGGATCGGCGGCGAAACGGCGCACGACCCCGGCCCGGAACGCCGAGAAGACGGTCGCGTCGGTGCTCTCCGCGGCCATGTGCCGGTCCCAGGCGAGCAGCCGGGTCCGCAGCGCCTGCGCCGCGGGGGACAGGCCGTCGAGCCCGGGCAGCAGGGCCAACAGCGGCGCGGCCGAGGCCAGGTACGTGTCCCGGTGCACGTCCGCCATCGCCTTCGGGGACCAGTGCGCCGATCCGGAGAGCAACTCGCGGATGCGGTCGGCGCGGTGCGGGGGCGCGAACTCCACGCCGAGCGGCGAGGCGATGCCGCGCGCATTGGCCATGACGGCGAAGCCCTGCACGGGCTCGGCGGGGGTCTCGGCCCAGCCCTGCCAGGCGTACTGCGGATCCCAAGCGGGTACGGGGCGCAGCCGGTTGGCCCGGTGGCGCAGCGGGACCGCGCCCGCCACGCGGTGCAGCAGGCCGCCCTCGGAGTCGGCGGCGTGGACGACGTTGACGGGCTCGGCCCAACCGTCGAGGGCGCGGTCGATGTCCGCGACGGTGCGGGCGCGCAGCAGGGCGGGCAGTACGGCGAAGCCGAGGTCGTGGCGGACGCGGGGCGGATAGCGGAGCGAGAGGGTCTGGTCCGCGGTGCCGCCGTGGGTGATCACCGGGCCGCGGGCGGTCTCCACCACCTCCACCTCGACCGGGTCGGCGCCGGCGACGGCGATGGTCTCGGTGTGCCGGTGGACGGGCTCCCAGACGCCGTCGGGGCCCAGGGCCTCGACGTCGTCGCCCCGGCCGGCGGGGCGCAGCTGCTCGGCGTACAGGTCCTGGTAGTCGGCCATGGCGTTGGTGATCGCCCAGGCAGCGGTGCCGGTGTGCCCGAAGTGGCCGAGGCCCGGGATGCCGGGGACGGCCAGGCCGAGCACGTCGTACTCGGGGCAGGAGAGTCGGATCTGCTGGTAGACGCCCGGGTCTTCGATGAACCGGTGCGGGTCGCCCGCGATGATCGCCGAGCCGGTGTCGGTCCGGTCGCCCGGGACCAGCCAGCCGTTGCTGCCGGCGGTTGCGGGGCCGTCGGTGGCGAACAGGGTGACGGCCTCGTCGCCGAGGGCGCGGGCCACGCGCTCGCGCCACAGCTTCGTGGCGAACCCGGCGAAGAGGATGTGGGTGGCGATCCAGATGCCGAGCGGAACCCAAGGCTCCCAGGGGGTCGGGGTGTGGCCGGTGCGCGCGAACCGTTCGTCGCGGGCGGCGCCCCGGGCCAGCCCGTCGTTGACGCCGTCCACGTACGCCCGGACCCAGGCGGCGGTTTCGGGGTCGAGCGCCTCGTGGCAGCGGCGTGCGGTGTCGGCGAGGCGGGACTGGCGGGCGAACCGGTCCCAGGCGACGGAGTCCGGGCCGAGGAAGGCGGCGCTGGAACCCTGGGCGCGGTGGCGCTCGACCTCCAGCTGCCAGGCGCGGTCGAGGGCGGTGGCGCGGCCCTGGGCGTAGGCGAGGTGGTCGGCGTCGGGGGCGCGCAGGTGGGGGATGCCCCAGTCGTCCCGGTAGAGCTCGA
This sequence comes from Streptomyces sp. NBC_00597, assembly GCF_041431095.1. GTDB lineage: Bacteria > Actinomycetota > Actinomycetes > Streptomycetales > Streptomycetaceae > Streptomyces. The sequence continues at coordinate 6,333,447 of NZ_CP107757.1, forward strand.
AAGCGTCCGCGTCGGCCGCGTCGACGTTGGTCACAAGGCTCACACTCTTTCCCCAGTGCAATTAGGTTAGGCTGCCCTAACTATAGGGGTTCATGGGGAGGGGTGGTCGCACATGGCGGGCGTCGGCAAGGGATGGGAAGGCGTGGTCCTGCGGCTTCTGCGCGGGAAGGACTTCACGTTCACGGTCACGGGCGCCGAGAACGTCACGGAGCACTACCGCCGCGTGCACGTGACGGACGGCGGGCTGCTCGCCGCGGCCGGCGCATCGCTCCACCCGACGATGTGGGTGCGGCTGTGGTTCGACAACGCGGGCAAGCCGCACACCCGGGCCTACACCCTCGTCGACCCGGACCCGGCGCAGGGAACGTTCACCCTGGAGTTCGCCCTCCACGACGGCACCGCGAGCCGGTGGGCCCGCGCCGCGAAGCCGGGCGACACCATCGAAGCCACCGTCCAAGGGACCGGCTTCACCGCTCCGGCGCCCGAGCCGGAGCGGCTGCTGGTGATCGGCGACCCGGCTTCGGTCCCGGCGATCAACTCCCTGCTGGACGCCTACCCGCAGACCCCGGCGACGGTATGGCTGGAGACCCAGCACGCGTCGGACGCCGCCCTCCCGCTCCGGCTGGACCCGGCCCGGCACGACATCAGGGCGGTCGCCCGCTCGGGCCCCGCCCTGGTCGAACAGGTCAAGGCGCAGCTCCCGGAGCTCGTCACGGACCCGGCGTCGGCATACGTCTGGCTGGCCTGCGACACGGCGACGACCCGGACGCTGACGACTTACCTGCGCAAGGACCTGGCCCTGCCGAAGCAGCGCGTGAACGGCCTGGGCTACTGGCGGGCCGCCTGACGTCAGGCGCCCGTGACCCCGTCGATGGCCTCGCGCAGGAAGTCGGCGTGGCCGTTGTGACGGGCGTACTCGTGGATCAGGTGCAGCATGACGAGGCGCAGCGAGGCCTCCTCCTTCCAACTGGTCACGTACGCCGTCACGTCGAGCGACTCGGCGGCCGCCTCGATGCGGCGCGCGTGCGCGACCTCCGCCTCCCAAGCGGTGAACGCCTCCTCGCGCGTGGACCCGGAGGCGTCGTATGCGGCCTGGAAGTCGTGGTTGTCGGACCAGAGGTGGGGGAGCTCCTCACCGTTCAGGGTGCGGCGGAACCAGTGCCGCTCGACCTCGCCCATGTGCCGGACCAAGCCCAGCAGGGACAGTCCGGACGGCGGCATCGACGGCCGCCGCAACTCCTCGTCGGTGAGGCCCTCGCACTTCCAGGCCAGCGTGGCCCGGTGGTAGTCGAGGAATGCCCGCAGCGTCTCACGCTCGTCCCCGGTCAGGGGCGGTCCGATACGTTCCATCCCCCGATCTTGCCCGAACACGTGGACCCGCGCCCCTACTCCTGCCCCCTCCACACGTACGGCACCGTCGTGCCCAGCCTCTCGAAGCCCAGGCGCTGGAGGATCGGGCGGCTGTCCTGCGAGGCGTCCACCTGGAGGTAGGGGATGCCGCGGGCCGCCGCGATGCGGGCCCGGTGCGCGACCAGGAGGCGGTACAGACCCCGGCCCCGCCACCGGGGGAGGGTGCCGCCGCCCCAGAGGCCCGCGAAGGAGGAGCCCGGGCGCATCTCCATGCGGGCCGCGCTCACCGGCACGTCCCCGGCCATCGCCACCACCGCCGCGAGGGTCTGCGGCTCGTCCCGCAGCAGCGTGAGCAGCAGGTGCCGGATCTCGGGGCGCTCCACGCCGAAGGCCTTCGCGTGCACGTCCATCATCAGGTCCACGCCCGCCCCGTCCGTCACCGCCCGCAGCGTGATCCCCTCCGGCGGCTCTACCGGCAGCGCGGCGAGCTCCTGAGCCCGGCCCACCAGCAGGGTCTCGGCCGGCTCCGGTACGAAGCCCGCCGCGCGCAGCCGGTCCCCGAGGTCGGCCGGCCGGTCGTGGTCGTACAGCTTCCACTCGAACCTGCCGGCCCCGCGCCCCGCGAAGTACGCGACCTGCGCCGCGATCTCCGCATCCGCCGTCCCCTCGTCGAGGTCCGACCAGAGGACGGCGTTCCACCCGGGCCCCTCCGCGCTCTGCCGGACGACCGCCCCGACCCGCTCCACCCGGGTCTGCGCGGTGTCCGGCGGTGCGTCGCGGCGCATCTCCCGGTCGTAGGCGGCCCGTACCTTCACCAGTTCGTCCGGATCCATCGTCATCGGGCCAGCTCACCAGCCATCCGCACGGCCGCACAACTGCATTAGCCTCGGCCCGTGAACGACGACTCCATCTACACCGGCAAGGCCGCCCCGGACGCGGCCACCGACCGCGGCTGGCTCCTCGGCCACTTCAAGGACCCCGGCGATCCGCGCCACAGCACGGACGTGGAGATCAAGTGGGGAGTCCACCCGAAGGGCGACGAGCGGGCCCAGTGGGTACGGGGAGAGGAACGCACCGCGCTCCAGGTGCTGATCAGCGGCCGCTTCCGGCTGGAGTTCCCCGGCCGGACCGTGGTCCTCGCCGAACAGGGGGACTACGTCGTCTGGGGCCGCGGCGTCGACCACTCCTGGTACGCGGAGGAGGATGCGGTGGTCCTCACCGTCAGGTGGCCCTCCGTCGCGGGCTACCGGGCGGACGGGCCGACCGGCCCGTCGGACGGATGACCTCGGTCCCGTACTACCCTTCGCCCCTGTGACGATGCACACGAAACGGGCCAACGATCACGAAACGCTGCGATCGTGACGCCGTAGACCATCTTGGCCGAGCCCCCGGGGCGATCCCCCGGGCCGTCGGCCACGCCTTCACGAGTTCTAGCGTTCTTTGCGTCGGGCAGCTCCCGGTAAAGATCCGAACCACCAGGGAGCACGTCCGTTGGCAGTGATCGCACGGTGGTGCATGCGGCACCGACTGGTGGCCCTTCTCCTCTGGCTGCTCGCACTGGGCGGCACAGCCGTTGCCGCGGCGACCGCCGGATCGGCGTTCTCCAACGACTACGAGGTCTCCGGCACCGAGTCCAGCCGCGCCCACGCCCTCCTCCGCGAGGGCTTCCACGGCCAGGGCGGCGACACCGACACCATCGTCTGGCGGGCCCCGGACCATCAGACGGTCCGCTCTCCGGGTGTCGAGCAGCGGATGGCCCGGGCCCTCGACGCCGTCGCCGCGCTCCCCGGCGTCGGTTCGGTCGCAGGTCCCTACGGCCCCGGCCCCGAGAGCGCCGCGCAGATCAGCCCCGACGGGCGCACCGCCTACGCCGTGGTGACCTTCGACCGGCAGGCCGACTCCGTACCCAAGGCGCAGGCGAAGGCCGTCGTCGAGGCCGCGAAGAACCCCACCACCGAGGCGGACGGCCTCCGGGTCGAACTCGGCGGCCGAGCCATAGCCCTGACCGAGGCGCCCACGGCCCACGTCGCCGAGGTCATCGGCGTGGCCGTCGCGGCGTTGGTCCTCTTCCTCGCCTTCGGCTCGCTCGCCGCGAGCCTGCTGCCCATAGCCACCGCCCTCGTCAGTGTGGGCACCGCGTATTTCGGCATCACCCTCCTCGGGCACGCGATGCCCGTCGCCGACTTCGCCCCGATGCTGGGCACGCTCGTCGGACTCGGCGTGGGCATCGACTACGCGCTGTTCATCGTGACCCGGCACCGCAAGGGCCTCATGCGCGGCCTGCCGGTCCAGGAGGCCGCCGAGCGGGCCGTCGCCACCACCGGCCGGGCCGTCGTCTTCGCCGGGGCAACCGTCTGCATCGCACTGCTCGGCATGCTGGTGCTGCGGCTGAACTTCCTGAACGGCGTCGCGATCGCCGCCTCCCTCACGGTGGTGCTGACGGTGGCCGCCTCGGTCACGCTGCTGCCGGCCCTCCTCTCGTACATCGGCATGCACGCCCTCTCGCGCCGCGAGCGGCGCAGGCTCGCCGCCGAGGGGCCGAGGCCCGAGACGCCCACCGGGCTCGCCGCCCGCTGGTCGGCCTTCGTGGAGCGCCGCCCCAAGCTGCTCGGCCTCGTCGCCACGCTGGTCATGGTGGTGCTGGCGCTGCCCACCTTCTCGCTCCACCTGGGCACCTCGGACCAGGGAAACAACCCGGCGGGTTCCACCACCCGACAGGCCTACGACCTCCTCGCCGACGGGTTCGGGCCCGGTGTGAACGGCCCGCTCACCGTCGTGGCCCGCCTCGACGGCGCCGGGGACCGGCTCGCCGTCGAGCACCTCACCGGGGCGCTCCGTACGACCGACGGCGTCGCCGCCACCGGCCCGGCCGTGTTCAACCGCAGCGGGGACACCGCCGTCCTGACCGTCGTACCGGACTCCGCTCCGCAGTCCCGGGCCACGAGCGAGCTGGTCACGACGTTGCGCGAGAGCGTCATACCGGGCGCTGCGCACGGCAACTCCATGACCGTCCACGTCGGCGGTGTGACCGCCGGATACGACGACTTCGCCGACGTCATCGTCGGGAAACTGCCGCTGTTCGTCGGGGTGGTGATCACCCTCGGCTGTGTCCTGCTGTTGCTGGCCTTCCGGTCCCTCGGCATCCCGCTCAAGGCGGCCGCCATGAACGTCGCGGCCGTCGCCTCCTCCTTCGGCGTCGTCGTCGCGATCTTCCAGTGGGGCTGGGGCAGCGAGCTGCTGGGCCTGGGCAGCGCCGGCCCGATCGAGCCCTTCCTGCCGGTGATCATGGTGTCGGTCCTGTTCGGGCTGTCCATGGACTACCAGGTGTTCCTGGTCAGCCGGATGTACGAGGAGTGGCTGGAGACCGGCGACAACCGGCGGGCCGTCCGCGTCGGCCTCGCCGAGACCAGCCGGGTGATCAACTCGGCGGCCGTCATCATGATCTCCGTCTTCCTGGCCTTCGTCCTCAGCGGCGACCGCATCATCGCGATGTTCGGCATCGCGCTCGCCTCGGCCGTGGCGCTCGACGCGTTCGTCCTGCGCACCCTGCTCGTCCCGGCGCTGATGCACCTGCTCGGCGGCGCCAACTGGTGGCTCCCCGCCTGGCTGGACCGCCGACTGCCCAAGATCAGCATCGAGCCCCCGGAGTGCGGTCCGCGTGCGACACTTCCCGCGCAGCGACCCGGCGCGGACTCCGTCACGAGCGAGGACGGCGCCGAGCCCGCCACAGCATCCCGGTGATCCGGCAACCCGCCGCATGAGACCCAAGGAAGAACCCGCATGTTCTCGATAGACCTCGCCGACGACGCCCAGCTCTTCCCGCTGGAGGTGTGGCACGCCGAGGAGTTCCTCGCGCACATGGACCGAGGCCGCGGGTTCATCGGCGAGCACATCGTCCTGGCCGACGTCGTCACCGACCTCGACTCGGCGCGCGGCTTCCTCTCCGCGTACGCCCACAAGACGGCCGCCGACGGCGGGCGGATCTACGGCATCCGCGTCGCGGGCACCCTCGTCGGCGGCGTCCTCTTCCGCACCTTCGACGCCGCATCCGGCAACTGCGAGGTCGGCTGCTGGCTGGAGCCCGCGGCCGCCGGCCGGGGCCTGGTGACCCGGGCCTGCCGCGTCCTGATCGACTGGGCCTTCCAAGAGCGCGGCATGCACCGGGCCGAGTGGCACGCCTCTTCCGCCAACAAGAAGAGCCTCGCCGTCGCGGAGCGCCTCGGCATGACCCGCGAGGGCGTCCTGCGCGAGAGCTACCCCCACCACGGCGTCCGCCAGGACACCGAGATCTGGGCGGTCCTCGCCCACGAGTGGCCGCCTGCTCCCACCGCCTGACACCACCCGCCGCGGCCCCCCTCCGGGGCCCGCGGCAGACCCGGTCCGACCAGGTCGGCGCCTTCTCAGGAACCTCTCAGACAAGCCGCCTACGGTGCCCCGCATGGACACCACGAAGACCGCCGACCCGACCGCGCCCGAGGCGGACACCGCCGAGCCCCAGGCCGCCGACGCCGCCGAGGCCAATGCCGACATCAAGGACACCGCCGCGGAGACCGCCGAGGCCCCCGAGTCCGCCCCCTCCGACGAGGACCTCGGCGAGGACGACCTCCTCGACGAGCTCGACGACAGCGGTGAGCAGTCCGACGGCGTCGGCGCCGCGGCCTCCGCAGTCGTCGCGGCCGGCCTCGGGCTCGTCGCCCTCAGTGGCAGCTGGGTATCGCGCGTCTTCGCGGAGCGACAGACCCTCGTGGGCCAGATCGAATCGGTCAACGCCGCCACCACCGAGGCCAAGATCGAGGCCCTGTACGGCGACGCCTGGCACATGACCGCCCTCGTCAACGGCGTCCTGTCCACCCTCGCCCTGCTCCTCGCCGTCTTCGTGCTGGCCCGCCCCGCCTTCGGCGCCCCCGGCCGCACCCTCCCGACCTGGGTCCGCGCCGTCTCCTGGGCCGCCGTCGCACTCGGCGCCCTGGGCGTACTGCTCTTCGGCCTCATGTACTTCGACATCCTGGCTCCCCTCCCGAAGGCCGCCTAGGACCTCCGCCCGCCTGCCTAGGACCCCCTCCTAGGCACTCCCGGCCCCACCCGCACACCTGCGGCCCCGGCCTAAGGCCCCCTGCCCCGGACAGATGCGGCATGCGCCCGATGTGCCGGCACCCCCTGGGCCGCGAATCTTGGATCACACCGAACGAGGTGCCCGAGAAACGCGAAGCCAGGAGTCGAGATGTTCCAGTACGAGATCGCCACCGCCCGCAGCGCCGAACTCATCCGCGAGGCCAACGAGTACCGCCTGGTCCGCGAGGCCACCAAGGCGCGCCGCACCTCCTGGCGCAGCCAGGAACCCGAAGGGCCGGTGAGCGGGCAGCGGAGCCGCTTCACCCGCGCCGCGTGACCCGCGCCGCGAAGCGTGCGGACTGACGCGTGATGAGAAGCGCACCGATAACGAGTGCCGCCGGCCAGGACTCCTGTGCGATGCTCGGCGGCGTGGAAACCAGATCTGTCAGCCCGGTGTTCGTCGGCCGAGCCGACGAACTGGCCGTACTCACCGACGCACTGACCCGCGCAGCGGGCCGAGAGCCGCAGGCGATGCTCATCGGAGGTGAGGCCGGGGTCGGAAAGACCCGCCTCACCGAGGAGTTCCTCTCCGAAGCAGCCCGCCGCGGTGCGGTGGTGGCCGTCGGAGGCTGTGTGGAGATCGGGGCGGAGGGCCTTCCCTTCGCCCCGTTCTCGACGGCACTGCGCACCCTGCACCGCCAGCTCCCCGGGGAACTGGCAGCCGCGGCCGGGGGCCAGGAGGACGAACTCGCCCGGATCCTTCCCGAACTCGGCGACACCCCCCGCGGCCCGCACGACGAGGAAAGCACCGCCCGCCTCTTCGAGCTGACGGCCCGGATGCTGGAACGCCTCGCCACCGACCGCACCGTCGTCCTCGTCCTGGAGGACCTGCACTGGGCGGACACCTCCACCCGGCACCTGCTCTCCTACCTCTTCCGCACCCTCGCCGGCGGCCGCCTCGTCATCGTCGCCACCTACCGGGCCGACGACATCCACCGCCGACACCCGCTGCGCCCGCTGCTCGCCGAACTGGACCGGCTCCGCACCGTCCAGCGCATCGAACTGCCCCGCTTCAACCGGGCCGAGGTGCGCCGCCAGCTCGCCGGCATCCTCGCCTCGCAGCCCGACGAGGCCTACGTGGACTCCGTGTTCGACCGCTCCGACGGCAACGCCTTCTTCGTCGAGGAACTCGCCGCCTGCAAGGAGAGCGGCTGCCGCGCCGGACTCACCGAGTCCCTGCGGGACCTGCTGCTCGTCCGCGTCGAGGTGCTGCCGGAGGCCGCCCAGCGCGTCGTGCGCATCGTCGCCGAGGGCGGTTCCACCGTGGAGTACCCGCTCCTGCGCGCCGTCGCCGGGCTGACCGAGGACGAGCTGATCGAGGCCCTGCGGGCCGCCGTCGGCGCCAACATCCTCCTCGCCACCTCCGACGGGGAAGGCTTCCGCTTCCGCCACTCGCTCGTCCGCGAGGCCGTCAGCGACGACCTGTTGCCCGGGGAACGGGCCCGCGTCAACCGCCGCTACGCCGAAGCCCTGGAGGCCGACGACTCGCTGATCCGCGCCGCGGAGCGGGTCATCCGGCTGGCCACCTACTGGTACCACGCCAACGACACGGCCAAGGCGCTGCCCGCCGTCCTCGCCGCCTCTGTCGCCGCCCGCCGCCGGCACGCCTACTCCGAGCAGCTGCGCCTGCTGGAACGGGCGCTGGACCTGTGGGAGAGCGCGCCGCAGGAGGTCCGCGAGGCGCTGCGCCCGGTGGACTACACCGATGTGTACCCGCCGTGCGGCTGCGACCCGGCGACCACCCCGCTCAAGCGGCTCGACCTGCTGGCCGAGGCGACCGTCGCCGCCCGCTTCGGGGGCGAACGCGAACGCGCCCTGAAGATCACCAAGACGGCGCTGCGGCTGCTGGAGGAGGACGGCGACGGCGACCCGCTGCGGGCCGCCTGGTTCTGGACCGAGCGCTCCGCGCTCGTGTCCAGCCTGGCCCGCGGCGACGGCTGGGCCGAGCTCGGCAAGGCGCAGGAACTCGTCAAGGGGCTGCCCCCGTCCCAGGTGCACGCCCAGGTCCTGGTCCGGGCCGCGGGCTGGGGCATGCTCCACAACCCCGGCCCCGGCAACCTCGACGCCGCCGAACGCGCCGTGTCCTACGCCCGCATGCTCGGGGCCGAGGACATCGAGCTCAACGCCCGGATCACGGTGGGCTCCCTGCTCACCGACTCCGGCGACGCCGAGCGCGGCCTCGCCGAACTGTTCGCCGTCCGGGAGCGGGCCACCGAACTGGGGCTCGTCATGCTGGCGGGACGCGCACATATCAACCTCACCTCTCAGCTGGAAAGCATGGGCCGGTCCCGCGAAGCCGTGGAACTGGCCGAACAAGGGGTCGAACTCGTCAAGAAGTCACGGCTCCTGGACACCGAGGCCTGGATCAGCGGGAACATGGCGGAGAGCCTGTACAGCCTCGGCCGCTGGGACGAGGCCGCCGAAGCCGCCCAGCGCGCCCTGCGCGTCGGCCAGAGCGCGGCCCCGCGCGGTTCCGCCTCCGCACGGCTGTCCTACCTGGCCCTGGCGCGCGGCGAACTGACCGAGGCGACCGGCCGGCTCTCCGCCGCCCACACTCACTTCGGCACCCACGACAGCCAGCCCCAGCACCGCATACCGCTCTTCCGCCTCGCGGTAGGCGTGGCCGCGGGAGAGGGCCGGATAGCCGACGTCCGCACCGAGACCGCCGCGGCGATCGCCTACGGCTTCCCGCTCGGCCACCACCGCTACGCATGGCCACTGCTGCTCGCCGCCGCGTCCGCCGAGGCGGACGCCCGGGGACTCCCGGCCGCCGAAGTCGGCCGCGCAGCCGCCCTGGACGCGATCCGCGGCGCCGCCCGCGCCCTGGCCACCCCGGTGCCCGTGTGGGCCGCCCACGCCGAGTTCCTGCGCGCCGAGCTGCTGCGTGCCGAGGACCGGGACACCGCCGCCGACTGGGCCGCCGTCGAGCGGGCCGTCCGACCGCTGGAGCGTCCGTACCTGCTGGCCCGCGCCCGCCACCGGCTCGCCGAGACCCTGCTGGCCTGCGGCCGCGACCGCGAGCCCGCCGCCATGCTGCTCCGCGAGGCCCACGCCACCGCGGACCGGTTCGGCGCCCGCAGGCTCCGCGAGGACCTGGCCCTGCTCGCCCAGCGCGCCCGGATCCCGCTCACCGTGGCCGACACACCCCCGGTCCTGCCCGCACCGGAGGCCGACCCCGTCGAGGCCCTGGGCCTGACCAGCCGCGAACGGGACGTACTGCGCCTGGTCGCGGCGGGCAACAGCAACCGCCAGATCGCCGAGGAGCTGTTCATCTCCCCGAAGACGGCCAGCGTGCACGTCTCGAACATCCTGGCCAAGCTCGGCGTCGCCGGCCGCGGCGAGGCGGCCGCCCTCGCCCACCGGCTACGGCTGTTCGCGCCGCTCACTCCTGCGGGGGCCGCTCCGTCGGGCGTATGAGCACCTTGCCGGAATCCAGGTCTATCGGACCGCGTCCCGGATCACCGTCGTTCACGTCGATCCGGGACAGCTCCAGCCGCTTCTTCTCCTCGTGCGTGTGCTTGCGTCCTGGGCTGAAGAGCTCCTCGATCATGTTGAACACCGCGCCCACCGTGCCTTCCGCCCCCAGCAGGGCCACGTCGGTTACCGCACTGTCAGTGTCAGGATCCTGTCGTCGCCCGCCTCCGGCGACCCGCGCCCGTCCGTCTCGCTCGTGACCAGCAACAATTTGTCCCCGCCGAGTGCCACCACCGTGCGCAGCCGGCCGTACTTCCCCGTCAGGAAGGCCTCCGGTTCGGCCACCGGATTCGCCCCGGCCAGAGGGATCCGCCACAGCCGCTCGCCCTTCAGCCCGGCCATCCACACCGAGCCCTGCGCCCAGGCGATCCCGCTCGGCGAGGCCTCGTCGGTCTTCCACACGGCCACCGGATCGCGCAGACCCGGCTTACCGGCCTTCCCCTCGGCCTCCGGCCAGCCGTAGTTCGCACCGGGCTCGATCAGGTTCAGCTCGTCCCAGGTGTTCTGGCCGAACTCGGAGGCCCACAAACGCTTGTCCTTGTCCCAGGCCAGGCCCTGCACATTGCGGTGCCCGTAGGAGTAGACGACGGAGTCCGCCTCCGGATTGCCGTGCACCGGCTGCCCGTCCGGAGTCATCCGAAGGATCTTGCCGCCCAGCGACTTCTTGTCCTGCGCGAGCCCGGTGTCACCGGTCTCGCCCGTCCCCGCGTAGAGCATCTTGTCCGGACCGAACGCGATCCGGCCGCCGTTGTGGATCAGGCCCTTGGGGATGCCCCGCAACACCGTGTCCGGCGCGCCCAGTTGCTGGCCGGGGTCCCGGTGCTCGTCGTACCGCATCCGGGCGATGCGGTTGTCGGACTCCGTCGTGAAGTACGCGTACACCATCCGGTCCGAGGCGAACGAGGGCGACAGTGCGAGCCCCAACAGCCCGCCCTCTCCGCCCGGAGCCACCCCGGGCACCTCACCGATCGGCGTCACCGCGCCGGTGGCCACCGCGACCCTGCTGATCGTCCCCTTGTCACGCGAGGCGACCAGCAGGTCCCCGCCGGGCAACGGCGCCACCCCCCACGGGGACTCCAGGCCCTTGGCGATCTCGCCCGTCACCGTCACCGACCCCTTGGCCGGCGGTGCGGCGGCCGCCGGGGAGCCGGACGGGGAGCCCGCGGTGCCGCCCGCCGATGCGGTGGGGGCCGCGCGGGGTGGTGACGTGCCCGGTTTGGCCCCGGGGGCGCCCGCCGGTGCGCAGCCTGCTGCGAGCAGGGCTCCGCATCCGGCCAGGGCGAAGGCCGCCAGCACTCCACGGGTCCTGGTGCGCGGGCCCTCGTACGGCTCGTGAGCCTGTCCGTATCGCATCGTCCTGCTCCCCTCCGGTCCTGCGATCGTGCCTTCCACCCGTTTCAACACCGGCGGCAGTCCCCCAAGTTCCACCACTCGTACACCCGATCGAGTGGTTCGCCGGCCGGCTCCCGGATCGCCCCCGGATGGCTCCCGGCCCGCTTCCGGGCTCAGTCCCAGGCTCCCACCGCCGCCGGCAGCGCCGCGATCTCGGCGAGGTCCCCGGCCGTCAGCCCGAGCTCCGCCGCCCCCGCGTTCTCCGCCGCCCAGTGCGCCCGGTCGGCCCCCGGCACCGGCACCACCTGCGACCCCTGCGCCAGCACCCACGCCAGGGCCACCTGCGCCGCCGTCACGTGCGGCCCGTGCCGACGGGCCACCCGCCGCAGCCCCGCCACCAGCACCTGGTTCGCCGCCATCGACTCCGCCGTGAACCGCGGATGCCGGGCCCGCACGTCCTCCCACTCGAAGCCCTCGCCCGGCCTGAGCGTCCCCGTCAGGAACCCGCTGCCCAGCGGCATCGCCGCCAAGAACCCCACCCCGCGCGCCGCGCACCAGGGCAGCAGCTGCCGTGCCGCCTCCGGCGACCACACCGACAGCTCCGCCTGCACCGCACTCACCGGGAACACCTGCTGGACCCGCTCCAGGTGCCCCAATGTCACCCGGTACGCCCGGTCCCCGCGCCGTCCCGCCCCCGGTCCGGCGCCCGCGCCCAGCGCGCAGAACCCCAGCGCCCGCACCTTTCCGGCCGCCACCAGCTCCGCCATCGCCCCCCAGGTCTCCTCCACCGGTACGTCCGGGTCCACCCGGTGCAGCTGGTAGAGGTCTATGACGTCCGTCCGCAGCCGGCGCAGCGAGGCGTCGCAGGCCCGCCGCATGTATCCGGGCCGGCCGTCCGCCACCACGTGCTGCTCGCCCGCCCGCAGCCCCACCTTGGCGGACACGAACGCCTCCGTGCGCCGCTCCCGCAGCACCCGCCCCAGCAGCAGCTCATTGGTGAACGGCCCGTACAGGTCAGCGGTGTCCAGCAGGTTCGCCCCCAGGTCCAGCGCCCTGTGCACGGTGGCCAGCGACTCCTCGCCGCGGCGCCGCGAGGGCGCGTACGCCCAGCTCATCGGCATGCACCCGAGCCCGACGGCGCCCACCGTCAGCGCCCCCGCCCCGATCGACCTGCGCTCCACCCGCGCGTCCCCCTCCCGCTCCGGCAAACAAACTAACGGTTTGACCTGGATCCTTTGGCCTTGGCATAGCCTCGTGATCATGACTGCAAAGACAGCGGACGTCTGGCTTCCGTTCCCGGCCGAGGAGATCGAGAATCTCCCCGACACCTTCCGCTACCGCCACTGGGACGGCGAGGACGACTTCCCGGCCGATCCGGCCGCCTGCGTCTTCTACGTCACGCCCTACATGAAGTCCTCCGAGGTGGCCCTGCGCCCGCTGGCCGGCATGCCGGACCTCGAAGTCGTGCAGACGCTGACCGCGGGCATCGACCACGTCCTGGGCGGCCTCGGCCTCCTGCGCCCCGGCGTACGGCTGTGCAACGCCCGCGGGGTCCACGAGGCGAGCACCGCCGAACTCGCCCTCACCCTCACCCTCGCCTCGCTGCGCGGCGTCCCCGGCATGGTGCGCGGCCAGGACCGCGAGGAGTGGCGCTCCGGCTTCTACGACGCCCTCGCCGACAAGTCCGTGCTGATCGTCGGCTACGGGTCGATCGGTGCGGCCATCGAGGACCGGCTCGCGCCCTTCGAGTGCGCGCGGGTCACACGGGTCGCACGCTCGGCGCGCACCACCACGCGTGGGCCCGTGCACGCTCACGCCGAACTGCCCCGGCTCCTCCCGGAGGCCGACGTGGTGATCCTGTCCACACCGCTGACCGATGCGACGCGGGGCCTGGCCGACGCCGCCTTCCTCGCCCGGATGAAGGACGGCGCCCTGTTGGTGAACGTGGCGCGCGGCCCCGTCGCGGACACCGCCGCACTGCTCGCGGAACTGGAGTCGGGCCGGCTGCGCGCGGCACTCGACGTCACCGACCCCGAACCGCTGCCCGCCGGCCACCCGCTCTGGCATGCTCCGAATGTCCTGATCACACCTCACGTGGGCGGCAGCAGCACGGCGTTCGAGCCGCGGGCCAAGCGCCTGGTGGCCCGTCAGCTCCAGCGGTTCGCCGCCGGTGAGCCCGTGGAGAACACGGTCCTGGTCACCGACTGACGCGCGCTGCGCACGCTCCGCATCCGTCCGGACGCACACAGTGGCCACAACTCCCCGCGTGGTAACGGAGAGTAGGCCATCTATGTCCCTGAGTGACGAAAGTGGTGTATCGTCCGGTACAAGGGGCTGCAGCGCATTCGTCTGGCGCTGGGGAGTGATCGGACACTTTGGGGGCGACGGGCGATGTACGGCCAATGGACGAAGGATCCGATGCGGCACGGCCGCCGGAGGCGACGCGGCCGGGACTGGGCCGCGCCGGAACCAGCCAGCGAGGGGGACCGGTGAGTGCCCCGGGGGCGGCGCTGCTGACCAGGCCGCCCGTCTCGGGCGGCGGCAGGAGCCTGGCCATGCAGCTGCTCCTCGCCGTCATCAGCGGCGGATACGCCGTCGGTGCCGCCCTCGGCTGGGGCTCCGAGGAGCTCGCCGAAATCATGGGCGACTTCGGGCTCAGCGCCGCCGCGTTACTCGCCGCCGTCTCCTGCTACACCTACGCACGGGCGATCGACAGCCGCGAGCGCCCGGCCTGGCTGCTCTTCGCCTTCTCCTCCCTCATGGGAGCCTGCGGCAACGCCATCTGGGGCTGGTACGAGGTGGTCCTCGGCGAGGCCGTCCCTAAGCCCTCGCTCGCCGACTTCGCCTTCCTCTGCTTCGCGCCGCCCGCCATCGTGGGCCTGCTCGTCCTCGCCAAGCGCCCGGTCACCCGCGCGGGCTGGGTCTGCCTCGGGCTCGACTCCTGGCTCATCGGCGGCTCCCTGCTCACCCTGTCCTGGAGCCTGGCCCTCGCCCACGCGGCGCGCACCGCCCAGACCGGGGCCCCCGGCAGCGTCCCGCGCGCCGCGCTCTCCCTCGCCTACCCGCTGCTCGACATCGCGCTCGTCTCCATGGTGCTGGTCCTGCACTTCCGGCGCTCGGAGGCCAACCGCTCGGCCGTCAACACCGCCATTGCGGCCCTGGCCCTGACCGTGCTCAGCGACGCCCTGTTCACCTCGCCGCTGCTGAGCGCCGAGTACCAGTCAGGGCAACTGCTCGACGCCGGCTGGTTCGCCGGCTCGCTGCTCCTCGCGTACGCGCCCTGGGGGGCTCGGCGCATCCACCAGGAGCCGGGAACCCCGGGGATCCCGCGCGCAGACCGCCCGGTCAGCCGCCCCATCACCGGCTCACTGCCCGCCCTCACGCCCTACCTCGCCGCCGCCGTCTGCACGCTGGGCATCCTGTACAACGTGGTGGACGGCAGGAAGGTCGACCGCGTGGTCGTCTTCACCGGGTGCACGGTCGTCCTCGCCCTCGTCATCCGGCAGGGCATCATGCTCATCGACAACATCGCGCTGACGCAGGAACTCGCCCAGAAGGAGAACCACTTCCGCTCCCTGGTCCAGGGCTCCAGCGACGTCATCATGATCGCTGCCCCCACCGGAACGCTGCGGTACGTCAGCCCCGCCGCCGCCGGAGTCTACGGACGCGAGGCCGAGGAGCTCGTCGGAACCGAACTCGCCACCTTGATCCACCCGCACGACCTGGGCCGGGTGGTCCACGAGGTACGCCGTTTCCTCGCCGCCCCGCCCGCAGAGGAACCCACCACCCGCATCGAATGCCGCTTCGCGTCCGGCAGCGGCGAATGGCTCAACGTGGAGTCCACAGTCAACCGCCACCACGGCGGCCTCATCCTCAACAGCCGCGACGTCACCGAGCGGGTCCGCCTCCAGGCGCAGCTCCAGCACAGCGCCGAGCACGATCCGCTGACCGACCTGCCCAACCGGGCGCTGTTCACCCGGCGGGTCCGCCAGGCCCTGACCGGCCGGCGCGCGGGGGACCACAGCACCGCCGTGCTCTTCATCGACCTCGACGGGTTCAAGGCGGTCAACGACACCATCGGCCACCAGGCGGGCGACGAGCTGCTGACCGAGGCCGCGCGCCGCCTCCAGGACTCCGTACGCGCCGGGGACACCGCGGCCCGCCTCGGCGGCGACGAGTTCGCGGCGCTGATCCTGGGCGACGGCAGCCGCGACCCCAGCGCCCGCGAGTACCAGGTGCGCGAGATCGCGGACCGGCTGCGCACCACCTTGTCCCAGCCGTACCGGATCGCAGGCAGCGAGGTCCGGGTCGCCGCCAGCATCGGCGTGGCCTTCGCCGACCCCGGCATCACCCCTTCGGACCTGATGCGCAACGCGGATCTCGCGATGTACCGCGCCAAGGCGGGCGGCAAGGACCGGGTCGAGCTGTACGCGCCCCAGATGCAGGCCGAGGTCGTACGGAAGGCGGAGCTGGCCGGGCGGCTGCGCACCGCGCTCCACGACGGGGAGTTCGCCCTGCTGCACCAGCCCGTGGTCTCGCTGGCGACCGGCGAGGTCACGGCCGTGGCCGCGCAGGCCCGCTGGCGCTCGGCGCAGGGGATCCTGTTCACCCCGGCCGAATTCCTCCGCGTGGCCGAGTACAGCGAGGGTGCCGCGAGCGCGCCCGACAGCCGCTCCGGCCTGCCCGGCGCCGCGCCCGCCAGGGCGGCCGAGCTGGGGCACTGGCTGCTGGAGGAGGCCGTGGCGCAGGCCGCCGAGCGGCACCGGATCGGGCACGACGTACCGGTGGCGATCCGGATGGGCGCCCAGCGGTTGCTGGACCGCTCCGTACCGCTCGGCTCCGTGGAGGCCCTGCTCACCCGCCACGGGCTGCCGTCCGGAGCCCTCGTGATCGAACTTACGGTCTCCGACCCCAGGGTCCCCTTCGACGAGCTGGAGCGGCGTCTGGCGGCCCTGCGTCGGCTGGGGGTCCTGATCTCCCTGGACGGCTTCGGTAGCGGCTACGCGGCCATCAGCGCCCTGCGCAGGCTCCCCGTGGACATCCTGAAGCTGGACCGGGGTCTGGTCGAGGGCGTGGTCGAATCCGCCCGCCTCCACAAGATCACCGCTGGTTTGTTGCGCATTGCAAATGATTTGGGCATGCAGTCGGTGGCCGACGGGGTGGACCTCCCCGAGCAGGTCGCGGTGCTGCGCGCCATGGGGTGCACGCACGGCCAGGGAGTGGCTTTTTCCGGCCCACTCGACGAGTACAGGCTGCGCCGCGCGCTCGTGCGCGGTACGTTCCCAGTACCGGGCGGGGCAGCCCAACCTGCCTTGGCCGGTGGTTCACCCGGGGGCTTCGAGTCCATCCGCAGAGGCTCACATAATGAGACGCCCGTCCCACCCGCTTGACATCCCCCTCCCGCCGGAGGGAGGGTCAGTGCCATGCGCACCCGAATTCTCGTACTTGGAAAGCGCGTCGGCTGAAGCTGGGGCCAACATGTCCCCGCTCCGTACACCCGACGCGCTCCCCTCGCTTGCCTCCGGCACGAGGGGTTTTTTGTTGCACTGGCACACCTTCGAATCCTCGTAAAACCCTCAGCTTCGAGAAGAGAATGCCGATGACCGAGCAGGCCACCGGGGCCCACCATCCGCAGCCGCGGCCCCGTTCCGGCGGACACCAGACCGCCGCAGTTGAGCACGTCACGGGTGCGCAGTCCCTCATCCGCTCTCTCGAAGAGGTGGGGTGCGACACCGTCTTCGGTATTCCGGGCGGGGCCATCCTCCCGGCGTACGACCCGATGATGGACAGCACCAAGGTCCGCCACATCCTGGTCCGGCACGAGCAGGGCGCCGGCCACGCCGCGACCGGCTACGCGCAGGCCACCGGCAAGGTGGGCGTCTGCATGGCCACCTCCGGCCCGGGCGCCACCAACCTGGTCACCCCGATCGCCGACGCGCACATGGACTCGGTGCCGCTCGTCGCCATCACCGGCCAGGTCTCGTCGAAGGCGATCGGCACGGACGCCTTCCAGGAGGCGGACATCGTCGGCATCACGATGCCGATCACCAAGCACAACTTCCTGGTCACCAAGGCCGAGGACATCCCGAAAACGATCGCGGAGGCGTTCCACATCGCCTCCACGGGCCGTCCGGGCCCGGTCCTGGTCGACATCGCCAAGGACGCCCTCCAGACGAAGACCACGTTCTCGTGGCCGCCGTCCCAGGACCTCCCCGGCTACCGGCCGGTCACCAAGCCGCACGCCAAGCAGATCCGCGAGGCCGCCAAGCTCATCTGCCAGGCCAAGCGCCCGGTCCTGTACGTCGGCGGCGGCGTCATGAAGTCCGGCGCGACCGCCGAGCTGAAGGTCCTGGCCGAGCTGACCGGCGTCCCGGTCACCACCACCCTGATGGCTCTGGGCTCCTTCCCCGACAGCCACCCGCTGCACGTCGGCATGCCGGGCATGCACGGTGCGGTCACCGCCGTCACCGCGCTGCAGAAGTCGGACCTGCTGATCGCGCTCGGCACCCGCTTCGACGACCGCGTCACCGGCAAGCTGGACAGCTTCGCCCCGTTCGCCAAGGTCATCCACGCGGACATCGACCCGGCGGAGATCGGCAAGAACCGCGAGGTCGACGTCCCGATCGTCGGCGACGCCCGCGAGGTCATCGCCGATCTGATCCAGGCGGTCCAGGCCGAGCACACCGAGGGCAACGCCGGGGACTACTCCGCCTGGTGGAAGGACCTCAGCCGCTGGCGCGAGACGTACCCGCTGGGCTACGAGACCCCCGCGGACGGCATGCTCTCGCCGCAGCAGGTCATCCAGCGCATCGGCGAACTCGCGCCCGAGCACACCATCTACGCGGCCGGTGTCGGCCAGCACCAGATGTGGGCCTCGCACTTCGTCAACTACGAAGAGCCCCGCACCTGGCTGAACTCCGGCGGCGCCGGAACCATGGGCTACGCGGTCCCCGCCGCGATGGGCGCCAAGGTCGGCATGCCGGAGCGCACGGTCTGGGCGATCGACGGCGACGGCTGCTTCCAGATGACCAATCAGGAACTGGTCACCTGCGCGCTGAACAACATCCCGATCAAGGTCGCGATCATCAACAACGGTGCGCTGGGCATGGTCCGCCAGTGGCAGACCCTGTTCTACAACCAGCGGTACTCCAACACCGTGCTGCACGCGGACGAGACGGGCCACGGCACGGTCGGCTCCCAGCTCGGCGAGTCCACCGCGCCCCGCAAGGGCACCCGCGTCCCGGACTTCGTCAAGCTGTCCGAGGCGATGGGCTGTGTGGCGCTGCGCTGTGAGGACCCGGCCGACCTGGACAAGGTCATCGCCGAAGCCAATGCGATCAACGACCGCACCGTCGTGATCGACTTCATCGTCCACGAGGACGCCATGGTGTGGCCGATGGTCGCCGCCGGCACCTCCAACGACGAGGTCATGGCAGCCCGGGGCGTCCGCCCCGACTTCGGCGACAACGAAGACGACTGAGCCGAGAGAGCCTGAGAGAGAGAACGACTCACATGTCCAAGCACACGCTCTCCGTCCTGGTCGAGAACACGCCCGGCATCCTCGCCCGGATCGCCGCGCTGTTCTCCCGCCGCGGGTTCAACATCGATTCCCTCGCGGTCGGCGTCACCGAGCACCCCGACATCTCGCGCATCACCATCGTCGTGAACGTCGAGGACCTCCCGCTGGAGCAGGTGACCAAGCAGCTGAACAAGCTGGTCAACGTGCTCAAGATCGTCGAGCTGGAGCCGCACAGCGCCATCGAGCGCGAACTCGTTCTGGTGAAGGTCCGTGCCGACAACGAGACCCGCTCCCAGATCGTCGAGATCGTCCAGCTGTTCCGCGCCAAGACGGTCGACGTCTCCCCGGAGGCCGTCACCATCGAGGCCACCGGCGGTGCCGACAAGCTCGGCGCGATGCTCAAGATGCTGGAGCCCTTCGGCATCAAGGAACTCGTGCAGTCCGGCACGATCGCCATAGGGCGCGGCGGACGGTCCATCACGGACCGCAGCCTGCGCTCGCTCGAACGTAGCGCCTGACACCGCCGCGGCCCCGGCCGCGACACCCCCGCACGACGTTGCCTCTCGCATGGCGAGACCAAGAAACTTCCTCTACGTTCCCCGCCGTACGGTGGGTGCAACACCAGCGCACCAAGGAGATATCCCAGTGGCCGAGCTGTTCTACGAGAACGACGCCGACCTGTCCATCATCCAGGGCCGCAAGGTCGCGGTCATCGGCTACGGCAGCCAGGGCCACGCCCACGCGCTGTCGCTGCGTGACTCCGGCGTCGACGTCGTCGTCGGCCTGAAGGAGGGCTCGAAGTCCAAGGCGAAGGCCGAGGAGCAGGGCCTGAAGGTCGTCCCGGTCGCCGAGGCCGCCGCGTGGGCGAACGTCATCATGATCCTGACCCCGGACCCGCTCCAGGCCGAGATCTACGAGGAGTCCATCAAGGACAACCTCCAGGAGGGTGACGCGCTCTTCTTCGGCCACGGCTTCAACGTCCGCTACGGCTTCATCAAGCCCCCGGCCAACGTGGACGTCGCCCTGGTCGCCCCGAAGGGCCCGGGCCACCTCGTTCGCCGCCAGTACGAGGAAGGCCGCGGCGTGCCCTGCATCGCCGCCGTCGAGCAGGACTTCTCCGGCAGTGCCTTCGCGCTCGCGCTCTCGTACGCGGCCGGCATCGGCGGCACCCGCGCCGGTGTCATCAAGACCACCTTCACCGAGGAGACCGAGACCGACCTGTTCGGTGAGCAGGCTGTCCTGTGCGGTGGCGCCTCCGCCCTGGTCAAGGCCGGTTTCGAGACCCTGACCGAGGCCGGCTACCAGCCGGAGATCGCGTACTTCGAGTGCCTGCACGAGCTGAAGCTCATCGTTGACCTCATGTACGAGGGCGGCCTGGAGAAGATGCGCTGGTCGGTCTCCGAGACCGCCGAGTGGGGCGACTACATCACCGGCCCCCGCATCATCACCGACGCCACCAAGGCCGAGATGAAGCAGGTCCTCGCCGAGATCCAGAGCGGCGAGTTCGCCAACACCTGGATGGCCGAGTACAAGGGCGGCCTGAAGAAGTACAACGAGTACAAGAACGCCGACGAGGCGCACCTGCTGGAGACCACCGGCAAGAAGCTGCGCAAGCTGATGAGCTGGGTCGACAGCGACGAGAGCTGATCTCGTCCGCGCGGGGGGCCGGGACGGTGCGCCGTTCCGGCCCCCGGCACACCCGCGGCACGCCGCAACACGGCCCTTCCGCAGTCCGGCTTGTCCACCCCGGCCAACCCCAGACGGGTGATCCTTCCGGACAGGCGGAATCCTGGCCAGGATCCGCCACTACACTGCTCAACACAACGCGTCAGGCCCACAGTGTCGTGCGTCTTCCACGCGGCTACCCCCTCCACCGCCTGCGGCCGTCGGGACGGCCGTCCGCACTGGACTTGTGAGGACCCACGTGAGCTCGAAACCTGTCGTACTCATCGCCGAAGAGCTGTCGCCCGCCACGGTGGACGCGCTCGGCCCGGACTTCGAGATCCGGCACGTCAACGGAGCCGACCGCGCGGAGCTGCTCCCCGCGATCGTGGACGTCGACGCCATCCTGGTGCGCTCCGCGACCAAGGTCGACGCGGAGGCCATCGCCGTCGCGAAGAAGCTCAAGGTCGTCGCCCGCGCCGGTGTCGGCCTCGACAACGTCGACGTCTCCTCGGCCACCAAGGCCGGCGTCATGGTCGTGAACGCCCCGACCTCCAACATCGTGACCGCCGCCGAGCTCGCCTGCGGCCTGCTCGTCGCCACGGCCCGCAACATCCCGCAGGCCAATACCGCCCTGAAGAACGGCGAGTGGAAGCGGAACAAGTACACGGGCGTCGAGCTCAGCGAGAAGATCCTCGGCGTCGTCGGCCTCGGCCGCATCGGCGTCCTGGTCGCGCAGCGCATGTCGGCCTTCGGTATGAAGATCGTCGCGTACGACCCCTACGTGCAGCCCGCGCGCGCCGCCCAGATGGGCGTCAAGATGCTGACGCTGGACGAGCTCCTCGAAGTCGCCGACTTCATCACCGTGCACCTGCCCAAGACCCCCGAGACCATCGGTCTCATCGGGGACGAGGCCCTGCACAAGGTGAAGCCGTCCGTCCGCATCGTCAACGCCGCCCGCGGCGGGATCGTCGACGAGGCCGCGCTGTACTCGGCCATAAAGGAGGGCCGCGTCGCCGGCGCCGGCCTCGACGTGTACGCGAAGGAGCCCTGCACGGACTCCCCGCTCTTCGAGCTCGACCAGGTCGTCTGCACCCCGCACCTCGGCGCGTCCACGGACGAGGCCCAGGAGAAGGCCGGTATCGCGGTCGCCAAGTCGGTGCGCCTCGCGCTCGCCGGCGAGCTCGTACCGGACGCAGTCAACGTCCAGGGCGGTGTCATCGCCGAGGACGTGCGCCCCGGTCTGCCGCTCGCCGAGAAGCTCGGCCGCATCTTCACCGCCCTCGCGGGCGAGGTCGCGGTCCGCCTCGACGTCGAGGTCTGCGGCGAGATCACCCAGCACGACGTCAAGGTGCTGGAACTCTCCGCCCTCAAGGGTGTCTTCGAGGACGTTGTCGACGAGACGGTCTCCTACGTCAACGCCCCGCTGTTCGCGCAGGAGCGCGGTGTCGAGGTGCGTCTGACCACCAGCTCGGAATCCCCGGACCACCGCAACGTGGTGACCGTGCGCGGCACCCTGTCGGACGGTCAGGAAGTGTCGGTCTCCGGCACGCTGGCGGGTCCGAAGCACCTTCAGAAGATCGTCGGCATCGGCGAGTACGACGTGGACCTGG
This sequence comes from Streptomyces sp. NBC_00597, assembly GCF_041431095.1. Taxonomy (GTDB): domain Bacteria; phylum Actinomycetota; class Actinomycetes; order Streptomycetales; family Streptomycetaceae; genus Streptomyces. The sequence continues at coordinate 6,355,509 of NZ_CP107757.1, forward strand.
CGCTCGCCGACCAGATGCTCGTGCTGCGCTACACCGACCGCCCGGGCGTGGTCGGCACTGTCGGCCGCATCCTCGGCGAAGCCGGTCTGAACATCGCGGGCATGCAGGTCGCCCGCGCCGAGGAGGGCGGCGAGGCGCTCGGCGTCCTCACGGTCGACGCGGAGGTGCCGGTGAACGTCCTCGCGGAGATCTCCGCCGAGATCGGCGCGGTCTCGGCGCGCACGGTCAGCCTCGACTGAATCCCGTAGCGGGGCGGCGGCCACGCGGCAGAAGGAAGGGCCCGGGGAACTCCCCGGGCCCTTCGTCGTGTTCCGCAGGTGCTCTGCTCTGCTGTACAGGGCTCAGCTCCTGAGGGCCGCGGCCTTGTCGGCCAGCTCAGCGATCTCCCCGGCCAGGGCTGCGACCTGCCCGGCCAACTCCTCGACCCCCTCGGTCGGCTCCGCGGCCTCCACGGGCTCCACGGGCTCCACGGATTCCGCCGGTTCGGTGACCGGGGCGCCGAGCCCCCGCATCAGGGCCACCGCGAGGACACCGGCGGCGAGCAGCAGGGCTGCGCCGCCCCAGGCGGCGTACTGCATGCCGTGGACGAAGGCCTCGCGGGCCGCGGTCAGCAACTGCTCGCCGGCCGCGCCGCCAAGCTGGTGGGCGGTGGCGACCGCCCCGCCGAGGGTCTCCCGGGCGGCGGGCCCCGCATCCGACAGGTCGTTGCGGTAGACGGCGGTGCCGAGGCTGCCCAGGACGGCCATGCCCAGCGCGCCGCCGAACTCCTGGCCGGTCTCCAGCAGGGACGCGGCCGAGCCCGCCTTCTCTGCGGGGGCCGAGCCCAGCGCCATGTCGGAGACCAGGGACATCACGGTGACGATGCCGGAGGCCAGCACGCCGGCGCCGGTCAGCAGCAGCCACAGGGAGTCGCTGCCGACCAGGCTGATCAGGACGAACCCGGCGGCGGCCAGGACGAAGCCGCCGGCGATGACGTACGCCCGGTCGGTCTTGCGGGCCAGGACCGCGCCGACCGGGGCGGCGGCGCCGATGACGAGCGAGGGTGCGAGGCTCCACAGGGCGGCCTCCAGCGTGCCCATGCCGAGCACCGACTGCAGGTACTGGGTGGTGAAGTAGGCCGAGCCCATCACGGCGAAGGCGGCGATGGTGTTGAGGGCGATCCCGGCACCGAATCCGCGGCCCCGGAAGAGCGCCCGGCTGACCATGGCGTCGTCACGGGTGCGCTGGCGACGGACGAAGACGAACCCGAAGGCCAGGCCCACGGCCACGGAGACCAGGTGGAGCGGCTCCAGGCCCTCGGCGGCGATCTCCTTGAGGCCGTACACGACCGGGAGCACGGCGGCCGTCGACAGCGGGACGCTCAGCAGGTCGAAGCGGCCGGGCGCGGGGTCCTTGAACTCCGGCACTAGCACGGGGACGAGGACCAGCAGGAGCAGCATCGCGGGCACGTTGATCAGGAAGACCGAACCCCACCAGAAGTGGTTCAGCAGCACGCCGCTCATCACGGAGCCGAGGGCGATGCCGCCGGTCATGGCCCCGGACCAGATGGCGATGGCCTGTCCGCGCTGCTTCGCGTCCTGGAAGAGGTTGCGGACGAGGGCCAGCGTGGAGGGCATCAGGGTCGCGCCGCCGACGCCGAGCAGCACACGGGCCGCGATCAGCATCTCGGCGCTGGTGGCGTAGGCGGCGCAGACGGAGGCGAGTCCGAAGGCGGTCGCGCCCATCAGCAGCAGCTTGCGGCGGCCGATCCGGTCACCGAGCGAACCCATGGTGATCAGCAGGCCGGCGAGGGCGAAGGCGTAGCTGTCGAAGATCCAGAGCTGCTGGGTGGCGCTCGGGTCCAGCTCCCGGGTGATGGCGGGGACGGCGAAGTAGAGGACGGAGACGTCCATGGAGACCAAGAGCAGGGGCAGCAGGAGGACGGTGAAGGCGGTCCATTCCCGGCGGCCGGCCAGAGGTGCGGCGGGGTTCGTCATGAGCAGCAATGTACAAGCGTCATAAACGCTTGTCTAGTACGTCCGTATGGGACGTCTGTTTGAGACTGTCGTCTAGGACGGCTGTCTTGATACGGTGGGGGGCATGGGACACCGTGAAGATCTGCTCGAAGGCGCGAAGAAGTGCCTGGCCGAGAAGGGTTTCGTGCGGACGACCGCGCGCGACATCGTCAACGCCTCCGGCGCGAACCTGGCGTCGATCGGCTACCACTACGGTTCGAAGGACGCCCTGTTGACGCAGGCGTTCATCTCGATGGCCGAGGAGTGGGGCGAGTCCTTCAAGCCGGACGTCAAGGGTGAAGGCGGCTCGCTCGAACGCTTCCGATCGGTCTGGGACGGCGTGACCGGACAGCGTGATCAGGCGGCGCCGATGTGGGCGGCCAGCCTGGAGATCGCGATGAACCGTGACCGGCTGCCGGAGCTGCGGGAGATGGTCGTGTCCTCCGAGGGCGAGGGGCGCAAGGGGCTGACCGAGATGTTCACGGGCACCCCGGAGGGGCAGCTCGAAGAGCGGGACATCCGGACCCTGGGCGGGCTGTACCAGGTGCTGGTCTCCGGGATGATGGTGCAGTGGCTGTACAACCCCGAGAACGCCGTCACCGCGGAGGAGTTGACCGAGGGCATGCGCCGCGCCGCGCAGATGATGGTGAACGGCAAGGGCGCCGACGACCCCGCCTGAGCCGTTCGGCCGTGCAGTCGTGCAGTCGTGCAGTCGTGCAGTTAGTTCAGTCGTTCAGCCGTACAGGCGGGCCGTCTTGAGGGCCATGTGGAGCAATAGGCGGTCCTCGCCCTCGTCCAGGTCCAGGCCGGTCAGCTGTTCCACCCGGCCGAGCCGGTAGTACAGGGTCTGGCGGTGGATGCCCAGGGCCGCCGCCGCGCGGCCCGCCTGGCCCGCGCAGTCCAGGAACAGCTCGGCGGTACGGGCGAGTTCCCGGTGCGCGGGCTCCAGCAGGACCCGGGTCGCCGGGTCGCCCACGGGGCCGGCAGCTGCGAGGGAGGCCAGCATCCGGTACGGGCCGATCGCCGACCAGCGGGCCACCGTGCCGAACCGGGGCTGGGCCGCGGCCGCCCGCGCCGCCGCCGAGGCCTGTGACCAGGCGTCGGCCAGGGCCGCCAGCCCCCGGCGGGGTTCCGCGATCCCGGCGGTCGCGCCACCGTGGGTCAGCAGCCGGGTCGCGACGCCCTCGGCGGGGACGAGCACTTCGGCCGAGCGGAGCCGTACCAGTACGGCGAGGGCCTGGCCGGTCCGCCGGTCCGGCCCGGCCTCGGCGCCGGGGCCGGAGACGGGTCCGGCGCCGGCCGCCGGGCCGCTCCTGGACCCGGACTTGGCTCCCGCCCTGCTGCCGGACCGGGCCCCGGAGCCCGACGCGGAGCCCGACGCGGACCTGGCGCCGGCGCCCGACGCGGGCCCGGAGTTCCCGTCGGTACCGGCCCCGGCGGCCACGCCGTCGTCGTCGCCGGCTCCCGGCCAGGGGACGGTGCACACCGCCGCCGTGCCCGGTACCGACGCGGGGGCCTCGCCGGCCCACGGCGTCACGCACACCACCGCGTGCAGCCCGTCCGCGCCCGCTCCCAGCGCCATCCGGAGCGCGGCCACCGCCATGTCCTGCTGCCAGCCCCGGCCCGCGGTGAGCACCCCCCGGAACTCCCGGGACAGGTCGGCCCCCGCCTTCGCCTCCTCGGCGAGCAGGATCCCGATCCGCTCGGCCACCTCCATGGCGGCCGCCAGGACGTCCGGCCCGGGGCCCGGATCCTGGTCGAGGAGCCACACGTAGCCCTGCACGATCCCGCGGTAGCGCACCGGCAGGCAGATCCGGCCCCGGAACACCCCCGCGTCCGGGGCCGCCGGGATCCGGACCGGCCCGGTCGCCCGCGCGATGCCGAAGCCCTCGAACCAGGCCCGCACGGCCGCCGTCGACTGCCGGGTCAGGATCGAGCGGGTGCGCACCGGATCCATGGCGAGATCGTCGTCGCTGTCGTGCGCGCCGAAGGCGATGAGGCGGAAGTCCCGGTTCTCCAGTGTCGCCGGGACGCCGAGGAGCGCCGAGATCTCATCCACCAGGTCCTGGTAATCGCCCTTCACCCGGACATTCTCCCACCCGGGAACCCGGTCTTCAGACAGATGTATGAGATCGGGGACACGGATGCGTGACAGCTGTCGATGGCAGAGGATCAAAGCGATCCTTAGGTTTCACGGTGGTTTTACTTGCGTTTCCCTCACGGTCCCGCCCACCCCGCGCGGACCGCGAGCCTGCTTCTGCCACCTGTAGGAGGTGCCCCGTGCTGGGTCCCGCGATCCTCGCCGCTTCGCGCAGCGACAAGATGCGCCGAATCGTCTCTGCCGCCCCTGTGACCAAGCCCGTGGTGACCCGGTTCATCCCCGGCGAGACGGTCGACCAGGTCATCCCGATCGTCAGGGACCTCACGCAGAAGGGGTTGGAGATCACGCTCGACGTGGTGGGCGAGGACATCACCACCGTGGAGCAGTCCTACGCCGCGCGTGACGCCTACCTCGAACTCATCGAGCACCTGGCGGGCCTGGAGCTGGGCGAGACCGTCGAGATGTCCGTCAAGCTGTCGATGTTCGGCCAGGCGCTGGAGGGCGGCCACGAGCTCGCCCTCGCCAACGTCCGCCCGGTCGTCGAGGCCGCCGCGGCCATCGGCACCACCGTCACGCTCGACGCCGAGGACCACACCACCCTCGACTCGATGTTCGCCATCCACGAGGAGCTGCGCCGGGACTTCCCGCAGACCGGCTGCGTGATCCAGGCGTACCTCTTCCGCACCGAGGCCGACGCCCGCCGCCTGGCCGCCGCCGGCAGCCGGGTGCGGATCGTGAAGGGCGCGTACAAGGAGCCCGCCGAGGTCGCGTACCAGGACAAGGCCGAGATCGACAAGGCGTACGTCCGCATCCTGAAGACGCTGATGGAGGGCGAGGGCTACCCGATGATCGGGTCGCACGACCCGCGCCTGATCGCCATCGCCCAGGAGCTCGCCCGCACGGCGGGGCGCAAGCTGGACGAGTACGAGTTTCAGATGTTGTACGGCATCCGCAGCGAGGAGCACCTGCGGCTCGCCGCCGAGGGTCACCGCATGCGCGTCTACACCGCGTACGGGACGGACTGGTACGGCTACTTCATGCGGCGCCTCGCCGAGAAGCCGGCCAACCTCCTGTTCTTCCTCCGCTCGATGATCACCAAGAACTAGCCAGAACCAGGTCAAGGAGTTACCAGTCCGATGGATGCTGTGACCCAGGTCCCCGCGCCGGTCAACGAGCCGGTCCACTCGTACGCCCCCGGCACCCCGGAGCGCGCGCGCCTCGAAACGCAGCTCAAGCAGCTGTCCGAGAACCCGATCGACCTGCCGATGACGATCAACGGCGTCAAGCGCATGGGCGGGGGCGAGCGCTTCGACGTGGTCCAGCCGCACGACCACAAGTCCGTGCTCGGCACCTACGCGAACGCCACCGAGGCCGACGCCCGTGAGGCCGTCAACGCCGCCCTGGCCGCCGCCCCGGCTTGGCGCGCGATGTCGTTCGACGACCGCGCCGCGATCATCCTGCGCGCCGCCGAGCTGCTGTCCGGTCCGTGGCGCGAGAAGCTGGCCGCGTCCACCATGCTGGGCCAGTCGAAGACCGCGCAGCAGGCCGAGATCGACACCCCGTGCGAGCTCGTCGACTTCTGGCGCTTCAACGTCCACTTCGCCCGCCAGATCCTGGCCGAGCAGCCGGTCGCGAACTCCGCCGGCGTGTGGAACCGCAGCGACCACCGCCCGCTCGAAGGCTTCGTCTACGCGATCACGCCGTTCAACTTCACGGCCATCGCCGGCAACCTGCCGACCGCCCCCGCCCTGATGGGCAACGTGGTCGTGTGGAAGCCGTCCCCGACGCAGACCCACTCCGCGATCCTCCTGATGGAGCTGCTGGAGGAGGCCGGCCTGCCGAAGGGCGTCATCAACCTGGTGACGGGCGACGGCATCGCCGTGTCCGAGGTGGCCCTGAACCACCCCGAGCTGGCCGGCATCCACTTCACGGGTTCGACCAAGACCTTCCAGTACCTGTGGAAGACGGTCGGCAACAACATCGAGAAGTACAAGTCCTACCCGCGCCTGGTCGGCGAGACCGGCGGCAAGGACTTCGTCGTCGCGCACCCCTCCGCGGACCGCGCCGTCCTGAAGACCGCCCTGACCCGCGGATCCTTCGAGTTCCAGGGCCAGAAGTGCTCGGCGTCCTCGCGCGCCTACGTCCCGGCCTCGATCTGGAACGACGGCTTCAAGGAGGCCTTCGCGGCCGAGGTCGACGGCATCACCATGGGTGACGTCCGCGACCTCACCAACTTCATCGGCGCCGTCATCGACGAGCGTTCGTTCGCGAAGAACAAGGCCGCGATCGACCGTGCGATCGCCGACCCGACCTGCGAGATCATCGCCGGTGGCACGTACGACGACTCGGAGGGCTACTTCGTCCGCCCGACCGTCATCGCGTGCACCGACCCGGAGAACGAGGTCTTCACGACCGAGTACTTCGGCCCGATCCTCGCGATCCACGTCTACGAGGACGCCGAATTCGACGCGATGCTCGCGCAGATGGAGTCCGTCTCGGCGTACGCGCTGACCGGCTCGATCATCGCCGCCGACCGCTACGCGGCCGCGGACGCGATGGAGAAGCTGCGCTTCGCGGCGGGCAACTTCTACATCAACGACAAGTCGACCGGCGCCGTCGTCGGCCAGCAGCCCTTCGGCGGCGGCCGAGCCTCGGGCACGAACGACAAGGCGGGCGCGGCGAGCAACCTGCAGCGTTGGACCTCGACGCGCTCCATCAAGGAGACCCTGGTCGCGCCGACCGACTACCCGTACCCCCACATGGGCTGATCCTGCGGATTCCGCCGGTCCCGCCCCGCTGAGCCCCGCCCCCGTTCCGGCACCCCCAAGTCCGGATCGGGGGCGGTTCCAGTTCCCGTCCTCACGCGGTCCCGGCCCTACGGGACCAGGACCACCTTGCCGAGGTTGCGCCGCTCCTCGATGATCCGGTGCGCGCGGGCGGCCTCGGCGAGCGGGATCTCCTGGTGCACGGTGACCCGCAGGGCGCCGGCCCGGTGGCGCTCCCACTGCTCGGCGCGCCAGCGCCCGTACAGCGCGGGCTTGCCGCGCGCGATGACCGCCATCTGGAAGCCGGTCACCGAGGCGCCGCGGACCAGGAGCTCGTACGCGTCCACCGTGCCGCCGCCGGAGCTGTACGCCACCAATCGGCCCCCGGGCGCGAGGGCCCGCACGGCCGGGCCGAGCAGCTCGCCGCCGACGCCGTCGAGGACCACGTCGTACGGGTCGCCCCAGGCGGCCTCCCCGTACAGCACGACCTCGTCGGCGCCCAGGGCGCGTACGAAGTCCGCCTTGTCGGCGCTGCCCACCGCGGCGACGACCCGCCGGGCCCCGCCGGCCTTCGCGTACTGCAGGGCGTACGTGCCGACCGCGCTGGCCGCCGCCGTGACCAGGACCGACTCGCCGGGCTCCACCCGCCCCGCCTCGTACGCCCCGCGCGCCACCAGCCCGCTGCGGACGAGGGCGACGGCCTCGACGGCGCCGACCCCGTCGGGGACGGCGGAGGCGAACGGGGCCGCCACGACGGCGTACTCGGCGTAGGAGTGCGCGAAGCACAGCCCGGTGACCCGGTCCCCGACCCGGAACCCGTCCACCCCTTCGCCGAGGGCGGTGACGACGCCGGCGACCTCCCCGCCGAGCGCTGCGGGCTCCCGGCCCTCCCGCACCTTGCGGACGGTGGGCAGCGTGACCCCGACGGCCTCGACCCGCACGAGCACCTCCCCTGCATTCGGCACTGGCGCGGTGGCCTCCTCGGTGTACAGCACCTCGGGGCCACCGTTGACGTCGTAGCGGATGCGGAGCACGGGGGCGCCTCCCGGGAAAGAGATTCATTGGGAATCCCAACGATATAGGGGATCGTGGGGAATGCCAATGAATTGCTAGGCTGGGCCCATGACATCGGCCCTCGCGCACATCCAGTCCCTGCCGAGCTGGCTCGTCGGCCGCGTCGCGGCCCGGGGCCGCGGCCTGGTCGCCGAGGCGCTCGCCGCGGAAGGGCTGAAGCTCGCCCACCACGCGGTACTGGCGGCGATCGCCGAACACGGCCCGGTGGCCCAGGCCGACCTCGGCCGCCGGCTCGGCATCGACCCCAAGGACCTGGTCGGCCTCCTCAACCACCTGGAAGGCGCGGGCCTCGTCCTGCGCGCCCCGAACCCGGCGGACCGCCGCAAGAACGCGGTCACCCTCACCCCGGCGGGCACGGCCACCCTCACCCGCTGCGCAGCACTGGCCGAGACGGCGAACGCCGAATTCCTCTCCCCACTGACCCCGGCGGAACGCGAACAGCTGACGACCCTGCTGACCCGCCTCCACGACGCGCCGTAGTCCCGCGGGGCCGCCCGCCCCGCGGTCTGGGTCAGACCTCGACCATGACCTGGGTCAGGGACTTGCGGAGCAGGTCCGGGACCTCGCAGTCGTCGGCGGGGTAGCCGACCGGGATGACCGCGAAGGCCTTCTCGTTCTCCGGGCGGTGCAGGACGTGGGAGAGGAAGCGCATCGGGCTCGGGGTGTGGACCAGGGCCGCGAGGCCGGCGAGGTGGAGTGCGGTCAGGAGCATGCCGACCGCGATGCCGACCGATTCGTCCACGTAGTAGTGCTTGCGCTTGGAGCCGTCCGGGCCGAGCCAGTACCTCTGCTGGAACACCACGATCAGCCCCGGGGCGTCCGTCAGATGCGTCTTCACCGCATCCGTGCCCAGGGGCCGCAGGGCGTCGAGCCATTCGTCGCCGAGACGGCCGTCGTACGAGATCAGCTCCTCCTGTTCGGCGGCGTCGCGGATCTGGCGGCGCACGGCCGGGTCCTTGACCAGCACGAAGGTCCAGGGCTGCTGGTGGGCCCCGGACGGCGCGGTCGCGGCGCACGCGACGGCGTCCCGGATGACCTGCTCCGGGACGGGGTCGGGGGAGAAGTGCCGGACGGTCCGCCGCTCGGCCATGCGCTCCCGCAACCGCGCGGAGCGCGCGAGCGATTCGGCGCTCGGCATCCGATCGGGCCGGTAGGCGACGGGGCGGTACGGCTCGCCGTGGGTCGGGGTCCACTGCTCGGTCTCGGGCGACATGGACAGATCCTGGCGCCGGGAACCGCGCGGGGCCAGCAGCCCGTTATGACCCTCTGCCCGATGTGTACGGACAGGGGGAGCTATGGACATGTCGAACGTCGGTCGAATCCTCGACTGGGAGGGCTGCTTCAACGTGCGGGACCTCGGCGGGCTCGGCGGGATCCGGCCCGGCGCGCTGGTCCGCGCCGACGCGCTGGACCGGCTCACCGCCCGCGGGTGGACCGGTCTCGTCGACCACGGGGTACGCACCGTCGTCGACCTGCGCAACGACGACGAGGCGGGCGTGGACCACGCGCCCCGCCCGGCCGCCGTGAACACCGTCCGCATCCCCCTCGACGGGTTGGAGGACCGGGAGTTCTGGGACCGCTGGTGGGGGACGCCGGCTTTCGGGACGCCCGCATACTTCCGGCCGTTCCTCGCCCGCTTCCCCGAACGCGTGGCCGCCGTCGCCGCGGCCGTCGCGGACGCCGCGCCGGGCGGGGTGGCCTTCCACTGCGCCCTGGGCCGTGACCGCACCGGCATCATCGCCCTGGTACTGCTGAGGCTGATGGGCGCGAGCCCCGAGGAGATAGCCACCGACCACGGGCTGAGCGAGCCGCGGGTGCGCGCGATGTACGCCGCGCGGGGCCGCCCGTACGACGGCCGGGAGATCGAGGAGTACACGACGGGCCTGGGTACCACCGTTCACGAGCTGGCCCGGGCCGCCGCGGACTGGCTCAAACCGCAGGAGTACCTGCGGGTGGGTGGGCTGGGTGATGCGGAACTCGGCAGGCTGCGCGGCAGACTGGGGGCATGAGTGACCTCCACACCCGCCTCGCCCATACCGCGCAGCTCGGCCCGGGCGTCCTAGGGGAGCTGCGGGAACTGCTCGGCGGGGCCTTCGGCGGGGAGTTCTCGGGGGAGGACTTCGAGCACGCCCTCGGCGGCATGCACGTGCTCGTGCGCGAGGGCCGCGAGGGCGGGGAGCTCATCGCGCACGGGAGCGTGGTCCAGCGCCGGGTGGTGCATGCGGGGCGGGCCCTGCGGACCGGATACGTCGAGGCCGTGGCCGTACGGTCGGACCTGCGCCGGCGTGGTCTCGGGGGGCAGGTCATGGCCGCGCTGGAGGCCGTCATCGCCCGGGCCTACGCACTGGGCGCGCTCTCCGCCTCCGATGCGGGGGCCGCGCTGTACGCCTCCCGCGGCTGGAGCGTGTGGGGCGGGCGGGTCGGCACCCTCGCGCCCTCTGGGCCGCAGGCCCTCCCGGAGGAAGAGGGCTCGACGTACCTGTGGGTGCCCGACGGCGGGGTCCTGCCGGACCCCGCCGAGGGGCTGTGGTTCGACTGGCGCAACGGGGACGTGCTCTAGGCGCGTCCGGCGGGCGCTACGAGCCGCTGATGCTGGGCGCGCCCGTCTCGATGTGGCCCGTGTAGCGGCGCGACCAGGTGCCGTCATTGTCCGCGAGGATCGTGAAGTCGTACCAACCCTTGTTGTAGGCGACCGCGTTGAAGAAGTCCTCGCGCGAGGAGTTCGCCGGGACGGTGTACGTCCACGGGCCGTCCGAGCGGTATGCGTTGGAGCGGATGGTGAAGGTGACGGGGGCGGCCGACGCGTTCGTCATCTTGAAGTAGATCGCGGTCTTGCCCGTGCCCGGCTCCACGGCGAAGCGGGCCGCGACCTCGATCGCCTTGCCCGCCTTCGACGCATCGCCGATGAACCGGCGCAGGAAGCGGTTCGGCCCGTACATCGAGATGTCGTACTTCCCGGAGCCGCTGCCGAGCCCGATGCTGAACCAGTCGGTCGACGTCGCGCCCGGGTCGACCGTGTACTGCCAGGCCGCAGTGTCCCGGTACTGGTGCGGGTGGATCGAGAAGTGCGCCGCCCGCTTCGCCTGCGCTCCCTGGTTGGTCATCGAGAACCAGGCCAGGATGTTGCCGGCCGTGCCGAACTCGAAGCGGTCCAGGTTGCCGTTCACCTGGTAGGGAAGGGCCCGCGCCGGTCGGGTCCCGGCCTCCTGCGCCGGGAGCGCGTTGTCCTGCGGCGCCGGGTTGGGGAGTGGGCCGCAGGTCGCCTGGCCGATGACTTTCGCGGTCGAGGGCAGTCCCGACGGCACCCCGTACACCGGGTGCGCGAAGTCGAAGACGCCCGTCAGGTCGCCCGTCACCTTGCGGCGCCACGGGCTGATGTTCGGGCAGGTCGCCGGGGTGCCGAGGGCCGCCGTCCAGGTCTCCATGAAGCGGAGCACCGAGGTGTGGTCGAAGACCTCCGAGCTCACCCAGCCGCCGCGCGTCCACGGGGACATGACGAGCATCGGGACGCGGAAGCCGAGGCCGATCGGCGTGCCGTCGATGTACTCGCCGGGGGTGCCGGGCGGGGCGACGGGCGGCGGGACGTGGTCGAAGAAGCCGTCGTTCTCGTCGTAGTTCAGGAAGAGGACGGTGGAGTCGAAGACCTCGGGGTTCGCGGCCAGCGCGCGGTAGACGAGGTCCACGAAGTGCGCGCCGTCGCCGGGCGGGGCGTACGGGTGTTCCGAGAAGGCCTCGTTCGCGACGACCCAGGAGACCTGGGGCAGGGTGCCGGCGACGACGTCGGCGCGGATGGCGGCCGCGATGTCGTCGGGGGTGGAGCCGGTGACCTTCGGGACGGAGCCCATGCCGCGGTCCCGTAGCGGGTCGCCGGGCGCCGAGTCCGTGAACTTCTTGAAGTAGGCCAGGCCGTTGTCGCCGTAGTTGTCCTGGGCGTTCTGGTAGACCTTCCAGCTCATGCCGGCCCGCTGGAGGGCTTCCGCGTACGTCTCCCAGGTCAGCCCGGACTCGTCGCCGCCGTCCTTGCTGCCCGCGTCGATCTTGCCGCTCCACAGGAAGGTGCGGTTCGGGCCGGTCGCGCTGAGCGTGGAGCAGAAGTACGCGTCGCAGATCGTGTAGTTGTCGGCGAGCCCGTAGTGGAACGGTATGTCCCCGCGGTCGAGGTGGCCGAGGGTGCGGGTGTTGCCGACGCCCAACACCCAGTTGTCCATGCGGCCGTTGTTCCAGGCGGCGTGCTGCGAGGTCCAGCTGTGCGGGAGGTCGCCGTTGCACTGGGCGAGGGTCTCGCCGTCCACCCCGCCGGCCGGCGGGGTGGCGCTGAGCTTCCACGGGTACTGGCGGCCGCCCCAGTTGGGCTGGTTGAACGTGCCCCACCCGCCCGGGATGTTCCCGGCGGCGCGGTCGGCGAAGCCGCGGACGCCCTTCAGCTTGCCGAAGTAGTGGTCGAAGCTGCGGTTCTCCTGCATCAGGATCACCACGTGCTTCACATCGGTGATCGTGCCGCTCGCGGCGGCCGCGGCCGCCGACGTCGGCGCGATCGCGGGCAGGGCGGCACCGGCCACCAGCCCGGCGCCGATTCCCACGAATCCTCTGCGGCTGATGGGTGTCACTGGCTACTCGCCTCCAACTCAAGTGCCCCGCTGGCACATCGACGGAAAGGGTGGCGGGCGCCGGGCCAAAGGTCTACATCCGTGCGGTAAGAAGACGGTGAACATCCGGTTGGCTTGAATCAGTCCCCGAGACGGACGAGCATCTTGCCCAAATTGTCGCCGCGGAGCATGCCGAGGAAGGCGTCCACCGTGCGATCGATCCCCTGCACAACGGTGGTGTCCGTGCTTATGTGGCCGCTGCGCAGATGGGGGACCAGGAAGTCTTCCAGTTCATCCTGCAGATTGGTGTGATTTCGAACCAATACCCCTTCCAGGCGCAGTGACTTGTGGACGACCTCGAAGAGGTTGCGGGGGGCGGCCGGCGAGCGGTCCCCGTTGTACATCGAGATCCCGCCGACCCAGGCGATCCGTCCGTACTCGCGCAGTACGTCGATGGCCCCCGCCAGGTGGTCCCCGCCCACGTTGTCCACGTACACGTCGATGCCGTCGGGTGCGGCCTGCGCGAGCAGCTCGCCGACCGGCCCGTCGTGGTAGTCGAACGCCGCGTCGAAGCCGAGCGCGCCGGTGAGGTGGCGGACCTTCGCCGTGGAGCCCGCGCTGCCGATGATCCGGCGGGCGCCCAGCAGCCGCGCGATGTGGCCGGTCGCGGTGCCGACCCCGCCCGCGGCGGCGGAGACGAAGAGGTCCTCGCCCTCGCGCAGGGCCGCGGTCCGGGTCAGCGCGGCGTAGGCGGTGAGGCCGGTGCCGCCGAGGATGCTCAGGTACGCCTCCAGCGGGACGCCTTCGTGGCCGCGCAGCTTCCGGGTGCCGTTCGCGCCGAGCGTGACGAGGGCGTGGGTGCGCCAGCCCTCGCGGTGGAAGACCAGGTCCCCCTCGCGCAGCCCGGGGTCGCGGGAGGCCACCACCCGGCCCACCGCCCGGCCCTCCAGCGGGGTGTTCAGCTCGAAGCCGCCCTCGCCGCCGTCCATCATCCCGCGGTGGTACGGGTCCACCGAGAGCAGCAGGTTCTCGACCAGGGCGGCGCCCGCCCCGGGGGAGGGAACCGGGGTCTCGGCGTACGCGAAGTCGGTCGCGGCGGGGAAGCCGGTGGGGCGGGCGATCTGGTGGACTGCGACGGCGGTCTGGTTCGTGGTCATGGCGAGGACGTTAGGAAGGAATGGCCCGCGCGGGCAGGGGGTTGGGCTCATGGAAGCGGGACATCCGTGAACACCGCTCATAGAACGAGGTGGAAGCGCCCATGTCGGGAAGTACGGCCGAGCTCGCTCCGCACGAACTGCGCGTCCTGGTCGCCGTCGCGGAGACCGGCGGCTTCTCCGCCGCGGCCGCCCGGCTCGGCCTCACCCAGTCCGCGGTCTCGCACTCCGTGCGCGGTAGCGAGGCGAAGACCGGCGCGGTGCTCTTCGAGCGCGGCCGCGCCGGCGCCTCGCCCACCCCGGCGGGGGAGCGGGCCGTCGCCCTCGCCCGCCGGATCCTGCGGCTGTACGAACACCTCGGCGCGGAGGTGCGCGCCGTCGGCGGGGGCGCTGCCGGCGGGGGCGGCGCGACGGGGGTGCTGCGCATCGCGGCCTTCCGCAGCGCGGCCCTGCACCTGCTGCCCCCGACGCTGGAACGGCTGACCGCCCGGCACCCCGGACTACGGCCCGAGGTGCGGGTGGTGCGCGAGCTCGGCGAGGGCGGGGTCGGCGAGGTGGCGGCCGGCCGCGCGGACCTCGCCCTCGCCACGCTCGGGCCCGGGTACCCGCCGCCGCCGGGACTGCTGACGGGGGTGCTCGTGGAGGAGGCGTACGCCCTGGTCCATCCGGCCGGGCACCCCGACCCGAAGACGCTGCCCCTGCTCGACTGGGACGAGAACTGTGGTTCCCACACCCGTGACTGGTGGTCCGCCCAGGACTGGCTGCCGCCCGCCACCGTCAAGGCGGAGGACGACGCGATGGTGCTGACCATGGTCGGGCGCGGGCTCGGGATGGCGATCCTGCCCGCACTGTCGCTCCGCGAGGCAACGGACGCCGTGGACATCACCGGACTGGGCCCTTCGGGGCCCGTGAGACACGTGGGATACGTCACCACACCGGAATCCGCCTCGACCCTCGCCGTCAGGGCTCTGATCAGGGAACTTCGGTCCGAGGCGGCCTGAATCGGAGACCCGGAACGGTCCCTTCCGAGGGGTTGGTCGTCTCAGATAGTAGGAAGCCCGAGTAATTGCGGAGACATACAACGAGAGCTGCCCTAGCTTTGTAGAAGCCGAACGTCTCGCCAATCCGGCGAATGGCGGTCGAGAGCGCGCGCCCCTTGGCAGGCAACCCCTGCGGCGCACTGCTCCCCGCCTCTTCCGGCGCCTTGAAGGAACCCCTCATCCGTGGCCCCGCCACGCCGTGATCTCAAGGAGTCGATCACCATGACCGCATCCACCGCCACCCGCCGCGTCCGCCACTCCTCCTCTGCCGACGCCGACCGCAAGAACGCCGCCGCCGCCCTCCAGCGCGCCCTCGACCGCCGTGACAACGGCGGCTCGACCGGCCACTGAGGCGAGCGCAGGACGAAGCCCGGTCCAGCGACATATTGCGTCCACATGGTGGACGCAATATGTCTGAGGACTGGGATGAGGAGTACGGTTCCGACATGTCGACCAGCATCAATCTCGCAGTGATCCCCGGTGATGGCATCGGCCAGGAAGTCGTGGCTCAGGGCCTCAAGGTCCTTGCCGCGGTCCTGCCCCAGGATGTGAAGCTGGAGACCAAGGAGTACGACCTCGGCGCCCGGCGCTGGCACCGCACCGGGGAGACCCTCCCGGACGAGGAGCTCGAAGCCCTCAAGCACCACGACGCGATCCTGCTGGGCGCCATCGGCGACCCGTCGGTCCCGTCGGGCGTGCTGGAACGCGGCCTGCTGCTGAAGCTCCGCTTCGCCTTCGACCACTTCATCAACCTGCGTCCGTCGAAGCTCTTCCCCAACACGGCCAGCCCGCTCGCCGGCCGTCCGGAGATCGACTTCGTCGTGGTCCGCGAGGGCACCGAGGGCCCGTACACTGGCAACGGCGGCAGCCTGCGCACCGGCACCCCCGCCGAGGTGGCCACCGAGGTCAGCATCAACACCGCGTACGGCGTCGAGCGCGTCGTGCGGGACGCGTACGAGCGGGCCAACTCCCGCCCCCGCAAGAAGCTGACGCTGGTCCACAAGAACAACGTCCTCGTGTACGCGGGCCACATGTGGAAGAACATCTTCGACAAGGTCGGCCAGGAGTACCCCGAGGTCACCACCGACTACCTGCACGTCGACGCCGCGACGATCTTCTTCGTCACGCAGCCCGAGCGCTTCGACGTCATCGTCACGGACAACCTCTTCGGTGACATCCTCACCGACCTGGCCGCCGCCGTGACCGGCGGGATCGGCCTCGCGGCCTCCGGCAACATCAACCCGACCGGCACCTTCCCGTCCATGTTCGAGCCCGTCCACGGCTCGGCCCCGGACATCGCCGGCACCGGCAAGGCCGACCCGACCGCGACGATCCTGTCGGTGGCCCTCCTGCTGCGCCACCTCGGCCACGAGGACCGGGCCGCCCGCATCGAGGACGCGGTCTCGGCCGACCTTGCGGAGCGCGACGGCACCTTCCGCACCACCGACCAGATCGGCGACGCACTCGCCGAGCGAGTAGCCGGCTGACCCGGCAGCTCCACCTCAGGAAGCCGCCGGGTCGCGTGACCAACGCACCCGGCGGCTTTTCCTGTGCGGCCCCGGGTGCCACCATCTCCCTGGGCCGCAATCACCCCGCTTCACCGAACGCATCTTGCGCGCGATAATCGAACGCGAGACCGCGGAATGCGGGGAAGCTCGGACGTCCTGGTACGCCGTGAGCGCGGTCCGCCCTACAAACCGGTGAAGGACAAGCACTCATGACGACGCCCACGATCGAGCTCAAGCCCTCCTCGAACCCGCTGTCCGATGCGGAGCGAGAGGCGATCCTGGCCAGCCCCGGCTTCGGCCGCCACTTCACCGACCACATGGTGACGATCAAGTGGACTGAGGGTCGCGGCTGGCACGACGCCGAGCTGGTCCCGTACGCGCCGCTTTCGATGGACCCGGCGAACATGACCCTGCACTACGCGCAGACGATCTTCGAGGGCCTCAAGGCCTACCGCCAGCCCGACGGCACCGTCGCGACGTTCCGCCCGCAGGCCAACGCCGAGCGCTTCCAGGCCTCCGCCCGCCGCATGGCGATGCCGGAGCTGCCGGCCGACCTCTTCATCGAGGCGTGCGACGCGCTCATCAAGCAGGACAGCGCCTGGGTGCCTTCCTCCGGTGAGGCCTCCCTGTACCTGCGGCCGTTCATGTTCGCGTCCGAGGTCGGCCTGGGCGTCCGCCCGGCCAACGAGTTCCTGTTCATGGTCATCGCCTCGCCCGCCGGCGCGTACTTCCCCGGCGGCGTCAAGCCCGTCTCCGTCTGGCTCTCCGAGGAGTACGTCCGCGCGGTCAAGGGCGGTACGGGTGCGGCCAAGACCGGCGGCAACTACGCGGCCTCCCTCGTGGCCCAGGCCCAGGCCGCCTCGCACGGCTGCGACCAGGTCGTCTGGCTCGACGCCGTCGAGCACCGCTGGATCGAGGAGATGGGCGGCATGAACCTGTACTTCGTGTACGGCGACCGCATCGTCACTCCCGAGCTGACCGGCTCGCTCCTGCCGGGCATCACCCGCGACTCCCTCCTCACCATCGCCCGCGACCTCGGCTACACCGCCGAGGAGGGACGCATCTCCACCGAGGACTGGAAGCGCGACAACGAGAACGGCACCCTGACCGAGGTGTTCGCCTGCGGCACCGCCGCCGTCATCACCCCGGTCGGCTCGGTCAAGTCCGAGCGCGCGAACTGGACCCAGGGCAGCGGCGAGCCCGGCGAGGTCACCATGAAGCTCCGCAAGGCGCTGCTGGACCTCCAGACCGGTCACACCGCCGACGCCCACGGCTGGATGCACCCGCTCGGCTAGGTCTGCCGCGCACCCACCCCGCACAAGAGGTCCCCGCCGCGAGGCCGGGGCCTCTTCGTGCGTCCGGGCCCGGGTCCGCGGGCCGTCCCACCCGTACGGCGCAACCGCACGGCGCTCCCGGACCGGGCCCGCCGCGCAGTGCGACGGCCCTGCACGGCATGGCCCGCACGGCCGTTCGGCCCGGCACCGTCCCTGCACGGGCGCGGCGTCCCGCTCGTGCGCGGATGCGGGGTGCACACCGGCGTGCGAATTTGGTCGCGCCTGCCCCTCCGGCGCCGGACACCGGCCCGGGTGGCCCGGTACGCCCCTCCCACCGGGGTGAATCTCTCGTGCGCCGGCGGCTCCTGCCGGCGGAAAGGCGGATCCCCATGAAGCGGTTCGTTGCATCCGGCCTGCTCTGCGCGGCCGTGGTACTCGGCGCCTCGGCATGCTCCAGCGGCGATGACACGACGCCGCAGGAGGCAGCCTCGTCGGCCAGCGCCGCACTGTGCACCAACCTGGTCCAGTTGAAGTCGGACAACGCGGCGCTCAAGGCTCTGAATCCGGCCACGGCCACCAAGGACCAGTTGAAGTCGGCGTACGACGCCGTCCAGGCGGACTGGAAGAAGGTCAAGGAGACCACTTCGGCACTGAAGTCGGCCGAGAAGGACGCCGTCACGACGGCCGCGGAGAGCCTCAAGAAGGCCTTCGAGGACCTGCCCGGCGACACCACGGGCAAGGACGCGATGACCCAGCTCCAGCCGCAGATCCAGGCGCTGGACACCGCGGCCAACGAGGCGACCACCTCGCTGAAGTGCCGTTAGCGCTCGGCGGCGGCGCCGACGACGCGGGCCCCGGGGGGACGTCCCCCCGGGGCCCGCGTCGTGCACCGGTCCCGGCGTCCGCCGTCAGTCGACGGCGACGGCGACCTTGGCGGCGGTGTCGCTCGCGCCGGCAGGCACGACCGCGGCCGTACTCGCGGTCCGGAACGTCAGGGCCGTGTAGACCAGGCCGCCGGCCAGGCCGGACAGGACGAAGGAGCAGTCCACGCCGCCGGTCAGGGCGAGCAGGGGGCCCTCGTAGAAGGGGGTCGTCACGGCGAGCAGGCCGACTCCGGCGCCGACGGCCCAGGAGACCGTCGCGGCGACGTTCCAGCCGGCGCGGTACCAGTAGATCCCTCCCACCGAGCGGCGGTTGAAGACCTGGAGGGCGTCGGCGTCGTACTGCCCGCGGCAGCGGACGTAGCCGATCAGGGTGATCACGGCCCACGGGGTGCCGATCGCGGTCAGCAGCAGGACGAACGAGGTCATCGCGGACTGTACGTCCCACTCGAAGGAGCCGATGAAGACGAACGCGGTGGCGACGCCCGCGGCGACCAGCGTGGCTTTGGCCCGGGTGGCCCGGGGCACGATGGCGTCGAGGTCGAGGCCCATCGAGTAGAGCATCAGCCCGGCGTTGCCCACCGAGCCGGCCGCGGCGGCGGCGAGCAGCGGGACCAGGTACCAGAACGGCGCGGCGTCGACGAGCGGTCCGGCGTAGTCGGCGCCGGCCTTGGCGGCGAGCGCGGTGTAGGTGCCGAACAGCTGCGGGATCAGCAGACCGATCAGCAGGCCGAACCCGGTGGCCCAGAACACCTTGCGGGAGCCGTGCTTGCGGGGGGAGATGTAGCGGGTGTAGTCGCCGAGCAGGGTGATGAAGGCGACGGGGCCGCTGAGCCCGGCGGCGACGGCGGCGAGCAGCCAGGTCGGCCAGAAGGAGCCGAGCAGGTACGAGGTGTCCGGCGGGGCGGCGGTGGTGAAGTCGGGGGCGTACGCGTAGACGCCCACGGCGAGCAGGACCACCATGCCGATGGACAGGACCTTGCTCAGGCGGAGCAGCAGCCGGTAGCCGAAGACCGCCCCGACCACGGTGAAGGCCGCGAGTACGCCGTACATCACGGCCCGCGTGACACCGGTGTCCGGCAGCCCCAGGAGCCGGGACAGGGCGCCGACCATCACGTCGCCGCCGATCCACAGGGTGAGCGCGGTGTAGCCGAGGGCGAGCAGCAGGCCGACGACCGAGCCGACGAGCCGGCCGCGCACGCCGAACTGGGCGCCGCTGGAGGTGGAGAGGTTGGTCGCCGTGCGCAGGGACACCAGCGCCAGCGGCGCGGTGAAGGCGATGCCGACCAGCGTGCCGGTCACGATGGCGGTGACCGAGGGCCACAGGCCCAGTCCGAAGGACGGGGGCAGCCAGCCGAACACGATGACCCCGAGGCAGAGGTTCGAGCCGAGCAGGATCGAGATCAGGTCACGGGGACCGCTCGTCCGCTCCTCCTCCGGGATGGTGTCGACTCCGCGCTGTTCGATGGGCATGGGGGGACTCCCTTGGCAGGGCGGGGGGTGGTTCGCATTTGTTTGAGCGACACTCAATGTGACCTAACCCCTGGTCCCAGGTCAATGCTTCATTGCAGGGAAATGAAGAGTTAGAGTGATGCTCTAACCCATCGACTCAAAAGGTGGTGGATCGGCGTGCGGCTGACCCCTACGGAGCGCGACCGGCTGCTGCTGCGCAGCGCCGCGGAACTGGCCAGGGCCCGGCGGTCCCGCGGACTGAGGCTCAACGTCCCGGAGGCCACCGCGCTGATCGCGGACACGGTCTGCGAGGCCGCGCGCGACGGCAAGCGGCTGGCGGAGGCCATCGAGGAGGCCCGCAGCGTGTTGGGCCCCGGCGATGTGCTGCCCGGCGTCGCCGACGTGGTCACCGAGGTGCACGTGGAGGCCGTCTTCGACGACGGCTCCCGCCTCGCGGTGGTCTCGGCGCCGATCCAGGGCGCGGTGCGGCTCGGCGACGACGCCCCCGGGGCGGTCGTACCCGGCCCCGGCGCCCCCCAGCCGGAGCCGGCGTTGCACGTGCACGTGCGCAACACGGCCTCCGTGCCGGTGAGCGTCACCTCCCACTTCCACTTCTTCGAGGCCAACCCCCGCCTCGACTTCGACCGGGCCGCGGCCTACGGCATGCGGCTGTGCGTGCCGGCGGGCTCGTCCGTGCGGTTCGACCCCGGCGGGGAAACCGAGGTCGGTCTGGTCCCCATCGGCGGAGACCGGATCGCCGTCGGCTTCGCCGGACTCGTGGACGGCCCGCTCGACGCGCCCGGCGCCAAGTCGCTCGCGCTGGCGAGGGCGGCGGCCTGCGGCTACCAGGGCGCGCAAGCCGACCAGGAAGCGGACCAGGACGCGGAACACGAGGACGGAGAGCAGGCGTGAGCAGGCAGACCAGGCACAGCGACCACTGTGCGCCGGGCAGCCGGCACATCGACCCCCGCGAGTACGCCGCCGTCTTCGGCCCCCGCGCCGGGGACCGGGTCCGGCTCGCAGACTCCGGGCTCACCGTCCGGGTCGAGCACGACGCCCAGAAGCCCGGCGACGAGTTCCTGGCCGGCTTCGGCAAGACCGCCCGCGACGGACTGCACCTGAAGGCCGCAGCCGTCCGCGAGACCTGCGACGTCGTGATCAGCAACGTCCTCGTCATCGATGCCGTCCTCGGCATCCGCAAGGTCTCCATCGGCATCCGTGAGGGCCGCATCCACGCGATCGGCCGGGCCGGTAACCCGGACACCCTCGACGGGGTCGACGTCGTCGTCGGCACCGGAACGAGCATCGTCTCCGGCGAGGGCCTGATCGCCACCGCCGGCGCCGTCGACACCCATGTCCACCTGTTGTCCCCGCGCGTCATGGAAGCCTCGCTCGCCGCGGGCGTCACCACGATCATCGGCCAGGAGTTCGGCCCGGTCTGGGGCGTCGGGGTCAACTCCCCGTGGGCGCTGAAGCACGCCTTCAACGCGTTCGACGCCTGGCCCGTGAACATCGGCTTCCTCGCCCGCGGCTCTTCCTCGGACGCGGCGCCGCTGGTGGAGGCGCTGGCCGAGGGCGGCGCGTCCGGGTTCAAGGTCCACGAGGACATGGGCGCGCACACCCGCGCCCTGGACACCGCCCTGCGGGTGGCCGAGGAGCACGACGTACAGGTCGCCCTGCACAGCGACGGCCTGAACGAGTGCCTGTCCGTCGAGGACACCCTGCGCGTCCTGGACGGGCGGACCATCCACGCCTTCCACATCGAGGGCTGCGGCGGCGGACACGTCCCCAACGTCCTGAAGATGGCCGGCGTGCCGAACGTCATCGGCTCCTCCACCAACCCCACCCTCCCCTTCGGCCGGGACGCGGTCGCCGAGCACTACGGCATGATCGTCTCCGTCCACGACCTCAAGCCGGACCTGCCCGGCGACGCGGCCATGGCCCGCGACCGGATCCGCGCGGGCACGATGGGCGCCGAGGACGTCCTGCACGACCTGGGCGCGATCGGCATCACCTCCTCCGACGCCCAGGGCATGGGGCGGGCCGGCGAGACCATCCGCCGCACCTTCGCCATGGCCGCCAAGATGAAGGGCGAGCTCGGCCCCCTGGAGGGTGACGGCGAGGGCGACGACAACGCCCGCGTCCTGCGCTACATGGCCAAGCTGACGATCAACCCGGCCATCGCCCACGGCCTGGCCCACGAGATCGGCTCCATCGAGGTCGGCAAGCTCGCCGACATCGTGCTGTGGCGCCCCCAGTTCTTCGGCGCCAAGCCGCAGCTGGTCCTCAAGTCCGGCTTCCCCGCCTACGGGGTCACCGGCGACCCCAATGCGGCCACCGACACCTGCGAACCGTTGGTCCTCGGCCCGCAGTTCGGCTCCTACGGGGCCACCGCCGCCGACATCTCCGTCGCCTTCGTCTCGGCCGCCGCGGCGGCCCTGGGCAGCGACGAGATGCCGACCCGCCGCCGCCGGGTCGCCGTCCGCGGGACCCGCGGCATCGGCCCGGGCAACCTCCTCCTGAACTCCCGGGTGGGCGCGGTCGATGTGGACGCCCGCAGCGGCCTCGTCACCCTCGACGGTGATCCGCTGCGCTCCGAAGCGGCCGACTCGGTCTCCCTCAACCGCCTGTACTTCTTGTAACGCCCGTACATCTTGTTGGCGCACAGCTCCTAAGGACCCCTGCCATGACTGCAAAGCCCGCCGCCCACGGATTCCGGATGCCCGCCGAGTGGATGCCGCACGAGCGCACCTGGATGGCTTGGCCGAGCCCCAACCCGACCTTCACCAACGCGCAGGAGCTCGCCGAGGCCCGCGAGGCCTGGGGCGCCGTCGCCCGCGCGGTGCGCGCGTACGAGCCGGTGACCCTGGTCGTCTCGCCCGGTGACGCCGAGAGCGCCCGCGGACACGTCGGCGACGACGTAGAGCTGGTGGAGCGCGAGCTCGACGACGCCTGGATGCGCGACATCGGTCCGACCTTCGTCACCAACGAGGCCGGCGAGCTGGCCGCCGTGGACTGGACCTTCAACGGCTGGGGCGCCCAGGAGTGGGCCCGCTGGGAGCACGACTCCAAGGTCGCCCGGCACGTCTCGGACCTCGCCGGCACCCGTACGTACAGCACCCCGCTCGTCAACGAGGGCGGCGCCATCCACGTCGACGGCGAGGGCACCGTGCTCCTCACCGACACCGTGCAGCTGGGCGCCGGGCGCAACCCCGACTGGACGCGCCAGCAGGTCGAGGAGGAGGTCCACGCCCACCTCGGCACCACCAAGGCGATCTGGCTGCCCTACGGTCTGGCCGGCGACTACGGCACCTACGGCACGCAGGGCCACGTGGACATCGTGGCCGCCTTCGCCCGCCCCGGCGTGGTGATGGTCCACGCGCAGCCCGACCCCGCCCACCCGGACCACGAGCGCTGCAAGACCATCGCCGCCATCCTGCGCGCGTCCACCGACGCACAGGGCCGCCAGCTCCAGGTCGTGGAGATCCCGGCGCCGACGGTGCTGGAGGAGGACGGGGAGTGGGTGGACTACTCCTACATCAACCACTACCTGTGCAACGGCGGCGTCGTGCTGTGCTCCTTCGACGACCCGCGCGACGAGGAGGCCGCCGAGATCTTCCGCGGCCTGTTCCCCGAGCGGACCGTGACCCTCGTTGACGCACGTACGATTTTCGCCGGGGGTGGCGGTATCCACTGCATCACCCAGCAGCAGCCGAAGGTCTGACCCGAGGCGGATCGACGAAGGAGTGGCCCATGGCGGCGGGTGGAGTGCGCGCGGTGCGGAAGAACGCGCCGCCGCGCGAGGACGTACTCGTCGCCGCCATGGCCACGATCGCCGAGCGCGGCCTGGAGGGCCTGACCATGGCCGGCCTGGGCCGTCAGGTCGGCATGAGCAGCGGCCACCTCCTCTACTACTTCGGCAGCAAGGACGAGCTCCTGCTGCAGACGCTGGAGTGGAGCGAGGCGGCCCTGGGCGCGAAGCGGCGGGCCCTGCTGTCCCGCCGCGGACCGGCGCGCGAGCGGCTCCAGGCGTACGTGGACCTGTACGTGCCCGAGGGGGCCCGGGATCCGCACTGGACCCTGTGGCTGGAGGTCTGGAACCGCTCGCAGAACGCGGGCCCGCAGGAACGCGAACGCCAGGCCGCCATCGAGGGCGCCTGGCACCGCGACCTGGTGGCCCTGCTCGCCGAGGGCATCTCGCGCGGGGAGTTCCGGCCCGTGGACCCGGACCGCTTCGGCGCCCGGCTGCGGGCACTGCTCGACGGGTTCAGCATCCAGGTCGCCGTCGGTCTGCCCGGCATAGGGCGGGCGGACATCCTGGCCCACGTCTCGGAATTCCTCGATGAGGCTCTCGTATCGTGAGACGCACCGCTCTTGCGGTGAGACGGTGTGGCACACTGCGGACGTGCCTGCTCAGCTCATGATTATGGACAGCAGCGCGCCGGTCCGCAGTGACCGCTGAACCGTGGAAGAACTTCGCGGCAGCGGCCATCGTGCCCCAGACCCGCGCGCAGACCTCTCGCACCCGCGAGGGGTCTTTTCGTTTCCCGGCTCCATTCCTGCTGGGGACCGCGCGCGATGATGGGGGCAGTGGATCCCGGGCATCCGGAACCACTCATCCGACAGGAGTCAGATCAGCATGACGACGACACCAGAGGCGACAGGGGCAGCAGCGGTCCTCGACGACAGCTTCCACGTCTTCGACACCACCCTGCGCGACGGCGCCCAGCGTGAGGGCATCAACCTCACCGTCGCCGACAAGCTGACGATCGCCCGGCACCTGGACGACTTCGGAGTGGGCTTCATCGAGGGCGGCTGGCCCGGCGCCAACCCCCGCGACACCGAGTTCTTCGCCCGGGCCGGCGCCGAGATCGACTTCAAGCACGCCCAGCTGGTCGCCTTCGGCGCGACCCGGCGGGCGGGCGGCTCGGCCGCCGAGGACCCGCAGGTGCGGGCCCTGCTGGAGTCGGGCGCGCCGGTGATCACCCTGGTCGCCAAGTCCCACGACCGGCACGTCGAACTCGCCCTGCGCACCACGCTGGACGAGAACCTGGAGATGGTCCGCGACACGGTCTCCCACCTGGTCGCCCAGGGCCGCCGCGTCTTCGTCGACTGCGAGCACTTCTTCGACGGGTACCGGGCCAACGCCGAGTACGCGAAGTCGGTCGTGCGCACCGCCCACGAGGCCGGCGCCGACGTGGTCATCCTCTGCGACACGAACGGTGGCATGCTGCCCGCCCAGGTCACCGCGGTGGTCGCGACCGTGCTCGCCGACACCGGCGCGCGCCTGGGCATCCACGCCCAGGACGACACCGGCTGCGCCGTCGCCAACACCCTGGCCGCCGTCGACGCGGGCGCCACGCACGTCCAGTGCACCGCGAACGGCTACGGCGAGCGCGTCGGCAACGCCAACCTCTTCCCGGTCGTCGCCGCGCTGGAGATCAAGTACGGGCGCCAGGTGCTGCCGGTCGGCGCGCTCGCCGAGATGACCCGCATCTCGCACGCCATCGCCGAGGTCGTGAACCTGACCCCGTCCACGCACCAGCCGTACGTCGGCGTCTCGGCCTTCGCGCACAAGGCGGGCCTGCACGCCTCGGCCATCAAGGTCGACCCGGACCTGTACCAGCACATCGACCCCGAGCGGGTCGGCAACACCATGCGGATGCTGGTCTCCGACATGGCCGGTCGCGCCTCCATCGAGCTCAAGGGCAGGGAGCTCGGAGTCGACCTCGGCGGGGACCGCGCGTTGATCTCCCGCGTCGTCGAGCGCGTCAAGGAGCGGGAGCTCCAGGGTTACACGTACGAGGCCGCCGACGCCTCCTTCGAGCTGCTCCTGCGCGCCGAGGTCGAGGGCCGCGCCCGCAAGTACTTCCGTACGGAGTCCTGGCGGGCCATCGTCGAGGACCGCCCGGACGGCACGCACGCCAACGAGGCCACGGTCAAGCTGTGGGCCAAGGGCGAGCGGATCGTGGCCACGGCGGAGGGCAACGGCCCGGTCAACGCCCTGGACCGGGCGCTGCGGGTCGCCCTCGAACGCTTCTACCCCCAGCTGGGGAAGTTCGAGCTGATCGACTACAAGGTCCGCATCCTGGAGGGCAAGCACGGCACGGAGTCCACGACCCGCGTCCTGATCTCCACGACGGACGGCACCCGCGAGTGGTCCACGGTGGGCGTCGCCCCGAACGTGATCGCCGCGTCCTGGCAGGCCGTGGAGGACGCCTTCACCTACGGCCTCCTCCACGCAGGCGTCGAACCCGCCGAATAGCCCGTCCGGGACGGGAGTCGCGGGGGCGGGGATTCGGCACGAGGGGGCTTATGTCCTGCTCACACGGGAAAGGGGCGGTTCCGGTAGCGTCGGAGACATGAGGACCAGGCTGATATCCGTACGTTTTGGATCGTTGCTGTCCGGTCTGCTGCTGGCGCTGTCGGCGACCGCCCTCGTGGCCGCCCCCCAGGCGTCGGCGGCCACCGGGCCCGCCGCCGTGGCTGAGGCCCTCAAGGAGGGCCCGGTCTACGTCGACCCGCGTGCCGAGGCGCAGCTGCCGAAGGCACAGGCGGACGCGCTCGCGAAGAAGATCAAGGATGCGGGGAAGCCGGTGTTCGTCGCCGTGCTGCCGGCCACTTCCGAGTTCCCCGCGGAGAACGTCCTGCGTACGGTCCGGGCCGAGACCGGCATCACCGGGCTCTACGCGATCCGGCTCGGCGACGGCTTCAACGCGGGCGCCGACCGGGCGGTCATGCCCGTCAACGCCGTCCGAAACCTGACCGACGCCGTCAAGGCCGGTGGGCCCGTGGACGCGGGCACCGAGCTCAACAACTTCGTCGACCAGGCCCTGACGCAGGTCAAGGGCAAGGCCCCCGCCTCCTGGGGCGACACCGGCAGCTCCGGCGGGGTCCCGGTCGGCGGGCTGATCACGCTCGGCGCGGTGGCGGCCATCGGCGGGGGCGGTGCGTACGCCCTGGTGCGCCGCAACCGCAAGAAGAAGGAGGAGGCGGAGCGCGAGGCCGTCGAGAAGCTGCGCGTGGTCGTCGACGAGGACATCACGGCGTTCGGCGAGGAGCTCGACCGGCTGGACTTCCACCCCGCAGAACCCGGCGCGGACGATGCCATGCGGGCGGACTACGAACAGGGCCTCGACTCGTACGAGAAGGCCAAGGACATCATGGCGTCCGTCCGGCACCCCGAGGAGGTCAGGGGAGTCACCCAGGCCCTGGAGGACGGCCGCTTCGCGCTGGCCAGCCTCGATGCCCGCCGTCAGGGCAGGCCGCTGCCCGAGCGCCGGTCGCCCTGTTTCTTCGACCCGCGGCACGGGCCGAGCACCGAGGACCGCGATTGGGCTCCGGCCGGCGGGGCGGCGCGTACCGTCCCCGTGTGCGCGGCGGACGCCGTCCGGCTGCGGGAGGGCAAGGACCCGATGGTCCGTACGGTCGACACGGACCACGGGCCGCGTCCCTATTACGACGCGGGCCCGGCGTACGGCCCCTGGGCGGGCGGATACTTCGGCGGCGGCATCCTGCCGGGTCTGCTGGTGGGCACGATGCTCGGTTCGATGATGTCCGGTCCCGCCTACGCCTCCGACATGGGCGGCTTTGACGGAGGGGATTACTCCGGCGCCGACTTCGACTCCTCCGATTTCGGGGGAGGGGACTTCGACGGCGGCGGAGGGTTCGACGGCGGGGGCGGCTTCTAGCGGCCGCCCCCGGGGTCCCGGCGGCGTCAGGCGGTTCAGGCCTGCTTGATGGCCGAGATGTCGAAGGTCAGCTTCACCTTGTCGCTGACCATGACGCCGCCGGCCTCCAGCGCGGCGTTCCAGGTCAGGCCCCAGTCGGAGCGCAGGATCTCGGCGGAGCCCTCGAAGCCGACGCGCTCGTTGCCGTAGACGTCGGTGGCCGAGCCGTTGAACTCCAGGTCGATGGAGAGCGGGCGGGTGATGTCCTTGATCGTCAGCTCGCCGGTGATGCGGTACTTGTCGCCGCCGAGCTGGGCCGCCTCGGTGGACCGGAAGGTCATCAGCGGGAAGGCCTCGGCGTCGAAGAAGTCACCGCCGCGCAGGTGGCCGTCGCGGTCGGCGATGCCGGTGTCCACGGAGCCCACCTTGACCTCGATGGTGGCGGCGGAGCGGGACGGGTCGCTGCCATCGAGCTGCAGGCTGCCGGTGTAGTCGGTGAAGCTGCCGCGGACATTGGTCACCATCGCGTGGCGGACGGTGAAGCCGATGCTGCTGTGGGAGGCGTCGATGACGTAGTCGCCGGTGAGGGCGGCCAGGGCCGGGTCCACGTCGAGGGTGGCGACGGCGGCGGTGTCCTGGCTGCGGCGGTTGAAGAGGCCCATGATCTGCTCCTTGGGAGTGCCCTGCTCGAATGTTGGTTTAACGTTCAACGAGAACGACGTTAGACCCATTCCGTTCAAATTTCAACATCCTGGCGAGGTCGTGCGTAGTTTTGTGGACACTCCACAAAGGAGGGCGGCCTCGCCTGGTGATGTCCGCGCATCACGTGGCGGTTCTGTTCGGGCCGGACAGCGGAACACACCCGAGACTGTGTGGAATCAACGGAGGTTTTTCTTCGACCGCTTCGTAAGGTCGATACATGACCGTTGTGGACCAGACTCCGAGCGAGCCGACGGACGCCCGCGGGCGCGTGGCCGAGCTGCATTCCCTGCGCGAGCAGGCGCGGCGTGGACCCAGTGACCGGGCGACCGAGGCGCAGCATGCCAAGGGCAAGCTGACGGCTCGTGAGCGGATTGCGCTGTTGCTCGATGAGGGGTCGTTCCGTGAGGTGGAGCAGTTGCGCCGTCACCGGGCGACGGGCTTTGGCCTGGAGGGCAAGAAGCCGTACACCGATGGTGTGATCACCGGGTGGGGGACGGTCGAGGGTCGGACGGTCTTCGTCTATGCGCATGATTTCCGGATCTTTGGCGGTGCGCTGGGTGAGGCTCATGCCACGAAGATCCACAAGATCATGGACATGGCGATTGCGGCCGGTGCTCCGTTGGTCTCTCTGAACGACGGTGCGGGCGCTCGTATCCAGGAGGGTGTGTCCGCGCTCGCTGGGTATGGGGGCATCTTCCAGCGCAACACCAAGGCGTCGGGTGTGATCCCGCAGATCTCGGTGATGTTGGGCCCGTGTGCGGGTGGTGCGGCGTACTCGCCGGCGTTGACGGACTTCGTGTTCATGGTCCGTGAGACCTCGCAGATGTTCATCACCGGGCCGGACGTCGTGCGTGCGGTGACCGGTGAGGAGATCTCTCAGAACGGGCTCGGTGGTGCGGACGTGCACGCGGAGACCTCTGGTGTCGCGCACTTCGCGTATGACGACGAGGAGACCTGCATCTCCGAGGTGCGTTACCTGATCTCGATGCTGCCTTCCAACAACCGGGAGAACCCTCCGGTCCATGAGACCTCCGACCCTGCCGATCGGCGCTCGGACGTCTTGTTGGATCTGGTTCCGGCGGACGGTAACCGCCCGTACGACATGCTCAAGGTGATCGAGGAGCTCGTCGACGAGGGTGACGTCCTGGAGATCCACGAGCGGTGGGCCCGCAACATCATCTGTGCGCTGGCCCGGCTCGATGGTCAGGTCGTCGGCATCGTTGCGAACCAGCCCGGTCATCTGGCCGGTGTCCTGGACATCGAGGCCTCGGAGAAGGCTGCGCGTTTCGTGCAGATGTGCGACGCCTTCAACATTCCGATCGTCACGCTGCTGGACGTCCCCGGGTTCTTGCCGGGTGTCGACCAGGAGCACGGCGGCATCATCCGCCACGGTGCGAAGCTGCTGTACGCGTACTGCAACGCGACCGTTCCGCGGATCAGTCTGATCCTGCGGAAGGCGTATGGCGGCGCGTACATCGTCATGGACTCGCAGTCCATCGGCGCGGACATCACGTACGCGTGGCCGACCAACGAGATCGCGGTGATGGGTGCCGAGGGTGCCGCCAACGTGATCTTCCGCAAGCAGATCGCCGAGGCCGAGGACCCCGAGGCGATGCGTGCGCGGATGGTCAAGGAGTACAAGGCCGAGCTGATGCACCCGTACTACGCGGCCGAGCGCGGCCTCGTCGACGACGTCATCGACCCGGCGGAAACCCGCGAAACCCTGATCAGCGCCCTGGCGATGCTGCGCAGCAAGCACGCCGACCTGCCGTCCCGCAAGCACGGCAACCCGCCGCAGTAAGAAGCGAAGGAGACCTGTCACCCATGGCGAAGACCGACACCCTGCTGCGCGTCGAGAAGGGCAACGCCGCCCCCGAGGAGCTGGCCGCGATCACCGCGATCCTGCTGGCCCGCGCCGCGGCCACCCCCGAGGGTCGCCCGACGCACCGCATCGGCTCCCAGGCCCGCTGGCGCCGCCTGGAGCGCACGCCCGGCTTCCGCACCGCGCACAGCTGGCGGGGCTGACACCGCCCGCTTCACCGACGGCCGCTCGCCGGTCCGGACCTGGCCCCCTCGGGGCCCGGGTCACGGACCGGCGGGCGGCCGTCGGCCGTTTCGCCACCCCTCGGGCCGGCGGCCCCGGGCGCCGCAAGCGGCGCCGAACGGGGACCGGTAGGGGCGCTGGTACGCAGAGCCCGACCAGGAACCGAAACCGGAACGCCGGGACCCGTGACGGGTCCCGGCGTTCCGGACAGGGAGGAGCCTGACGGCGCCTACCGCAGTCGGGCCATGAGGGCGTGCTCGACGAGCGTGATGAGCGCGCTCTTGGCGTCCGCGCGGTGGCGGGCGTCGGTGGTGATGATCGGAGCGTCCGGGCCGATCTGCAGGGCCTCGCGGACTTCCTCCGGGGTGTAGGGCTGGTGTCCCTCGAAGCCATTGAGGGCGACGACGAACGGCAGCCCGCTGTTCTCGAAGTAGTCGACCGCGGGGAAGCAGTCCGCCAGACGCCGCGTGTCGACGAGGACGACGGCGCCGATGGCACCGCGGACGAGGTCGTCCCACATGAACCAGAAGCGGTCCTGACCCGGGGTACCGAAGAGGTACAGGATCAGGTCCTGGTCCAAGGTGATGCGGCCGAAGTCCATGGCGACCGTCGTGGTCGTCTTGTCCCCGGTGTGGGTCAGATCGTCGATGCCGGCGGACGCGGACGTCATGACGGCTTCGGTGCGCAGCGGGTTGATCTCGGAGACCGCGCCGACGAACGTGGTCTTGCCCACGCCGAAGCCGCCCGCCACCACGATCTTCGCGGAGGTGGTGGAGCGAGCCGCTCCGCCGTTAGAGCTTGCGAAGTCCACTGAGCACCCTTTCGAGCAGTGTCACATCTGGCTGGCCGCCGGCAGACTCGTCGCCGCCGGGCTGGTGAATGGCGACAAGGCCCGCCTCCGCCAGGTCGGCGACGAGGATTCGGGCGACACCAAGAGGAATGGAGAGAAGTGCCGAGATCTCCGCGACGGATTTGATCTCCTGGCACAGACGGCAGATGCGCTGGTGCTCGGGCAACTGCCCTTGCAGCCGCGCGGGATCGGCCGTGGTACTGACCAGCGCCTCGATGGCGAGCTGGTAGCGCGGCCGGGTACGGCCGCCGGTCATTGCGTACGGGCGCACCAGCGGGTTGTGGGCCTTGGGGGCCTGTCCGCCCCGGTGGGGCGGCCGCGAAGCCCTGTGGGGCGGCTGAGCCTGCTGGGGCGGCTGTCCGTACGGCTGCTGCTGGTAGGGATTGTGCTCCGGCATGGGCCGGCTGGGAGCGGAGGGGAAGTTGAAGCGGTTCTGGTCGTGCTGCCCACCCTGCGGCTGCTGAGCGCCGCCATAAGGATGACCTCCGGGTGTTGTCACGTTTCCTCCTCCGACTCCAAGAACGCAGTACTCCCTGTGGAACCGCGCCACCGCACCCTATGGTGCGATAACGCGAAACGCACTGCCTGTTTGCTAGTTGAGAAGACTTCCCTGTAGCTCCGAGCGCAGTTCCGGGGTGAGGACACTGCCGGCGCGGTCCACGAGGAGGGCCATCTCGTAGCCGACGAGGCCGATGTCGCACTCGGGGTGCGCGAGCACCGCGAGCGAGGATCCGTCCGAGACGGACATGAGGAAGAGGAATCCCCGGTCCATCTCGACCACGGTCTGGTTGACGGCGCCGCCCTCGAAGATGCGGGAGGCTCCGGCGGTCAGCGACGTCAGACCGGAGGCCACGGCCGCCAGCTGATCGGCGCGGTCGCGCGGGAATCCATCGGACATCGCCAGAAGAAGGCCGTCGGCGGAGACCACCACCGTGTGCGACACCCCAGGGGTGTTGTCCACGAAATTGGTGATCAACCAGTTCAGGTTCTGTGCCGCCTGGCTCATCGGGCTCACACTAACGCTCCTGGTCATAGCTGTTACTTGACTGCTCAGAACCCGCGCTGCGTCCCTGCTGGACACCGCGCCGCAGGTTGCTCAACCTGCCACGGACGTCCTCCGGTGCGCGGGAGACCTGGGGGCCGCCCTGCGGGGTCGTCTCCGCTGCGCCCTCGACCAGGTTGGCCTTGGGCACGCGCCGAGGGAGACCGGACGGGGTGACCCCGCCCGCCTTCGGCTCACGGAGCTTTGAGGCCTGCTGCCAGCGCTCGTCGTTGTTCGAGCGCCAGGCGTCGCCGCCTTCCTCGTCCCGCTCCGGGGCGGCGGGCTGCTGCTGTCGCTGCGGCCGCTGCTCGAAGAGGGATCCGGTGGACTCCGCTTCCTTCCGTGCCGGCTGCCACTGCTGCTGGCTGCCGCGGCGCGGCAGGCCCGCTCCGGTCACTTCGTGGCCGGTGTCGGCAGCGGCGCCCGGACGGTCGAAGCCTACGCGGTCCGCGACGGGTTCGGGAGCGACCGGGGGTTCCGATTCGGTCCCGTATCCCTGCTGGTAGCCGCCCGAGTAGGTGTTCTGCTCGGGCCATTCGGCTTGCTGCGACTGGGATGCGTAGCCGTCCTCGTACGCCGGGGCGCCCTGCTGACGATCCTGATAACTGGCTTCCGGATAACCGAAGTCCTGCTGCGGGTACGCGTCGTAGCCCTGCTGGGCGCCGTGGGCCTGCCGGGAGTCGTACGAGGTGTCGTAACCGCCCTCGGGCTGCTGCTCGTACTCCTGGTACTGCTGGTACCCGTGCTCAGGCTGGGGTTCCGCATACTCCTGCTCGGCGTACTCGCCCCGCTGCTGCTCCTGCCCGTAGCCCACCTGGGCTTCGAGGGCTGCCCGGCGGTCCTGGTGGGCCAGGGAGCGACCCACGGAGTCCAGGCCGTCGCCGCCCTGCTGGTCGGCGCCGCGGCCCTCGTACTGGGAGTCGTCGAAGCCGAGCTCGGCAGCCGTGCGCATCGGGACGGCCTGCTGGGTCTGCTGCTGCGGGATCATCGACGACACCGTGAAGTCGTCGTCCGGGATCCCCTCGCCACCACCACCATGGGTGATCGCGTCGGGGAGCATGACCAGCGACGTGGTGCCGGCGGCCTCACCCGAGGGGCGCAGCTGGACGCGGATGCTGTGGCGGTCCGCCAGCCGGCCGACCACGAAGAGACCCATGCGCTGGGAGATCGCGGCGTCCACGGTCGGCGGGTTGGCCAGCTTGTGGTTGATGTCCGCGAAGTCCTCGGCGGTGAGGCCGATGCCCTTGTCGTGGATCTCGACCATGACGCGGCCGTCGGGCAGACGCGTGGCGTTGACGCGGACCTTGGTCTGCGGAGAGGAGAACGTGGTGGCGTTCTCCAGGAGCTCGGCGAGCAGGTGCACGAGGTCGGTCACGGCCTGGCCGTGGATCTCGGCCTCGGAGACGCCCGAGAGCTCGATGCGCTCGTACTGCTCCACCTCGGAGGAGGCGGCGCGCAGGACGTCGACGAGGGGGACCGGCTGGTCCCAGCGGCGGCCCGGCTCCTCGCCCGCGAGGATGAGGAGGTTCTCGCCGTTGCGGCGCATACGGGTGGCCAGGTGGTCCAGGCGGAAGAGGTTCTCCAGCTGGTCCGGGTCGGCCTCGTTGTTCTCCAGGTCGGTGATGAGGGTCAGCTGGCCCTCGATCAGCGACTGGTTGCGTATGGAGAGGTTCGTGAAGATCGCGTTGACGTTCCCTCGCAGGAGCGCCTGCTCGGCGGCGAGCCGGACCGCTTCCCGGTGGACCTGGTCGAAGGCGCGGGCGACCTCGCCGATCTCGTCCTGGGAGTCGATCGGGATCGGCGCGACACGGGTGTCGACCTTGCCCGGGTCGGTGCGCGAGAGCTGGTCGACGAGCATCGGCAGGCGCTGCTCGGCGACGTCGAAGGCGGCGGTGCGCAGCCGGCGCATCGAGCGGCTCATCGAGCGGGCCATCATGCCGGCCAGGATGAAGGCGGCGAGCAGGGCCACGACCACGATGGCGCCGGTCCAGATGGCGTCGTTGCGGGCCGAGTCGGAGACCGCGACGGAGTCGGTGACCGCCTTGTCGAGGAGTTCCTTCTCGATCTCGGCGTAGCCGTCGAACTTGGCGGTGGCAGCGGCCTGCCAGGCCTGCGGCGTGGTGCCGCCGGCTGCGAGCTTGGCCTTGCTGTCGCCGCCGGCTATCGCGTCGGTCATGCCGGTGAGCGCCGAGTTGTTCACCATGGGCGGAGTCTTGAAGACGGTGCCGGCCTGCTCGGCCTGCTGCTTGGCCAGCGCGAGCTTGGCTGCACCCTCCTGCGACTTCTTGCCCATGACCTCCTTGAGGCGGTTCACGTCGTCCTCGGTACCCGCCGCGACGTACTCGCCGATGGCGATGTCTTCGAGGTAGGCGTACGAGGAGAAGGCGACGAGCTGGGCCTTGCGGACCTGCTCGTTCTCATTGGGGCGCACGAGGAGGTGGGTGCCGACCGAGCGCTGGAGCGAGTTGGCGGCCTTGGCCAGCTCGACCGCGTAGACCATGCGGCCGTAGCTGGTGACGTTGCCGGTGCCCAGGCCGAGCTCGTTGGAGAACGTCATGAGGTAGTGCTGGACCAGCACGTACCCCTCTTCGGTCGGGATCGGGCCGTTCGCGCTGGGCGGGTTCTTCTTCTCCGTCTCCGGCGCGACGTAGGCCGTCGCCCGGACGGCCGCGAGCTTGGGCTCCTCCTGGCGGAAGAGCTCAAGGCGGCGCTCAAGCCCCTGGTTCTCGGGGAGGTTCTTGGCGGCTGCGGCGAACTTGGCCTTGGCCGCATCGGTGGCCGCGTAGGCCTTCGCGACGGCCTCGTTGTTCTTGTCGCCCCGAAGGAGCGGTTCGGCCGTGAGGTCGCGCTCGTCGAGGAGGGCCTGGCCGTATTCGGCCGCCGCCTGGACGATGCGGGCCGTCTTCTCGGCGTCCTTGGCTTCGTTCCAGCTGTCGACGGAGCCCTTCACCTGGAACCCGCCCATGACCAGTCCGACGAGGACGGGTACGAGCAGGATGGCGTTCAGCTTGGTCGGCACGCGCCAGTTGCGGGGTGCGAACCTGCTGGTGCTGCCGTTCTTCGCCGGCGGGTCCACGGGTACGTCGACGGGCGACGTGCCCGCGCGCTGCGGCGGGGTGAAGTTGCCACGCGCGGGTTCATCCGCGGGGCTCGCGTTGCTTCGCCTCACTCGACCAACAACCTCTCGGCGGTGCTACTAGCTAGTTAGTTGAATTCCAGCACGGTTAACGGCCGTGTTCCAAACAGTTGGAACCAGCCATTCCCAGAACCTTATGTCCCGCATAAATCGGACATAAAGAGCGACCTACGGCAAAAAAGGAGCTGGTTGTGAGCGCAGCGGCACCGCCCGACCGCGCCCTGTGTCCGACTGGCTTCAATTCTCTGTCGAAACGTTATGAACCAAGAAGGCGGGCCGTGTCCTATGACACAGCCCGCCCTCTCGTGTTGTGAAGAACCAGTGGTACTTGAGTGGTGGCCCTTGAGCCGCGTCGCCCGGGTCGTGTTACTTGAGTCGGGCCATGAGGGCGTGCTCGACGAGCGTGATGAGCGCGCTCTTGGCGTCCGCGCGGTGGCGGGCGTCGGTGGTGATGATCGGAGCGTCCGGGCCGATCTGCAGGGCCTCGCGGACTTCCTCCGGGGTGTAAGGCTGGTGTCCCTCGAAGCCATTGAGGGCGACGACGAACGGCAGCCCGCTGTTCTCGAAGTAGTCGACCGCCGGGAAGCAGTCGGCGAGCCTGCGGGTGTCGACGAGCACGATCGCGCCGATGGCACCGCGGACGAGGTCGTCCCACATGAACCAGAAGCGGTCCTGACCCGGGGTACCGAAGAGGTACAGGATCAGGTCCTGGTCCAAGGTGATGCGGCCGAAGTCCATGGCGACCGTCGTGGTCGTCTTGTCCCCGGTGTGGGTCAGATCGTCGATGCCGGCGGACGCGGACGTCATGACGGCTTCGGTGCGCAGCGGATTGATCTCCGAGACGGCCCCGACGAACGTGGTCTTGCCCACGCCGAACCCGCCCGCCACCACGATTTTCGCGGAGGTGGTGGAGCGGGCGGTTCCGCCGTTAGAGCTTGCGAAGTCCACTGAGCACCCTTTCGAGCAGCGTTACATCCGGCGTGCCGCCGGCCTCTCCATTGCCCGGCTGGTGGATGGCCACCATTCCGGCCTCGGCCAGGTCGGCCACGAGGATCCGGGCGACACCGAGCGGCATCGACAGCAGTGCGGAGACCTCCGCGACCGACTTGACCTCGCGGCACAGCGTGCAGATGCGCTGGTGCTCGGGAAGCAGGCCGGACAGGTGCATCGGATCGGCCGTGGTGCTGACCAGCGCCTCGATGGCGAGCTGGTAGCGGGGCCGGGTCCGTCCGCCGGTCATCGCGTACGGGCGAACGAGCGGCTGGTCGCCTTCCGAGTACGAATCACCGTACGAATCGGAGTAGGCGGGGGGCGGGGTCATTGATCCTCCGGGCTGGACAGCAGTGGTCAGCGTGCCGTCTGACGGGGCGGCCGGTGGGGGGACGGTATGACGGCCTGACGGTGGTACTGGGTTCCGGGGCTGGCCCCCGGTCCCCCGGCCGGAAGTACCGTCCGGCCGGGAGATGTGGCGTCAGATGAGCAGGCTTCCCTGCAGCTCCGCGCGCAGGTCCGGGGTGAGGACACTGCCGGCGCGGTCCACGAGGAGGGCCATCTCGTAGCCGACGAGGCCGATGTCGCACTCGGGGTGCGCGAGAACGGCCAGTGAGGATCCGTCCGAGACGGACATGAGGAAGAGGAATCCCCGGTCCATCTCGACCACGGTCTGGTTGACGGCGCCGCCCTCGAAGATGCGGGAGGCTCCGGCGGTCAGCGACGTCAGACCGGAGGCCACGGCCGCCAGCTGATCGGCGCGGTCGCGCGGGAAACCTTCGGACATCGCCAGAAGGAGGCCGTCGGCGGAGACCACCACCGTGTGGGACACCCCGGGGGTGTTGTCCACGAAGTTGGTGATCAACCAGTTCAGGTTCTGTGCCGCCTGGCTCATCGAACTCAACTAACGCTCCTGCTGGTAAGTGGGGTCGATGTGGTAACTGCCGGTCGCCGGGCCGTTGTTGCCGGCCTGACGACCCTGCTGGATACCCCGTCGGAGGTTGGTCAGACGGCCACGGACGTCGTCCGGCGATCGCGAGACCTGCGGACCCGACTGTGCGTCGGACTGCTGCTGCGCGGTGCCGGCCACGAGGTTCGCCCGCGGTACCCGGCGGGGCAGCCCCGAGGTGGTGATGCCGCCGGCGGCGGGCTGGCGCACGCGCTCCGCCTGCCGCATCAGCTCGTCGTTCGGCGAGGACCGCCAGCTGACGGTCGGCGAACTGCCGGTCGTCGCCTGGGCGGGCTCGGCCGCGGGCTCCTGGCCGCGCTGCGGCAGCGGCTGCTGCTGGCGCTGCTGGGGAGCCGGAGCCGGGGCGGACTGCTGCGGCTGCTGGGGAACCGGCGCCTGACCGGAGGACTGCTGGCCCTCCTGGTGGAACCAGTTCGACTCCAGGGTGTCGAAGATCGGGCTGCGCTCGTTGCCGGGGCTCGGGGCCGGCGGCAGCGCCTCCGGCTGGGGAGCCTGCGGCAGCTGAGGAGCCTGCGGCTGCTGCGGGGCGAAGCCGCCGACACCGGGACCGCCGGGCCGCGGGGCCTGGAAGTCCGGACGGGCGAACTGGCCCGTGGTGGACGGGTCCGCCGGACCGTGCAGCTCCGGGCGCTCGAACTGCCCGGTGGTGGACATGTTCTGGCCGGCCGGGGGCATCGGGGCCCTCAGGTCGGGACGCTCGAACTGGCCGGTGGTGCTGTTGCCGGCCGGCGGGTACGGGGCGTTGAAGTCCGGACGGGGGAACTCGGCCGTCGAACCGGGGCCCGAGAGCTCGTCGTGGCCGCGCGGGACTTCCTGGCCGCCGTGGCGCGCCGGGTCGGCGCCCCAGCTGGTGCTCTGCGGGACCCCGGCGGGGCCGGTGCCCGCACCCGGAAGCTCCGGACGGGAGGCGCCACCGCGCGGCGGCAGCTGCGGGCGGTTGCCGCGCGGAGCCGGGGCGGCGGGCGCCTG
Source organism: Streptomyces sp. NBC_00597 (assembly GCF_041431095.1). Classification (GTDB taxonomy): domain Bacteria; phylum Actinomycetota; class Actinomycetes; order Streptomycetales; family Streptomycetaceae; genus Streptomyces. Next base: position 6,393,711 of record NZ_CP107757.1, read on the forward strand.
GGCCGAGGGGACCGGGCCCGTGGGGGCGGTCGGCTGCTGGGGCCGCTCGAAGCCGTTGCCCAGCGGGAACCCGCCCTGGCCGTTGGCCGTGGGCGAGGGCATCGGACGCGACGGGGGACCGCCGGCCGGACCGCGGCCCGGCAGCGGAGCAGCGCCGCCGAAGGCACCCTGGCCCTGGCCGGTCGCGGCGCCCGGCATGCCGGAGGTGCCCGGACCGCCCTGCGGACGTGCGCCGGGGCCGCCCTGCTGACGCGCACCGGGTCCGCCCTGGAGGCCCTGCGGACCGCCGTCGCGTCCCGGCAGCGCGGCACGCTGGCCACCGCCGGCGACCTGGCCGCGCTGCGGGCCGGCGCCGACGGGCTGGCGTGCGCCGCCGCCCGGGACGGAACCCTGTGCGGAGGCACCCGGCACGCCCTGCTGACCGCCGGAGCCCGGACCACCGGGACCGCCCTGGCCCGGCATCGGACCCGGCTTCTTGCCGCCCTGGGCGACGTCCACCGGGAGCATGACGAGGGCCGTCGTGCCGCCCGAGTCGGACGGGCGCAGCTGGATGCGGATGCCGTGTCGCAGGGACAGGCGGCCGACCACGAACAGACCCATGCGGCGGGAGACGGAGACGTCCACGGTCGGCGGCGACGCGAGTCGCTCGTTGATCGCGGCGAGGTCCTCGGGGGAGAGGCCGATACCGGTGTCGTGGATCTCGACGAGCACGCGGCCGTCGGGCAGTGCGTGACCGGTGACCTTGACCTTGGTCTGCGGGGAGGAGAACGAGGTGGCGTTCTCCAGCAGCTCGGCGAGGAGGTGCACGAGGTCGTTGACGACGCGGCCGGCGACGTCGGTGCCGGGCACCGACGAGAGTTCGATGCGCTCGTACTGCTCCACCTCGGACGCGGCGGCACGGAGCACGTCGACGAGCGGGACGGGGCGGGTCCACCGGCGGCCCGGCTCCTCGCCCGCGAGGACGAGGAGGTTTTCGCCGTTACGGCGCATGCGGGTCGCGAGGTGGTCGAGCTTGAAGAGCGAGGACAGCTGGTCCGGGTCGGCCTCGCGCGACTCCAGCTCGGAGATGAGCGAGAGCTGGCGCTGGATGAGGCCCTGCGAACGGCGCGAGAGGTTGGTGAACATCGCGTTGACGTTGCCCCGGAGGAGGGCCTGCTCGGCGGCGAGGCGGACGGCCTCGCGGTGCACGTCGTCGAAGGCCGCGGCCACCTGGCCGATCTCGTCGCGGGTGTGCAGGCCGACCGACTCCACGGACGTGTCCACGTCCTGCGGGTCGGACTCGGACAGCTGCTTGACGAGCTCGGGCAGTCGGTCCTGGGCGACCCGGGTCGCGGTGTCCTGCAGGCGGCGCAGGGAGCGGATCATGGACCGCGCCATGACGAAGGCACCGACGAGGGAGACGCCGAGGACGAGCAGGATCAGGGCACCGTTGATGATGGCGTCCTGCTGCGAGTCGTTCTTGAGCTCGCGGGCCTTCTGCTCCATGTCTTCGAGCAGGGTGAGCTCGATGACCTTCATGGCCTGGAGCTTGGTGTCGTCCGCGTCGTACCAGTCCATCCAGGACCGGTTCTTCTCCTTGGCGAACTGCCCCTGGGTGCTCAGGACGCGGCGGGCGTAGTGGTCGGCGGTGCCGATCTCCGTGTTGCCGTCGCCGAGCGCCGCGAGGAGTTCCTCGGGCTTGCCCTGGTAGACGAGTTCGAAGGTCTTCTTCGACTGGCTCTCGCCGCGGAGCGCGGAGAGGGCGTACAGACGGTCGTTCTCGGAGAGCGTGCCCGCCTTCTCGTTGCTCTCGGGGAGCGAGGCGGCGATGACGGCGCGCTGGATCGAGGCGTACTCCTTGGCGGAGGAGAAGGCCGCCAGGGCGCGCGTACGCTTGATCATCTCAGGGCTGGAGGTGGCCTGCGCCATGTCCTGGGAGAGCGAGAGCAGCGAGACGATCAGCGCGTTGTACTCGGTGACGGTCTGCTGGGCGCCGTTGACGTACGCCTTCTTGCGGATTTCCTCGATGCCGGTGAGCTGGCGGCCGATCTGCAGGATGTTGTTGCGGATCGACTTGAGGGTGTCGTCCTTGTCCTCCGTGCTGTCGACCTTGTCGGTCGCGGCTTCGAAGGCCTTGGCGGCGGCGTCGGTCTGGTCGCGGACGCCCTGGACGAGGCTGTTGGGCTTGCCGTCCTTGGTGACCGAGAGCGGACCCGCCGACTTGTCGCGCTCCTCCTGGAGCATGGCTGCCAGGTTGGTGGCCTGCCGGGTCATCGTCGTCAGCAGCTGCATGTGCTCCAGCTGCGCGATGTCGTTCAACGAGTCGTTGATGCGGAAGCCACCGAGCGTGGTGGCGGCGACGACCGGCAGGGTCAGCAGCGACACGAGTCGCGTGCTGATGCGCCAGTTCTGCATGGCGAGGCGTGAACCGGGCCCGCTGGGGGCCTTCGGTATCGCCGCTTCCTTGCCGTCGGCCGGCTCTTCGGTCTTCGCCTTGCCCCGGGGCTTGAGGCGTGCCTTCGCCTTCACCGTGGTGGAGGAGTCGGAGCCCGCGCCTTCGACAGCCGGCCCGCGGTTCTGGGCGTGCTGGGGCGAGGAGCCACGGTCGGTCCCGCCGCGCGGCTCCTGCTCCGCCGCAGCGCTGCCATCCCTCTTGAATCGTCCCTGCACTAGCGTCGCAACCTCTGGACCAGGCGTCCCGCCGGGCGACCGGTGGGACGGTGTCGAGTCGTGGGGCGTTTCGGCCCCATGGTGGTCGTCGGTGACCGGCGCGTCTCCCTCTCCTTGCCGCCGCGCGCGACGCTGTGTCGCGCCACCTGCGCGCCGGCTGTTCCCGCGGCGGTCCCGCGAATTCCAGCACAGTGGCGGATCTCCAACAAGGTGCGCGTGTCGGCCCGCAGGTTCGGTGACGGCTCGTAATGAGAGGGTCACGCCGTGTGGGGCGCCTTTCGGGGCGAACCGGACTTACGCCATCCAAACGCGGTGGCTGGCAAGGTGTCCCAGTCGAGATGATCAGGAGCGGAATGACAGATTCAGTGGCGTAATGCCCCTTTCGTCACCCAAAAATGACCATCCGTTATGCCCGTATTGCCAGGTCGCAGGTGAGCAAACTCACACACCCGTGGCCATTACTTCCCGGTTGAGCCGGGGAATCGGATGTTTAGCCTTGCCCTTTACAGGGTTGACGGATCCGACAACCCCCACCCCACAACCGAGCCGAGGGCCCGAGACACCGTGAAGACGACGATGATGTTCCGCAACATAGCCAACCCGCGCCGCACCACCCTCGCGCACCTCAAGGACGCCGAGGAGCTGCAGGCGGTCGAGGCTCCGGAGCACGCCGTCGAGCTGCCCACCCAGACCGCGAACCCCCGCCGCACGATCCTCATGGACGCGCCGGTCGCCGCCGCGCAGTAAGCCACTCGGGAAAAGGAGCGCGAAGCGCCGCTGCCCGCCGCGTTAGCCTGGGGACGCAGACTCCAGCCAGCGGAAATACAGAGGGGCAGACGCAACACGTGCGCATCGCCAGGTTCTCCATCGACGGCAATGTCGCGTTCGGCGCGGTCGAGGGCAACACTGCCCCCGGCGCCGAGGGTGAGCTCGTCCTCGACATCATCAAGGGCATTCCGTTCGCGGACTTCGAGCTGTCCGGCACGAAGGTCCCGCTGAGCAAGGTCCGGCTGCTGCCGCCCGTGCTCCCGAACAAGGTCGTGGCCATCGGCCGCAACTACGCGGAGCACGCGGCAGAGCTCGGCAACGAGGTCCCGGACGCGCCGATCACCTTCTTCAAGCCCTCCACCTCGGTGGTCGGCCCGGGCGACCCGATCTCGTACCCCTCCTTCTCCCAGGACCTGCAACACGAGGCGGAGCTCGCCGTGGTCATCGGCCGCATGTGCCGCGAGGTCCCCAAGGAGCGCGTCAAGGACGTGATCCTCGGCTACACCTGTGCCAACGACGTCACCGCGCGCGACGTCCAGCAGCGCGAGAAGCAGTGGGCCCGGGCCAAGGGCTTCGACAGCTCCTGCCCCCTCGGCCCCTGGATCGAGACCGACCTCGACCCGGGCGACCTGACCATCCAGTGCACCGTCAACGGCGAACAGCGCCAGCTCGGCCGCACCAGCGAGATGGTCCGCTCCATCGAGGACCTGATCGTCCACATCACCGAGGCCATGACGCTGCTCCCCGGCGACGTCATCCTCACGGGGACCCCGGCCGGAGTCGGCCCCCTCAACGTCGGCGACGAGGTCGCCGTCACCATCGAAGGCATCGGCACTCTCACCAACAAGGTGATCAAGCGTGGCTAACGCGAACGTCCGCGTACGTTTCTGTCCCTCCCCGACCGGCAACCCCCACGTGGGCCTGGTCCGGACCGCCCTCTTCAACTGGGCGTTCGCCCGCCACCACGGCGGTACGTTCGTCTTCCGCATCGAGGACACCGACGCGGCGCGCGACTCCGAGGAGTCGTACGACCAGCTGCTCGACTCGCTGCGCTGGCTCGGCTTCACCTGGGACGAGGGCCCCGAGATCGGCGGCCCGCACGCCCCGTACCGCCAGTCGCAGCGCATGGACATCTACGCGGACGTCGCACAGCGCCTGCGCGACGGCGGCTACGCGTACGACTGCTACTGCACCACCGAGGAGCTGGACGCGCGCCGCGCCGCCGCCCGCGCGGCCGGCAAGCCCTCCGGCTACGACGGCCACTGCCGCGACCTGACCGCCGTGCAGCTGGAGGCGTACCAGGGCGAGCACCGCCCCTCGATCGTCCGCTTCCGGATGCCCGACGAGCCGATCACCTTCACCGACCTGGTCCGCGGCGAGCTGACCTTCACCCCGGAGAACGTGCCGGACTTCGGCATCCTGCGGGCCAACGGCGCTCCGCTGTACACGCTGGTCAACCCGGTCGACGACGCGCTGATGCAGATCACGCACGTCCTGCGCGGCGAGGACCTGCTGTCCTCCACCCCGCGGCAGATCGCGCTCTACAAGGCGCTGATGGAGCTCGGCATCGCCACCGGCGTCCCCGAGTTCGGCCACCTGCCGTACGTCATGGGCGAGGGCAACAAGAAGCTCTCCAAGCGCGACCCGGAGAGCTCGCTCAACCTGTACCGCGAGCGCGGCTTCCTTCCCGAGGGCCTGCTGAACTACCTCTCGCTCCTCGGCTGGTCCTTCTCCAAGGACCAGGACATCTTCTCGATCGAGGAGATGGTGGCGAAGTTCGACATCCCGGACGTGAACGCGAACCCGGCGCGCTTCGACCTCAAGAAGGCCGAGGCGATCAACGCCGACCACATCCGCCTGCTGGACCCGAAGGCCTTCGCGGACGCCTGCGCGCCGTGGCTGGCGGCCCCGCACGCCAACTGGGAGCCGGTGGACTTCGACGCCGAGGCCTGGGCGGCCATCGCGCCGTACGCCCAGACCCGGGTCACCGTCCTGTCGGACATCACCGCCAACGTCGACTTCCTGTTCCGCAAGGAGCCGGTCGACGACCAGGTGTCCTGGGACAAGGCGATGAAGGGCGAGCCCGCGGCCCTCCTGAACAGCGCCCGCGCCCACCTGGATACGGCCGACTGGAGCGACCCCGAGTCCCTCAAGCAGGCCGTCCTGACCGCCGGCGAGGCCCACGGCCTCAAGCTGGGCAAGGCCCAGGCCCCGGTCCGCGTGGCCGTCACCGGCCGCACGGTCGGCCTGCCGCTCTTCGAGTCCCTCCAGATCCTGGGCAAGGACCGCTCGCTGTCCCGCATCGACGCGGCCCTGGCCAAGCTCGCCGCGTAGGCGCCTCCCGCACTCCCATCAGGGGGCGGCAGCCGGAAATCCCCGGCGGCCGCCCCCTGATGCGCTGTCAGCGCGGATCGCTAAGGTCCACCCGTACGCGCAATCACGTAGGGAAGGCCTGCCGTGCCGATCACCGCCCCCGACTTCTCCTGGTTCTTCACACCGGGCAGCACCTTCTCGTACGAGGAGGGCCCTACCGGGACGCTCGCCGTCGTCGACGGGGGCGAGCTGTGGCTGCCCACCGGCCGAGTGGTGGCCTGCGACCCGTTCATCGGTCTGGGCGGGGGCTACACGGCGCCGTTCACCGCCGAGGCGGCGCCGGGCCGCTACCGGGTGCAGGTGGCCATGGCCACGCTGACCGAGCCCGGCGAGGAGCCGGCGGACAAGCCGCACCGCCGGGTCGCCGCCGCCCGGCTGCTCATCACCGACCGCCCCGTGGTGAGCTGGGAGCTCGCCGTGCGGGACGGCCAGGACCTTGCGGAACTCGACGACGACGGGTTCTTCGGGTACGGCGTCGACGCGGGCGCGGGCTCCTTCTACGACGCCGCCTGCGACGACTCCTTCCCCGACTGCGAGGGGGACGTAGGGCCGCTCTGGGACGCCTTCGAGGCCGCCGGGCACGTGGCGGGCGTCCACCTCGTCGACGGGGAGAACGGCCACAACCTCGCGGCCTTCTCCTCCGGTTTCGGTGACGGCCACTACCCGACCTGGATCGGCAGGGACGCCGCGGGCGCCGTCACCTGTTTCGTCACCGATTTCTTCGTCGTTCCCGACGGCCAGGCCCCCGCGATGTCGTAGCGTCAGGGGTATGCCGATCCGCGCCGTGCTGTGGGACATCGACGACACCCTGTTCGACTACACCGGGGCTGACAGCGCCGGCCTCGCGCGCCGGCTCGCCGAGGTGGGCCTCGCGGAGCGGTACGGGTCCCCCGAGGAGGCGCTCGCCCTGTGGCGGGAGGTCACCACCCGCCACTGGGACCGCTTCGCCGCCGGAGAGGTGAGCTTCCCCGAGCAGCGCCGGGACCGGGTGCGGGACTTCCTCGGGAAGCCCGGGATGAGCGCCGCCGAGGCGGACGGCTGGTTCGACCGGTACGTGGAGCACTACAAGGCCGCCTGGACGCTGTTCCCCGACGTCGTGCCCGTGCTGGACGCCCTGGCCGGCGGCTACCGGCACGGGGTGCTCTCCAACTCCTCCACCGTCAACCAGGACGCCAAGCTGCGCCACCTCGGGCTGCGGGAGCGGTTCGAGGTGCTGGTGTGCGCCGCGGAACTGGGCGTCAGCAAGCCCGAGGCGCAGGCCTTCCTCGCGGCCTGCGAGGCGCTAGGGCTGCCGCCGGGCGACGTGGCGTACGTGGGGGACCAGCCGGAGATCGACGCGCGCGGCGCACGCGACGCCGGGCTGACCGCGGTCTGGCTCGACCGGGACGGTGCCCGCGGGCCGGGCCCCTCGGGAGTGCACCGGATCGTCGGGCTCGCCCAGCTCCCGGAGGTGCTGGCCACCGATACCCGTTTTGGAGCACGGTCAGGCATCCGGTAATGTTCTTTCTGCGCCGCCGGAGCGGGCCGAAAGGCCGGACGGAGGCGCCACTCGAAAGAAAAGCCCCCCAAGGGGTTGACTTTCGGTGGGGTATAGTGTAATTGGCAACACGAGGGTTTCTGGTTCCCTTATTCTAGGTTCGAGTCCTGGTACCCCAGCGCAGTGCAGTAGTAACGCAGTGCTTTGCCCCCGTTGTGTAGCGGCCTAGCACGCCGCCCTCTCAAGGCGGTAGCGCCGGTTCGAATCCGGTCGGGGGTACAGATCCTTCCCGCAAGGTCTCCATTGGGTAGCTCCCGGACGTCTTGATGCAGGATCGCTAGGGCCCCCGTTGTGTAGCGGCCTAGCACGCCGCCCTCTCAAGGCGGTAGCGCCGGTTCGAATCCGGTCGGGGGTACTGGTCTGGTATAGACCACATTGGGCTATGGTGTAATTGGCAACACGAAGGTTTCTGGTTCCTTTGTTCTAGGTTCGAGTCCTGGTAGCCCAGCGCAGTACAAGGCAAGCCCCCGTTGTGTAGCGGCCTAGCACGCCGCCCTCTCAAGGCGGTAGCGCCGGTTCGAATCCGGTCGGGGGTACGCATCGAAGAGGCCCTCCGCGTTCATCGCGGAGGGCCTCTTCGCTGTTCCCGTACGCGCGCCGGCACCGCACAAGTGCGGGCCCGGGGGCGCGTGTTCGGACGTGTGCGGCGTCGTACGCGCCCCCGGGCCCGGGGGAGTGGGGGAATCGGGGAGGTCAGCCGGAGCGGCGCAGGGCCTCCGTCAGGCGGGCGGCCGCGTCGATGACGGCCTGGGCGTGCATCCGGCCCGGGTGGCGGGTCAGGCGCTCGATCGGTCCGGAGACCGACACGGAAGCCACCACCCGGTTCGACGGCCCGCGCACGGGCGCCGAGACGGACGCCACGCCGGGCTCCCGCTCGCCGATCGACTGCGCCCAGCCGCGGCGCCGTACGCCCGACAGGGCCGTCGCCGTGAAGCGCGCGCCCTGGAGCCCGCGGTGGAGCCGCTCGGGCTCCTCCCAGGCCATCAGGATCTGCGCGGCCGAGCCGGCCTTCATCGGGAGCGTGGAGCCCACCGGGACGGTGTCCCGTAGGCCCGACAGTCGCTCCGCTGCCGCCACGCAGATGCGCATGTCGCCCTGACGCCGGTAGAGCTGTGCGCTCTCGCCCGTCACGTCACGGAGGTGGGTGAGTACCGGTCCCGCCGTGGCCAGCAGACGGTCCTCGCCGGCCGCGGCGGCGAGCTCCGCCAGCCGCGGTCCGAGGATGAACCGGCCCTGCATGTCCCTCGCCACCATACGGTGGTGTTCCAGTGCCACGGCCAGGCGATGTGCCGTGGGTCGTGCGAGCCCTGTCGCCGCGACCAGCCCGGCGAGGGTGGCCGGACCGGACTCCAGTGCGCTCAGTACCAGAGCTGCCTTGTCGAGAACGCCGACGCCGCTAGAGTTGTCCATGAAACGATATTCGCGTCTCACACTGTGAAACGCAAGTTCAATTTTTCCAAGAAACAGCGAGTCTGTATGTGCGGGTCCACGAACCACTGGGTCCGAGCCGTCGTCCGGCGCGTGGGGTACGGGCGATCAGGCGCACCAGATCTCTATGAAGCGCCGGCCCGACCGGCCGGCCGGAGGGAAAGCGATGGGTAGGACACTCGCGGAGAAGGTCTGGGACGACCATGTCGTCCGGCGCGCCGAGGGCGAGCCCGACCTCCTCTTCATTGATCTGCACCTGCTGCACGAGGTGACCAGCCCCCAGGCCTTCGAGGGCCTGCGGCAGGCCGGCCGCAAGGTCAGGCGGCTCGACCTCACCATCGCCACCGAGGACCACAACACCCCCACCCTCGACATCGACAAGCCCATCGCGGACCCGGTCTCCCGGGCTCAGCTGGAGACGCTGCGCAAGAACTGCGCCGAGTTCGGCGTGCGCCTGCACTCCCTGGGCGATGTCGAGCAGGGCGTCGTCCACGTGGTGGGACCGCAGCTGGGCCTGACCCAGCCGGGCACCACGGTGGTCTGCGGTGACTCCCACACCTCCACGCACGGCGCCTTCGGCGCGCTCGCCTTCGGCATCGGCACGAGCCAGGTCGAGCACGTGCTGGCCACCCAGACGCTGCCGCTGGCCCGCCCGAAGACGATGGCCATCACCGTCACCGGTGCGCTGGCCGAGGGCGTCACCGCCAAGGACCTGATCCTGGCGATCATCGCGAAGATCGGCACCGGTGGCGGCCAGGGATACATCCTGGAATACCGCGGCGAAGCCATCGAGAAGCTCTCGATGGAAGCGCGGATGACCATCTGCAACATGTCGATCGAGGCCGGCGCCCGCGCGGGCATGATCGCCCCCGACCAGACCACCTTCGACTACCTCCAGGGCCGCGACCACGCCCCGGTGGGCGAGGACTGGGACGCGGCGGTCGCGTACTGGCAGACCCTGCGCACCGACGAGGACGCGGCCTTCGATGCCGAGGTCGTCATCGACGGCGCCGCGCTGTCGCCGTTCGTCACCTGGGGCACCAACCCGGGCCAGGGCGCGCCGCTGTCGGCCAACGTCCCCGACCCCGCTTCGTACGAGGACGCTTCGGAGCGCCTGGCCGCCGAAAAGGCCCTGGAGTACATGGGGTTGACCGCGGGGCAGCCGCTGCGCGACATCAAGGTCGACACCGTCTTCGTAGGTTCGTGCACCAACGGCCGCATCGAGGACCTGCGCGCCGTCGCCGGCATCATCGGCGGCCGCAAAGTCGCCGACGGCGTACGGATGCTGGTCGTCCCGGGCTCCGTCCGCGTCGCCCTGCAGGCCGTGGAAGAGGGCCTGGACAAGGTCTTCAAGGAGGCCGGCGCCGAATGGCGGCACGCGGGCTGCTCGATGTGCCTGGGCATGAACCCCGACCAACTGGCCCCCGGTGAGCGCTCCGCGTCCACCTCCAACCGCAACTTCGAGGGCCGGCAGGGCAAGGGCGGGCGGACCCACCTGGTCTCCCCGCAGGTGGCCGCCGCCACCGCGGTGCTGGGCCACCTGGCCTCTCCCGCCGACCTGTCCGACGCCAACGCGACCGCCGGAGTCTGAGAACCATGGAAGCCTTCACCACCCACACCGGCCGGGCCGTCCCGCTGCGCCGCAGCAACGTCGACACCGACCAGATCATCCCGGCCCACTGGCTGAAGAAGATCACCCGCGACGGGTTCGAGGACGGGCTCTTCGAGGCCTGGCGCAAGGACCCCGAGTTCATCACGAACCGCCCGGAGCGTCAGGGCGCGACCGTGCTCGTCGCCGGCCCCGACTTCGGTACCGGCTCCTCGCGCGAGCACGCCGTCTGGGCCCTGCAGAACTTCGGGTTCAAGACGGTCATCTCCTCCCGCTTCGCCGACATCTTCCGCGGCAACTCGCTGAAGAACGGTCTGCTGACGGTGGTCCTGCCGCAGGAGACCGTCGACCGGCTGTGGGAGCTGACCGAGGCCGACCCGACCGCCGAGGTGACGGTCGACCTGGTCGCCCGCCAGGTCCGCGCGGCGGGAATCGAGGCGGAGTTCGAACTCGACGACAACGCCCGCTGGCGCCTGCTGGAGGGCCTGGACGACATCTCGCTCACCCTTCAGAACGAAGCGGACATCGCCACGTACGAAAGCGTCCGCCCGAGCTACAAGCCGCGTACGATTCGGGCCTGATTCCGGCCTGATCAGCGCTTATTCACCCTTGGGTGATCACATCGACAACACTGTGCCCCCCGCCTTCCGGCGGGGGGCACAGCCGTGTGTTGAGGCCCCGTGAGGCGACAACTCGCCCCAGATGGCACAATCTGTGCATGGAACGCGACAGTCAACTTGAGCTCTACGAACTCGTCGCGGACCGGCTGAAAGAAGCACACACAAGGGTGCGCACACTGCAAGTCCCGGAGGGCGTAAGGATGGCGCTGTCCCGGAAGCTGTTGGTCGTCACGGCCGCGGCGAAGCACGATCTCGCCGATGCGGCAAGGCGCCTGGACAGGTTGATGAAGGACCTCGACGAGGGTCGATTCCCTGAAGGCGACTGATGCGAAGGAACTCCGTAACGGCCTACACCGTTGCGGCACTAGGGTGATTAGCCCGTTTCGTGTTTGATTTGCGGTATATATCCGCCTAACGTGCGAAATAAGCTTGAACACATTCGTTCTGGCGAAGTCTCCGAAGGGGAAGACGTGAACAAGGCGCAGCTCGTAGAAGCGATTGCCGACAAGCTGGGCGGCCGCCAGCAGGCCGCGGACGCTGTCGACGCGGTACTGGACGCGATGGTCCGCGCTGTGGTCGCGGGCGACCGGGTGTCGGTCACGGGCTTCGGCTCGTTCGAGAAGGTCGACCGCCCGGCCCGCTACGCCCGCAACCCGCAGACGGGTGAGCGCGTCCGGGTCAAGAAGACCTCGGTTCCCCGCTTCCGTGCGGGTCAGGGCTTCAAGGACCTGGTCGCGGGCACCAAGAAGCTGCCCAAGGGCGGCGAGGTGTCGGTGAAGAAGGCGCCCAAGGGCAGCCTCACCGGCGGTGCTTCCGCGACGGTCAAGAAGGCCGTGGCCAAGAAGGCCACCACCGCCAAGAGGGCGGCGGCGAAGACCGCGGTCGCCAAGAAGACCACCGCCAAGAAGGTCGCCACCGCCAAGAAGGTGGTCGCCAAGACCGCCGCGGCGAAGAAGACCACGGCGACGACGGCGAAGACCACCGCCGCGGCCAAGAAGGCCGCGACGACGGCGAAGAAGACCACCGCCACCGCCAAGAAGACGGCTCCGGCGGCCAAGAAGGCCACCGCGAAGACCACGGCGCCCGCCAAGAAGGCGACGGCGCGCAAGACCACCGCGAAGAAGACCACGGCCCGCAAGAAGTAAGGCCACGAGTCACACACGCCGGGCCGGCTTCCCCTCCTGGGGAAGCCGGCCCGCGGTGCTGTTCGTACAGGTCAGAAGGTCTGCAGGGTGATCAGTGTGATCCGCAGCCCCGGCCCCTCGCCGTCCGTCTCGATCCGGACCCGCTGCCCGGGGCGCAGCAGACGCAAGCCGCCCGCGTCGAAGGCCGGGGCCTCGAAGGGCACCGGGGTGCCGTCGTCCAGCAACACACTGCCGCTGCGGGTCTGGGAGTCGTACGTGTACGCGGTCGCCTGCATACGGGCACTGTATCGGGCCGTGTGACGGCCCACACCGAGGGCGAGGGCCATTCGCAGATCCGCGGCCGTGTCCACGTCCCGGCGCACGCTCTCGACCCCCGCGAGCGCTATTTCCGCGGCCCCCGACGCCGAATGCCGGGCCCGCGACGGGCCCCCGAACGAGGGTGCCAATTCCACGTCCGGAGCAGCGGAAAGCAGAGTCGTGCCGATTCCCGCCGCATCCGCCAGAAATGCCCGGGGAAATGCGGAGGCGGCTTCGAGCACGCGTAGCAATTCCGGCGGCCGCAGTGCGGGGAGATCCGCGTTCATCGCGGCCACCGCCGCCCCCGGCCGGAGCGCGCGGACCGCCCGCGCACCGTGGGCCAGCGCCGCGTTGAGCCCCGCCGCCGGCGCATCGGGCACGATCCGCGCCCCCAGTCGCGCCAGTTCCGCGCCGGCCCGTGCGTCGTCCGTGACGACCACCACATCGGCCACTGCCCCGCAGGCCAGCGCCCCCGCCACGGTGTCCTGCGCGAACGCCAGCGCGAGCGCGGGGCGGGACGCCCCGACGGCCGCCGCGAGACGGCTCTTGGCCACCGCCAGGGGCTTCAGCGGGACCACCAGACTCCAGACCGCGTTCGTGGCGGACCCCTTCCCTCCGGTGCGTGTCCGTACATGCGTGGACCATGGTCGGGTCATGACCGGGTCATGCGTCGGCCCATTGTCGCCTCTGCCCGGTCGACCCGGAGGTCCGGTGCTCCGGGCGGGGCGTACGGTGTTCTCGACAGAGACCGGACCGGAGGCCACACTTGTCCGGCCGACGAGGTGCCCAAGCTCCCCCAGCTACCGCCGGGAGGTACCCCCACGCACCGGTCCCAGAGGAAGGTGTACGAGTGTCCCGCCGCAGAATCGGCTTCTGGTACCGCCTGGCGGCGGTCATCGCAAAACCGCCGCTGGTCGTGCTCTTCAAGCGGGACTGGCGGGGAATGGATCACATTCCGGCCGAAGGCGGGTTTATCACGGCCGTCAATCACAACTCGTATCTGGACCCGCTCTCGTACGCGCACTTCCAGTACAACAGCGGCCGGGTGCCCCGATTGCTCGCCAAGGCGGCCCTCTTCAAGGTCCCCATTGTCGGCGCGATCCTGCACGGCTCCGGCCAGATCCCGGTCTACCGCGAGACCACCAACGCCCTGGACGCATTCCGGGCCGCCGTGGACGCGATCGAGCGCGGCGAATGCGTGGCCTTTTATCCGGAAGGCACCCTCACCCGCGATCCGGACATGTGGCCGATGGCCGGCAAGACCGGCGCCGCGCGGGTGGCGCTGATGACCAAGGCCCCCGTCATTCCGGTGGCCCAGTGGGGCGCCAATCTGGCGATGCCGCCCTACGCCAAGGAGGAGAAGGTCAAGCTGTTCCCGCGCAAGACCCTCCAGGTGCTCGCCGGACCTCCTGTCGACCTCTCCGAGTTCTACGACCGGGAGCCCACTCCCGACGTGCTCAAGGAGGCCACCGAAACCATCATGGCGGCCATCACCGTGCTGCTGGAAGAGCTGCGCGGCGAGAAGGCGCCCGAGCAGCCGTACGACCATCGCAGGGCCAGGGCGGATCAGCGGCGCAAGGCCGCGGGGGAGGACCAGAAGTGACACGTCCCGTGAAGGCGGCCGTCTTCGGAACCGGCTCCTGGGGCACGGCCTTCGGCATGGTGCTCGCCGACGCAGGCTGCGAGGTGACCCTCTGGGGCCGCCGCCGCGAGGTCGTCGACGCCATCAACACCGGCCGGACCAACCCGGACTACTTCCCGGACGTCGAACTCCCCGCGAACATGCGCGCCACCACCGACCCGGCCGAGGCCGCGCGCGGCGCCGATTTCGCGGTCCTCGCCATCCCTTCCCAGACCCTGCGCGGCAACCTCGCCGAATGGGCCCCGCTGCTGCCCGCCGACGCCGTCCTCGTCTCCCTGATGAAGGGCATCGAACTCGGCAGCGCGAAGCGGATGAGCGAGGTCATCGAGGAGGTGGCCAAGGTCCCCGCCGAGCGCGTCGCCGTCGTCACCGGCCCCAACCTGGCCCGTGAGATCGCCGCCCGGCAGCCCGCCGCAGCCGTCGTCGCCTGCTCCGACGAGGCCGTCGCGCAGCGCCTCCAGACGGCCTGCCACACCCCGTACTTCCGCCCGTACACCAGCACCGACGTCATCGGCTGCGAGCTGGGCGGCGCCGTCAAGAACGTCATCGGCCTCGCCGTCGGCATCGCCGACGGCATGGGCCTGGGCGACAACACCAAGGGTTCGCTCATCACCCGCGGACTCGCCGAAGCGACCCGGCTGGGCCTGGCGATGGGCGCCGATCCGCTGACCTTCTCCGGTCTCGCGGGCCTCGGCGACCTCGTCGCCACCTGCTCCTCGCCGCTCTCCCGGAACCACACCTTCGGCACCAACCTCGGCCGCGGAATGACCCTTGAGGAGACCATCGCGGTCACCAAGCAGACCGCCGAGGGCGTCAAGTCCTGCGAGTCGGTGGCCGATCTGGCCCGCCGCCACGGGGTGGACATGCCGATCACCGACACCGTCGTCGACATCGTCCACCACGGCAAGCCGCCGCTGGTCGCACTGAAGGAACTGATGGGGCGCAGCGCCAAACCGGAACGCCGCTGACTCCTTTCCGGACGTCCGAGCGGGTATCGTCGTGGCGATATGAGCAGCGAGAACCTCCCCCAGACCCCTGAGCAGCAGGGCCGCAAGCCCCGCGTGGCCGTCGTGTTCGGCGGCCGCAGCTCGGAACACGCCATCTCGGTCGTCACCGCGGGCGCCGTGCTGCGCTCCATCGACCGGTCCAAGTACGAGGTGCTGCCCATCGGCATCACCACGGACGGCCGGTGGGCGCTGACCGCCGACGAGCCCGCGCGCATGGCCATCGCCGACCGCAAGCTCCCGAGCGTCGAGGAGCTGGCGGACTCCGCGGACGGCGCCGTCGTGCTCTCCGTCGATCCGGCCAACCGCGAGGTCGTCTACACCGAGCCCGGAGCCGTTCCCAAGGCCCTGGGCGAGGTCGACGTCGTCTTCCCGATGCTGCACGGCCCGTACGGCGAGGACGGCACCCTGCAGGGCCTCCTGGAGCTCTCCGGCATCCCGTACGTCGGCTCGGGCGTCCTCGCCTCCGCCGTCGGCCAGGACAAGGAGTACATGAAGCGCGTCTTCACCTCCTTCGGCCTCCCCGTCGGCCCGTACGTGACCATCCGCCCCCGCGAGTGGGACGCCGACCGGGACGCCGCCCGCGGCCGGATCCTGGACTTCGCCGGCGAGCACGGCTGGCCGCTCTTCATCAAGCCCGCCCGGGCCGGCTCCTCCATCGGCATCACCAAGGTCGACGACGCCTCCGGCCTGGACGCGGCGATCCGCGAGGCCCAGCGTCACGACCCGAAGATCATCGTGGAGGCGCTGCTGCGCGGCCGCGAGATCGAGTGCGGGGTGCTGGAGTTCGAGGACGGGCCGCGCGCCAGCGTGCCCGCCGAGATCCCGCCGGTCTCCAGCCACGACTTCTACGACTTCGAGGCGAAGTACATCGACTCCGCCTCCGGAATCGTGCCCGCGCCGCTCACCCCGGAGCAGACCGCCGAGGTGCAGCGGCTCGCGATCGAGGCGTACGACGCCGCGTCCTGCGAGGGTCTGGTGCGCGCCGACTTCTTCCTCACCGAGGACGGCACCTTCGTCATCAACGAGATCAACACCATGCCGGGCTTCACCCCGATCTCCATGTACCCGCGGATGTGGAAGGAGTCGGGCATCGAGTACCCGGAGCTGGTGGACCGCCTGATCCAGGCGGCCCTGACCCGCTCCACCGGGCTGCGCTAGCCCGCGGACCCAGCGCGAAACGCCGACCGCCCGCCGGGATTCCCGGCGGGCGGTCGGTTGCGAAACGGGGGGCGGCGGGGGAGCGGCCGGGGGCCGTCAATACGACGCGATGCCCTCGGGGACGGTCTTGGCCACGACCGCGGACAGTCCGACCAGCATCCCCGCATCCGTGAAATGCTCCTTGTCGACCCGGACCTCCGTGTACGCGAGGCGCAGCCCGGTGATGAAGCGGTACCCCCCGCCGGCGCTGTCGGGGAGCTTCTGCGACAGCCACTGGACGCCGTTGACCTCGATGCCGTCCAGCTTCGGATCGGCCATCTCGGGAGGCTTGGGGATACCGCACCGCAGTACGATCGCCGAGCCGCCCCACGCGGCGGTCAGATCCGACTTCGGTGCGGAACCGGACCGCTCCAGGCCGGCCACCGTCTCCGGGAGTTCCTTGTGCAGTGCTGCACAGAACCCCGCGACGTCGGCGGGCGGCGTGGGCGGCGGATCCACTCGGGCTTCGGAATCACCCGGCGTACAGCCCGCGAGGGCCAGTACGACGGCCAGCACGGACAGGGTGGGTATACGGACGGGCCGGCGGTGTGTGGACATCACCGGCCAAGAGTAGACGGGGGCTACAGATGGACCACCGGGCAGGTCAAGGTGCGGGTGATGCCCTCCACCTGCTGGACCTTGGCGACGACCATGCGGCCGAGCTCGTCCACGGTGTCTGCTTGGGCGCGCACGATCACGTCGTACGGACCCGTCACGTCCTCGGCCTGGATCACCCCCGCGATCTGGCTGATGGACTCGGCGACGAACGACGCCTTGCCCACCTCGGTCTGGATAAGGATGTACGCCTGTACCACGGAACCTCCAGGGCGGCCACGAGGATCGATTCCCCTAACCTTCGGGTGGGCCCGGGGATTCGGACGGGCCCGGGGAAGAAGGGACGCCACGGTACCGCGTTGCCGAGCACCACGGGGAGACCCGGGGGCACGGCGCCACGCACGGCGGGGCGTACGGAGAGCAGAAGTTGACGTATCTGTTGACGGTACCCAGAGCTGTGACGGCTCGCGACCGCAAGCGGACTGGGCAAGAAGGGGCACAGCGATGAAGGGCACTGTGGGCGAGCTGGGGGAGTTCGGGCTCATTCGAGAGCTCACCTCACGGCTCACCACCACCCCGGCGGTCCGGCTCGGACCGGGCGACGACGCCGCGGTCGTGTCGGCCCCCGACCGGCGGGTCGTGGCGAGCACCGACATCCTGCTGGAAGGCAGGCACTTCCGGCGCGACTGGTCCACGGCGTACGACGTCGGCCGCAAGGCCGCCGCACAGAACCTCGCCGACATCGCCGCCATGGGCGCGGTGCCCACGGCCCTGCTGCTCGGCCTGGTCGTCCCGGCGGAGCTGCCGGTCACCTGGCCCACCGAGCTGATGGACGGGCTGCGCGACGAGTGCCAGGTCGCCGGCGCGGCCGTCGTCGGCGGCGACGTCGTCCGCGGCGACACCATCACCGTGTCCATCACCGCCCTCGGCGACCTGCGCAACCACGAGCCCGTGCTGCGCTCCGGCGCCCAGCCCGGCGACGTCGTGGCCGTCACGGGCTGGCTGGGCTGGTCCGCGGCCGGATTCGCCGTGCTCTCGCGCGGCTTCCGCTCCCCACGGGCCTTCGTCGAGGCGCACCGCCGCCCCGAGCCGCCGTACCACGCGGGCCCCGCGGCCGCCGGGCTCGGCGCCACCGCCATGACCGACGTCAGCGACGGCCTGATCGCCGACCTCGGGCACATCGCGGAAGCCAGCAAGGTACGGATCGACCTGCGCTCGGCGGCCGTCGACATCCCGACCCAGATGCACGACATCGGGCAGGCCGTCGGGGTCGACCCCTTGCAGTGGGTGCTCACTGGAGGAGAAGATCACGCCATCGTGGCGACCTTCCCGCCCGACGTGAAGCTGCCGGCCCGGTGGAAGGTCATCGGGGAGGTGCTGAACCGGTCCGCGCTGCCCCAGGTGACCGTGGACGGCGCCCCCTGGACGAGCACCGGCGGCTGGGACCACTTCGGCTCCGACCCGTCCACCGAGGAGACCTCGCGATGACCGACGCGCCACCGCTGTGCCTGACCGTCGCCGGATCGGACTCCGGCGGTGGCGCCGGGATCCAGGCCGACCTCAAGACCATGCTGGCGCTCGGCGTGCACGGGATGAGCGTGGTGACGGCCGTGACCGCGCAGAACTCCCTCGGGGTGCAGGGGGTCTGGGAACTGCCCGCAGAGGCCGTGAAGGCCCAGTACCGGGCCGTCGTGGACGACATCGGCGTCCAGGCGATCAAGACCGGGATGTTGGCCTCCACCACACTGGTGGAGACGGTGGCCGAGCTGCTGGCCGCCACGTCCGCCCCCGCCGTCGTGGACCCGGTCGGGGTCTCCAAGCACGGGGACGCGCTGCTCGCCGCCGCGGCGCTGGACGCCGTGCGCAAGGAGCTGCTGCCGCGGGCCACCGTGGCCACCCCCAACCTGGACGAGGTGACGCAGCTCACCGGCGTGGTGGTGGAGAGCGAGGACGACATGCGGCGGGCCGCCGACGCCGTGCTCTCGTACGGACCCGAGTGGGCGCTGATCAAGGGCGGCCACCTGGCCGCCCACGGGAACGAGGCGGCCGACCTGCTCACCGACGGCGAGACGCAGCTGTGGCTGCGGGCGCCGCGCCACGACAACCGCCACACCCACGGCACCGGCTGCACCCTCGCCAGTGCGATCGCGGCGGGGCTGGCCAAGGGGCAGGACGTACCGCAGGCCGTCATGGAGGCCAAGGAGTACGTGACCGGCGCCATCGCCGCCGGCTTCGCCCTCGGCGGCGGCATCGGCCCGGTGGACCACGCCTGGCAGTGGCACCGCTGACGGCGGCCCAACGGCAGAAGACCACCGCATCACGTGATGCGGTGGTCTCCGCGCCTCACACCCGGCCCGGCCGGGCAAGGCAAAAGGCCGGCCCACGAGGTGGACCGGCCTTCTTGGCAACCGGAAAGGGCTGCGCTACGACGGTTGGCGTCAGCGCGAGACCTTGCCGGCCTTGATGCACGAGGTGCAGACGTTGAGGCGCTTCGGCGTCCCACCGACCACGGCACGAACGCGCTGGATGTTCGGGTTCCAGCGACGAGAGGTGCGGCGGTGCGAGTGGGAGATGTTGTTGCCGAAGCTCGGCCCCTTGGCGCAAACGTCGCAGTTGGCAGCCACAGGTCACTCCAAAGACTTCAGATGCACTTACAGTGAAATCCGGCGCACCGGATCAGAAGTCTGAAGAAGTCTGAGTGGTTTGCCGGGGGAATGGCCCGACTTTCATCGGGCAACCGGAGCAGCATACAACGACTGCGTCGGTCCAAGAAAACTACCATGGCCGCCGCCGACCCCGCCCGCGAGCCCGGACGCCCGGCAGACCTTCGTTACCCTGCGGTGAACCCTGGCCCGCACAAGGAGGAACGCCCGGTGCCGCACGAGCCGCAGCCGCAGCCCGCCGACGAGCTCGACGCCGAAGCGGTGCGCACCTGGAGCTCGCTGGCCGTGGCCGCACTGGGCCGGGCCCGCGATGACATCGACGCGATCAACGTCTACCCGGTCGCGGACGCGGACACCGGCACCAACCTCTACCTGACCGCCGAATCGGCGGACCGCGCACTCGCCGAAGCCCTCGGAAAGGCCCCCGCGGGCGTGAGCGAGACCACAGCGGACGGGCAGCCGGGCGCCGAAGGTCGGGCACCCTCCCTCTCCCACGCCGTACGGGCCTACGCACACGGCGCCCTCATAGGCGCCCGCGGGAACTCCGGGACGATCCTGGCGCAGCTGCTGCGCGGCGTGGCCGACGTGCTCGGCGAAGATCCCGGCGACCGCGGGCCGGGCCCGCTGCTGGCCCAGGCGCTGACCCGGGCCGCCGAGGAGGCGTACGAGGCGGTCGCACACCCGGTGGAGGGCACCATGCTCACCGTCGCCGCCGCCGCGGCGAGGGCCGGTGAGGCGGCCGGGGCCGCCGCCGGGACCGCCGCCGACGTGGCCCTCGCCGCCTACGACGGGGCCCGCGCCGCCCTCGCGGACACCCCGGGGCAGCTGGCCGAGCTGGGCCGGGCCGGAGTGGTCGACGCCGGGGGCTGCGGGCTGGTCGCCGTACTCGGGGCCCTGTGGCAGGCGCTGTCCGGCCGGCAGCCCGCCCCCGAGGCCATCCGCGGCCGGGCCGTGCCCGTGCCGCAGCCGGCGCAGCCCTGCGACGCCGAGGAGCAGGGCGGGCCCGCGTACGAGGTGATCTACCTCCTGGAGGCCGCCGAGCCGGACGTGGCGCAGCTGCGCGAACGCCTCGACGGACTGGGGGACTCACTCGTGGTGGTCGGCGGCGACGGACTGTGGAACGTGCACGTCCATGTCGACGACCCCGGCGCCGCCGTGGAGGCCGGCGTGGTCGCCGGGCGCCCGTACCGCATCCGCATCACCCACTTCGGCGACGAGCGGCGCCGGGCGCGCGGGGAGCGCGTCCAGCGGGCCGTCGTCGCCGTGGTCCCGGGCGAGGGGCTGGCCGGGCTGTGCGGGGAGGCGGGCGCGACCACCGTGCTCGCCCGCACCGGGGAGGTCCCGGACACCACCGAACTCCTCGACGCCATCCGGCGCGCGCACGCCCGCGAGGTGGTGCTGCTGCCCGGTGGCGCCGACCAGCGCGCCGCCGCGGCCGCCGCGGCCGAACGGGCCCGGGCCGACGGCGTACGGGTGGCCGTGATCCCCACCCGCTCCGCGGTCCAGGGCCTGGCCGCGCTCGCCGTCCACGACCCGGACGGCAGCTTCGACGAGGACGTGGTCGCCATGACCGCGGCGGCAGGGGCCACCCGCTACGGGGAACTCGCCGTCGCCGAACGGCAGTCCTTCACCTCCGCCGGCATCTGCCAGGCCGGGGACGTGCTCGGGCTGATCGACGGAGACGTCGCCGTCATCGGCTCCGCGCTCGACGACACCGCCGAGGCCGTCCTGGAACGGATGCTGGGCTCCGGCGGCGAGCTCGTCACCCTGGTCCTGGGACCGGAGGTGCCGGACGCCCTCGCCGCACGCCTGGAGGCGTACGTACAGCACGGGCACCTGGCCGTGGACACGGTCACCTACCGCGGCGGGCGGCACTCGGCGCCCCTCCTCATCGGGGTCGAATAGCCGCCTTGTCAGCGCGATGGTGTGCAATGAACACGTGCCCGCGCTCGACGAAGACCTCAAGAAGACGCTCGGCCCCGCCACCGCCAAGGTGCTGGCCGAGCAGCTCGGCCTGCACACGGCCCTGGACCTGCTGCACCACTACCCGCGGCGGTACGCGGAGCGCGGCGAGCTGACCTCACTGGCCGAGCTCGCCGACCAGATCGACGAGCACGTGACGGTCGTCGCCCAAGTCGCCGACGCCCGGATCCTGACCTTCAACGGGGGCCGGGGCAAGCGCCTGGAGGTCACCATCACCGACGGCAGCGGCCGCCTCCAGCTGGTCTTCTTCGGGGCGGGCGTCCACAAACCGCACAAGGAACTGCTGCCGGGCAGCCGCGCGATGTTCGCGGGCAAGGTCTCGATGTTCAACCGCAAGCTCCAGCTGGCCCACCCCGCCTACGAGCCGCTCGGCGCGGGCGCCTCCGACCGGGACGCCGCCACCGCCTTCGCCAATCAACTCATCCCGATCTACCCGGCCTGCGCCAAGCTGGAGTCCTGGAAGATCACCAAATGCGTGGACGCCGTACTGCCCCGCGCCCAGGAGGTCCTGGACCCGCTGCCGGACGCACTGCGCGAGGACCGCGGACTGGTCCCGCTCACCGAGGCCCTCCTGAAGATCCACCGGCCGGCCACCAAGGCCGACGTCGAGGACGCGCGCCAGCGGCTGAAGTGGGACGAGGCCTTCGTCCTCCAGGTCGCCCTGGCCCGCCGCCGGCACGCCGACTCCCAGCTCCCGGCCGTCCCGCGCCGCCCCGCCGCCGGCGGCCTGCTCGACGCCTTCGACGCCAAACTGCCCTTCACCCTCACCGAGGGCCAGCAGACCGTCTCGAAGGAGATCTTCGACGACCTGGCCACCGAGCACCCCATGCACCGCCTCCTCCAGGGCGAGGTCGGCTCGGGCAAGACGATGGTCGCGCTGCGGGCCATGCTCGCCGTCGTGGACTGCGGCGGGCAGGCCGCCATGCTCGCCCCCACCGAGGTCCTCGCCCAGCAGCACCACCGCTCCATCACCGAGATGATGGGCGAGCTCGCCGAGGCGGGCATGCTCGGCGGCTCCGACCGGGGCACCAAGGTCGTCCTGCTCACCGGCTCCATGGGGATGCCCGCGCGCCGCCAGGCCCTGCTCGACCTGGTCACCGGCGAGGCGGGCATCGTGATCGGCACGCACGCGCTCATCGAGGACAAGGTGCAGTTCCACGACCTCGGCCTGGTCGTGGTCGACGAACAGCACCGCTTCGGCGTGGAGCAGCGCGACGCCCTGCGGTCCAAGGGGAAGCAGCCCCCGCACCTGCTCGTGATGACCGCGACCCCCATCCCGCGCACCGTCGCGATGACCGTCTTCGGAGACCTGGAGACCTCCGTCCTCGACCAGCTGCCCGCGGGCCGCTCCCCGATCGCCACCCACGTCGTACCGGCCAAGGACAAGCCGCACTTCCTGACCCGGGCCTGGGAACGGGTGCGGGAGGAGGTCGAGAACGGGCACCAGGCGTACGTGGTGTGCCCGCGCATCGGCGACGGCGAGGACGACCCGAAGAAGAAGCCCGCCGAGGAGGACGGCGAGCGGCGACCTCCGCTGGCGGTCCTGGAGATCGCCGAACAGCTCACCCGCGGACCGCTCGCCGGACTGTCGGTGGAGGTGCTGCACGGCCGGATGGACCCGGCCGACAAGGACGACGTCATGCGCCGCTTCGCCGCCGGCGAGGTCAAGGTGCTGGTCGCCACCACCGTCATCGAAGTCGGCGTGAACGTCCCGAACTCCACCGTCATGGTGATCATGGACGCGGACCGGTTCGGCGTCTCCCAGCTCCACCAGCTGCGCGGCCGCGTCGGCCGCGGCTCCGCGCCCGGCCTGTGCCTGTTGGTCAGCGAGATGCACGAGGCCAGCCCCGCCCGGGCCCGGCTCGCCGCGGTCGCCGCCACGCTGGACGGCTTCGAGCTCTCCCGGATCGACCTCGAACAGCGCCGCGAGGGCGACGTGCTGGGGCAGGCCCAGTCGGGCGTGCGGTCCTCGCTGCGCATGCTCGCGGTCATCGAGGACGAAGAGGTCATCGCCCAGGCCCGGGAGGAGGCCACCCGCGTGGTCGCCGCCGACCCCGAGCTGGAGCGGCTGCCGGGCCTGCGGGGCGCGCTGGACGCCCTGCTGGACACCGAGCGGGAGCAGTACCTGGAGAAGGGCTGAACGGGACCGCCCGGGGCCTTCCGGGCCGGTACGACCTATCGTTGGACTCCGCAGTACCGGGCCGTACCCGCAGGACCCGTCAGCACCCCACCACCACCGTCGTACCGAAGGACCCCAGATGACCCGCGTGATCGCCGGCAGCGCCGGCGGGCGACGGCTGACCGTGCCCCCGGGCACCGGCACCCGGCCGACCTCGGACCGGATGCGCGAAGGCCTCTTCTCGACCTGGGAGTCGCTGCACGGCGTCGAGGGGGCCCGGGTGCTCGACCTCTACGCGGGCTCCGGCGCCGTCGGCCTGGAGGCCCTCTCCCGCGGCGCCTCGCACGCACTGCTCGTCGAGCCCGAGGCCAAGGCCGCCAAAGCGATCCGGGACAACATCAGGTCGCTGGGCCTGCCCGGCGCCGAGTTCCGCGCGGGCAAGGCGGAGCAGGTCGTGGCGGTCCCGGCGGCCGGGGACCCGTACGACGTGGTGTTCCTGGACCCGCCGTACGCCGTCGGCCACGACGATCTTGGCGAGATCCTCCTCACACTCCGCGCCAATGGCTGGCTCACGGACGATGCGCTCGTCACCGTGGAGCGCGGCACGAGGAGCGGCGCGTTCCCGTGGCCCGAGGGCTTCGAGCCGCTGCGCTCCCGGAAGTACGGCGAGGGCACCCTTTGGTACGGTCGCGCCGCCTTCACCAGCGAAGACTCATGATGCCCGCATCGGAGAGCGAGGGACCCAAGTTGCGCCGAGCCGTCTGTCCCGGGTCATTCGACCCCATCACCAACGGACACCTCGACATCATCGGCCGGGCCTCCCGGCTCTACGACGTCGTGCACGTCGCCGTGATGATCAACCAGTCCAAGAAGGGGCTGTTCACCGTCGAGGAGCGGATCGAGCTGATCCGCGAGGCGACCGCCGGCTACGGGAACGTCGAAGTGGAGTCCTTCCACGGACTGCTCGTCGACTTCTGCAAGCAGCGCGACATCCCGGCCATCGTCAAGGGGCTGCGGGCCGTCAGCGATTTCGACTACGAGCTCCAGATGGCCCAGATGAACATGGGGCTCTCGGGCGTCGAGACGCTGTTCGTGCCGACCAATCCCACCTACAGCTTCCTGTCCTCCTCGCTGGTCAAGGAGGTGGCGACCTGGGGCGGAGACGTCGCCCACCTGTTGCCGCCGCACGTGCACGCGGCGCTGACCGAGCGGCTCGCCGCCCGCTGACCGACTGACGGGCCGTCAGTCAGTGTCTGGCGTTCACCCGGTGGCCGTACAGTCGTCCCGTCCGTCTCAGGAACCGCCCGAGGCCGAGAGAGTGCGAGCCCCCATGGACGTGCAGAAGAAGCTCGACGAGATCGTCGCGGCCGTCGGCGGCGCCCGGTCCATGCCCATGTCGGCCTCCTGCGTGATCAACCGCGCGGACCTGCTCGCCCTGCTGGAAGAGGTCCGCCAGGCGCTGCCGGGCTCGCTCGCGCAGGCGCAGGAGCTCATCGGCGGTCGCGAGCAGATGGTCGAGGAAGCCCGACGCGAGGCGGAACGGATCATCGAGTCCGCGCACGCCCAGCGCGGATCGCTGATCTCCGACACCGAGGTCGCGCGCCGCTCCCAGGCCGAGGCCGACCGGATCCTGGCGGACGCCCGCAGGGAGGCCGAGGAGATCCGGGCCGAGGCCGACGACTACGTCGACAGCAAGCTCGCGAACTTCGAGGTCGTGCTCACCAAGACCATCGGCTCCGTGGACCGCGGCCGCGAGAAGCTGCTCGGCCGCGGCCCCGGCCTGGACGACCAGGGGTACCCCGACGCGGACGCCCCCGAGCGCAGCCAGGACCCGGACACGCAGCGGCAGCAGGCGGACGCGTACGTGGACACCAAGCTGGCGACCTTCGAGGCGGTGCTCTCCAAGACCCTGGAGGCCGTCGGCCGAGGCCGCCAGAAGCTCCTGGGCCGGGTGCCCACGGACGACCTCGGCGCCCACATGGCGGCCCAGGACGCGGCCGGGGCGCAGCAGTCCCGCTCGGCGAGCGACGCGGACTTCCTGGCGGGCCTGGCCGAACCGGCGGCCCCGATGGCTCCCGCGGCGGCCGTGATCCCGGCCCAGGCCCAGCAGGGGCCCGCGTACGACGCGTACGCCTACCAGCAGCCCCAGCAGTCCCAGCAGCAGGACGGGTACGGCTACCAGGACCCCTACGCCTACCAGCAGCAGGCCCAGCAACCGGACCCCTACGCGGCGATGGGCTACGAGCAGCAGCCGGACCCCTACGCGGCCTACCAGCAGCAGCCGCAGGCCCCGCAGCACCCGCAGCAGCCCGCGCTGGACGAGACCAGCTTCTTCGACACGGGCATGATCAACTTGGATCAGCTGCGCCAGTACGAGCAGGGGCGCTGAGGCCGGATTGGGCTCAGAGCGAAGCGCCGGGTATCCTGGCTCTTCGGTCGCGCGTATGCACCGCGATCCATGCTGCCCACAAGTGGCGGAAATCTTGATCTTCAGCGATCTGTGAAAGCAGGAACGGCCCTGAATACCCGCCTCGACCACCGCAACCCCCTCGTGTTCGACACGCACGAGCTGGGTCGGCGTCCTGGTGCCATGCAGCGGCTGTCCCGTGAGATCGCGGCACCTGCGGACTTCGGTCTCGTCGGTGTCATCGGAGTGCCGGAAGGCGCCCCGGTGAAGCTCAGCATCCGCCTTGAGTCGGTCATGGAAGGGGTGCTTGTCACAGGCACCGCTCGTGCGTCGGCCGTAGGGGAGTGCGTAAGGTGTCTGGAGTCCGTCGAGCGCGAGCTCAAGGCGGACTTCCAGGAGATGTTCTCGTACCCTGACGCCGACGACCGGAGCCGCTCCAAGGCGGAGCCGGCCGACGACGCCGAGGACGACGAGGACACGCTCTTCCTTGAGGACGGATTGTTCGACCTCGAACCCGTGCTGCGGGATGTGGTGGTGCTCGCACTGCCCATGCAGCCGGTGTGCCGGGAGGACTGTCTCGGACTGTGCCCCGATTGCGGGCTCAGCCTGAACGACGACCCGGAGCACCACCATGATGCCGTCGACATCCGTTGGGCGGCATTGCAGGAACTCGTCGTGACCGATCAGGACGGCGAGAAGGACAACATGAGCGGCACTGCATCTGACGACGTTCAGAGCGCCGCCGAGAAGCAGGAGAAGTAGCCGTGGCTGTTCCGAAGCGGAAGATGTCGCGCAGCAACACGCGCCACCGCCGGTCGCAGTGGAAGGCTGCGGTCCCCACCCTGGTTTCGTGTGAGCGTTGCCAGGAGCCGAAGCTCCAGCACATTGCGTGCCCGAGCTGCGGCACCTACAACAAGCGTCAGGTCCTCGAGGTCTGAGCGGCTGGTGAGAGGCGCAATGTCTGAGCTGTCCAACGCTGAGAAGCAGGCAGACAGTAACAACGCGGCCTCGTCCCACACGCTTCTGGAAGGGCGGCTCGGGTATCGACTCGAGTCCGCCCTTCTGGTGCGTGCACTGACCCACCGCTCGTACGCGTACGAGAACGGCGGTCTGCCCACCAACGAACGCCTGGAGTTCCTCGGGGACTCCGTGCTCGGCCTGGTGGTCACGGACACGCTGTACACCACCCACCCCGACCTGCCCGAAGGCCAGCTGGCCAAACTGCGGGCCGCGGTGGTCAACTCGCGCGCACTGGCGGAGGTCGGGCGCGGCCTCGATCTCGGCTCCTTCATCCGGCTCGGCCGGGGCGAAGAGGGCACGGGTGGCCGGGACAAGGCCTCCATCCTCGCCGACACCCTTGAAGCGGTGATCGGCGCCGTCTACCTCGACCAGGGCCTCGAAGCGGCCTCGGAGCTGGTCCACCGGCTCTTCGACCCGCTCATCGAGAAGTCCTCGAACCTCGGGGCCGGCCTGGACTGGAAGACCAGTCTCCAGGAGCTCACGGCGGCCGAAGGCCTCGGCGTACCGGAATACCTGGTCACCGAGACCGGTCCGGACCACGAGAAGACCTTCACCGCTGCTGCCCGCGTCGGTGGTGTCTCGTACGGCACCGGCACCGGCCGCAGCAAGAAGGAAGCGGAACAGCAGGCAGCGGAGTCCGCCTGGCGCGGCATCCGTGCCAAGGCGGACGAGCGGATCGCGGCGGAAGCCGCGGCCTCCGCCGCCGCCCAGGTCGTGGTGACGGCTCCGGCCGACACCGTGGCCGGGGCCGAGGACGGCGGGTCGCCGACGCCCGCCGACCCGACGCCGAACGGCTGAACCCTTCCTTCGGGATCTCCCGCCCGCCCCTGCTGCGCAGGGGCGGGCGGACCCGTTTCCGGGCCCGGCCGGGGAGGCCGGTACGCTCCCCGGGAACGACCCGAACCGCACCCCTCCGGAGGACCGTCGTGCCCGAGCTGCCCGAAGTCGAAGTCGTACGGCGCGGCTTGGAGCGTTGGGTGGCGGGCCGGACCGTCGAGGCCGTCGAGGTGCTGCACCCGCGCGCGGTGCGCCGCCACCCGGCGGGCGCAGCCGATTTCGCGGCGCGGCTGACGGGGGAGACGATCGGCGTCCCGCAGCGGCGCGGCAAGTACCTGTGGTTGCCCCTGGAACGGCGGGACCTGTCCGTGCTCGGGCACCTCGGCATGAGCGGCCAGCTCCTCGTCCAGCCCGAGGAGGCCGCGGACGAGAAGCACCTGCGGATCCGCGTGCGCTTCAGGGACGGCGCCGGGACCGAGCTCCGCTTCGTCGACCAGCGCACCTTCGGCGGGCTCTCGCTCCACGAGAACACGCCGGACGGGCTGCCCGACGTCATCGCGCACATCGCCCGGGACCCGCTGGACCCCCTCTTCGACGAGGCCGCCTACCACGCGGCGCTGCGCGCCAAGCGGACCACCGTCAAGCGGGCCCTGTTGGACCAGTCCCTGATCAGCGGGGTCGGAAACATCTACGCCGACGAGGCGCTGTGGAGGGCCAAGCTGCACTACGAGCGCGCCACCGCCACGCTGACGCGCCCCCGGAGCGCGGAACTCCTCGGCCACGTCCGGGACGTGATGAACGCCGCCCTCGCAGTCGGCGGCACCAGCTTCGACAGCCTCTACGTCAACGTGAACGGGGAGTCCGGCTACTTCGACCGCTCGCTCGACGCCTACGGGCGCGAGGACGAGCCCTGCCGGCGCTGCGGAACCCCGATGCGCCGCCGCCCGTGGATGAACCGGTCCAGCTACTTCTGCCCGCGCTGTCAGCGCCCGCCGCGCGCGGTGTCGTAGGACTCGCGGGCGGTCAGTACCCGGGGCATGCTGCCTTCGAGGAAGTGGATGAGCGCGAGCAGCCGGTCGGCGACCTCGACGCCGAGCGGGGTCAGCTCGTAGTCGACGCGCGGCGGGTTCGTCGGCTGTGCCTCGCGGTTGACGATGCCGTCGCGCTCCAGCGCGTGCAGGGTCTGGGAGAGCATCTTCTCGCTCACGCCGTCGACCTTGCGGCGCAACTCGTTGAAACGGCACGAGCCGTCGCGCAGGGCGCCCACCGTGAGACTGCCCCAGCGGCCCGTGACGTGCTCCAGGGTCTCCCGGGACGGACACGCGCGCGCGAACGCGTCAAACGGCAGCTCTGTCTCCATGCCGACCAGCTTAACTCCGTACAGCGCTTACCAGAAGCTTGCGCTTTCGGTGCGTTAGTCCTTCTAGAAGCCGAAGTCCTGGGTCCACCAGGGGCCGCCGGCCGCGAAGTAGGCGCCCACGCCCAGCGTGCGGAACTCGCAGTTGAGGATGTTCGCCTTGTGGTCGGGGCTGTTCATCCACGCGTTCATGACCGCCTGGGCGTCACCCTGGCCGCGGGCGATGTTCTCGCCGCCGAGCCCGCCCAGGCCCGCGTTGGTGGCGCGGTCCCACGGGGTCTTGCCGTCGGGGTCGGTGTGGTCGAAGAAGCCGCGGGTGGCCATGTCCTTGCTGAAGGCCGAGGCCAACGCCGCGAGCGGCGGGTTCGCCCGGACCGGACCGCAGCCGGCCTGTGCCCGCTCCTGGTTGACCAGGGTGAGTACGGCGGCCTCCTCCGCGGAGTGGCCGTCGGAGGGCTCCGGGGTGGGCGCGACGGACGGAGCCGGCGGCTTGGGGGCGGCCGGTTTCAGCGTGGCCGGTTTCGGGGCGGCCGGTTTCGGCGTGGCCGGCTTGGGCGTAGCCGGCTTGGGCGTAGCCGGCTTCGGTGCGGCCGGCTTGGGCGCGGCCGGCTTGGGCGCGGCCGGAACCAGGACCACCGGGGCCGGGCTCTTCTCGGGCTTCGCCTGCTCCTTGGCGGGGGCCGAGGCGGAGGGGGCGGCCGGGGCGGGAGAGGAGGCCGGGGCGGACGAGGTGGACGGGCTCGGCGAGGCCGACGGGGACGGCGAGACCGACGGGGAGTGGGAGACCGACGGTGACGAACCGCCCGCATCGGAGCCCGCGGAGGCGCGGCCGGACAGGCTGGGCAGGCCGCCCCGCTGCTCGGCCACGGGCTTGGGGCTCGGCGAGGCCTCGGCCTGCGGTTTCGGGGCCGGGCTGTCCGCGCTGACACCGACATAGGGGAAGGAGGTGCCGACCGGCACCATGCCGGTGGTCACGGCCGCCGTTCCGAGGGCCACGGCCACGGAGACGCCCAGCAGGCCGGTGCGCACGAGGGTGCGGCGCGTGTCGTCGCGGCCCGGCGCGGCATCAAGTCGGTGGCGTCCCATCGGCGGCGTGCCTTCCTCGGAGGTCAAGATCATCCCTTACTCACCCAAATGGGTGAGTTCATTGGTGCGCGACTGTACGCCATGGGGCCCGGGGGCGATGTGAGCCGAAAGTCTGCGCCCGGTTAGCGTTCACGCATGAACGAAGACGTCCGTCTGACCGCCTGGGTGCGCGGCCGTGTACAGGGAGTGGGCTTCCGTTGGTTCACCAGGGCCAATGCGCTGGAGATCGGAGGGGTCGTCGGCTTCGCGCTCAACCTCGATGACGGGCGAGTGCAGGTGGTGGCCGAAGGTCAACGTGAGAATTGCCACCGGCTGCTCGACTGGCTGCGCTGCGCCGACACGCCCGGGAGGGTGGACGGAGTGACAGAGATCTGGGGCACACCGCGCGGTGGCTACGACGGCTTCGCGATCCGATGAGCGATCTGCTGATCATGTACTGATCACACCTCGGGGTGGTCCGCACCCGGCCGGATCTGCGCGTTCGTCGTCGACGCGTTGCCGCTCCGTCTGAACCGTGGAAGGCTTCGAGTAACGGACGATCTCCAGATCCCTTGGGAGACCCGGGCCGCCCGCCGATACGGGGCGTGATCGTGTTGACCGTCAAACTTTTTGGTGAGACGCTGGAAGCCCCGCGCACCTGAGCTGTTTGGCAGTGCTGGCACTAGTAAGTGCAGTGACTGACAGTCGCTGCCGGACATCCGCGGGTGCGATTCCCTCACGACCCACACCGCTTCGGTCGGTCACTCAGTGTGGAGGACCATCCATCATGGCAAAGGCGCTTCTCGGTTACGTCGGCGGTTCCGATCCGCGACTCCTCGCCGAGATGCGACGGCTTCAGCAGCGCGTCCAGGACCTTGAGTCCGAGCTCGTACGGATTCAGTCCGAAAACGACGCGCTGAACGCGGCCGCCGCTCAGCACGGAGACTCGCTGCTGGACCGCATCGACATCGACGTACCCCAGGCGGAGCCTGCGCTCACCTGATCCGCTGTCAACTCGTCGCTCGACTTCAGCCCCGCATGATCTGCAAGGGACGCTTCGGCGTCCCTTCTTTCTTTGGCCGCATTGGGCCAGGTGGGGGGCCCATTCCTTCGACGTCAGTTGTGCCCTGCACCTTCATGGGTGAAACCGGACGCGGAAGGTAGAGTCCGGCGGCGTGCACCTCAAGTCCCTGACCCTGCGTGGCTTCAAGTCCTTTGCCTCCGCAACCACCCTGCGCTTCGAGCCCGGCATCACCTGTGTCGTGGGCCCGAACGGCTCCGGCAAGTCCAACGTGGTGGACGCGCTGTCCTGGGTCATGGGGGAACAGGGCGCCAAATCCCTGCGCGGCGGCAAGATGGAGGACGTCATCTTCGCCGGCACCACCGGGCGGCCGCCGCTCGGACGGGCCGAGGTGTCGCTGACCATCGACAACTCCGACGGTGCCCTGCCGATCGAGTACGCCGAGGTCACCATCACGCGGATCATGTTCCGCGGCGGCAGCAGCGAGTACCAGATCAACGGCGACACCTGCCGGCTGCTCGACATCCAGGAGCTGCTCTCCGACTCCGGCATCGGCCGCGAGATGCACGTCATCGTCGGCCAGGGCCAGCTGGACTCCGTCCTGCACGCCGATCCCATGGGCCGGCGCGCCTTCATCGAGGAAGCCGCCGGAGTACTCAAACACCGCAAGCGCAAAGAGAAGGCACTGCGCAAGCTCGATGCCATGCAGGCCAACCTCGCGCGCGTGCAGGACCTGAACGACGAACTGCGGCGCCAGCTCAAGCCGCTGGGACGGCAGGCCGCGGTGGCCCGGCGGGCCGCCGTCATCCAGGCGGACCTGCGCGACGCGAGGCTGCGGCTGCTCGCCGACGACCTGGTCACGCTGCGGGGCGCGCTCGACGCGGAGATCGCGGACGAGGCGGCGCTGAAGGAGCGCAAGGACGCGGCCGAGGCGCAGCTCGCGCAGGCGCTGCGGCGCGAGTCGGAGCTTGAGGAAACGGTGCGGCAGCTGACGCCGCGCCTCCAGCGGGCCCAGCAGACCTGGTACGAGCTGTCACAGCTCGCCGAGCGCGTACGGGGGACCGCGTCCCTGGCCGACGCGCGCGTCAAGTCGGCGTCGGCTCCGGCGGAGGAGGAGCGGCCGGGCCGCGACCCGCAGGACATGGAGCGGGAGGCCGAGCGGATCCGCGAGCAGGAGGCGGAGCTGACGGCAGCGCTGGAGGCGGCTTCGCGGGCCCTGGAGGACACCGTGGAGCACCGGGCCGAGCTGGAGCGGTCGCTGGTCGAGGAGGAGCGGCGACTGCGGGACGCCGCGCGGGCCATCGCCGACCGGCGCGAGGGCCTGGCCCGGCTCACGGGACGCCTCGGCGCCGCCCGGTCCCGGGCCGGCGCCGCGCAGGCGGAGATCGACCGGCTGGTCGCGGCGCGGGACGAGGCCGAGACCCGGGCGGGGACCGCGCAGGCGGAGTACGAGGCACTGGCCGAGGAGGTCGGCGGGCTCGAAGACCCGGCGGTGGACGAGGAGTACGCGACCGCGCGGGCGGAACTCGCCGAGGCGGAGGCGGCCCTGGTCGAGGCGCGGGACGCGGTGACGGCCGTGGAGAAGTCGCGGGCGGCGGTGGCGGCGCGGCGGGATGCGCTGGCGCTCGGCCTGCGCAGGAAGGACGGAACGGGGACGCTGCTCGCGGCGCGGGAGCGACTGGCGGGGCTGCTGGGGCCGGCGGCGGAGCGGCTGTCGGTGACCCCGGGGTACGAAGTCGCGGTCGCGGCGGCGCTGGGGGCTGCGGCGGATGCGGTCGCCGTGGCGTCGGCGGGGGCGGCGGCCGGAGCCATCCGGCACCTACGGGATGCGGATGCCGGGCGGGCCACGTTCCTGATCGCCCCGCCGGCCGCCGTCCCGCCCCAGTCGGCGGGCCGGCTCGCCGCCGAGGCGGATGCCGGGTGCCCTGCGGGGCCGCAGGCCGGGACGCCGTTCCCTGCGCAGGCAGGGGTCGACGGGGGCGGGCCGCAGGGAGCCTTCCCCCACCCCGCGCCTTCCCCCAACCGGGGCCCGGCCCCGGGCCTGTCCCAGCTGCCGCCGGCGGCGCCCCAGGCGCAGGCGGACCCCGACGGACGGGGCCACGGCTCGGTCCCGGGCCCGGCGCCCGAGGCGCCGACGGGGCTCGAACTGGCGGCGGTGCCGGGCGGTGTGCCCGCCGGGGGACTGGTGCAGGGGGACACCGGTGTGGTGCGGGCCGTGGGGTGGGTGTTGCGGGAGTACGCCGTCGTCGGGACGCTCGACGAGGCCGAGCGGCTCGTTGGGGCGCGGCCCGACGCCATCGCCGTGACCCTAGACGGGGACGTCCTCGGCACGCACCTCGCCCACGGCGGCTCCGCCGGGGCCCCCAGCTTGATCGAGGTGCAGGCCGCCGTCGACGAGGCGGCCGCCGAACTGGACCGGCTGGACGGGCAGTGCCGGGAGCTGGGCACGGCCCAGGAGGCGGCCCGGGAACGGCGCCGCGAACTCGTTGCGCGGGTCGAGGAGATCGGTGAGCGCCGCCGGGCCGGGGAGCAGGCCCGGGCCGGGGTGGCGCAGCAGCTGGGGCGGCTCGCCGGGCAGGCGAAGGGCGCCGCCGGCGAGGCCGAGCGCTGTGCCGCCGCCGCGGCC
Source organism: Streptomyces sp. NBC_00597 (assembly GCF_041431095.1). Taxonomy (GTDB): domain Bacteria; phylum Actinomycetota; class Actinomycetes; order Streptomycetales; family Streptomycetaceae; genus Streptomyces. The sequence goes on from NZ_CP107757.1 coordinate 6,427,576, forward strand.
AAGGCGCAGGACGCGCTGGAGCAGGCGCTGGCCGAGGTCGAGGAGTGCGCCGAACGGCTGGCCATCGCCGAGGAGATGCCGGTGGAGGAGGAGCCCGACACCGCGGTGCGGGACCGGCTCGCGGCCGACGGGGCCAACGCCCGGCAGACCGAGATGGAGGCCCGCCTCCAACTGCGCACCCACGAGGAGCGGGTCAAGGGCCTGGCGGGGCGGGCCGATGCGCTGGACCGTGGCGCCCGTGCCGAGCGCGAGGCCCGGGCCCGCGCCGAGCGGCGCCGGGCACGGCTGCGCCACGAGGCCGAAGTGGCCCGCGCCGTCGCCGACGGCGCCCGGCAGCTGCTCGCGCACCTGGAGGTCTCGCTGCGCCGCGCCGAGCAGGAGCGCGCCGCGGCCGAGCACGCCAAGGGGCTGCGCGAGCAGGAGCTCGGCGAGGCGCGGACCCGGGGACGCGACCTCAAGGGAGAGCTCGACAAGCTCACCGACTCGGTGCACCGCGGCGAGGTGCTCGGCGCCGAGAAGAGGCTGCGCATCGAGCAGGTGGAGGCGCGTGCGCTGGAGGAGTTCGGGATGGAGTCGGCGGGGCTCGTCGCCGAGTACGGCCCGGACCAGCCGGTGCCGGCGAGCCCGCCCGCCGAGGGGGAGGCCCCGGACGAGGCGGCCGAGCCGGGTCCCTTCGTACGGGCGCAGCAGGAGAAGCGGCTCCGGGTGGCCGAGCGCGCGTACCAGCAGCTCGGCAAGGTCAATCCGCTCGCCCTGGAGGAGTTCGCGGCGTTGGAGGAGCGCCACCGGTTCCTGAGCGAGCAGTTGGAGGACCTGCGCAAGACCCGGGCCGACCTCCTCCAGGTCGTGAAGGAGGTCGACGAGCGCGTCGAGCAGGTGTTCACCGAGGCGTACCGGGACACGGCCCGCGAGTTTGAAGGGGTGTTCTCGCGGCTGTTCCCCGGCGGCGAGGGCCGGCTGATCCTCACCGACCCCGACAACATGCTGACGACGGGCGTGGACGTGGAGGCCCGGCCGCCCGGCAAGAAGGTCAAGCGGCTCTCGCTGCTCTCCGGCGGCGAGCGGTCGCTGACCGCCGTCGCGCTGCTGGTCTCCATCTTCAAGGCCAGGCCCAGCCCGTTCTACGTGATGGACGAGGTCGAGGCCGCGCTGGACGACACCAACCTGCAGCGGCTGATCCGGATCATGGAGGAGCTCCAGGAGAGCTCGCAGCTGATCGTGATCACGCACCAGAAGCGGACGATGGAGGTCGCCGACGCGTTGTACGGCGTCTCCATGCAGGGCGACGGCGTCTCCAAGGTGATCAGTCAGCGGCTTCGCTGACCTCCAGCTTCACTTAATGAACGCATTCCGCGTGAGGTCGCTCGTCTTCTCTGTGAAGAATCGGATGCATCTCTCCTCTTGACTTCAGGAAGTGAAGTCATAGGCTCTGCTGTGCCGTGTTGACGTTCAGGTGGTGGCAAGCAGTTTGCTGTGCGCCACTAGAGGAACACGAGCAAGCAACAACGAGATCCCCCACACAGCCCGCCGTCGCCGCCGGGCCCAGGAGCGCACCTTGACCAGCACAGCGAACGCACCCGCGTCAGGCGGTGGAAGCGCGTCCCGGCCCGACCACCTCGGCCACGTCATCTTCATCACCGCGGCCGCGGCCATGGGCGGCTTCCTCTTCGGCTACGACAGTTCCGTCATCAACGGCGCCGTGGAGGCCATCCGCGATCGCTTCGACGTCGGCTCGGCCGCCCTCGCCCAGGTGATCGCCGCCGCGCTGATCGGCTGCGCCTTCGGCGCGGCCACCGCCGGCCGCATCGCCGACCGGATCGGCCGTATCCGCTGCATGCAGATCGCCTCCGTCCTGTTCACCGCGAGTGCCATCGGCTCGGCCCTCCCCTTCGCCCTCTGGGACCTCGCCACCTGGCGTGTGATCGGCGGCTTCGGCATCGGCATGGCCTCGGTCATCGGCCCCGCCTACATCGCCGAGGTCTCCCCGCCCGCCTACCGCGGCCGGCTCGCCTCCTTCCAGCAGGCGGCCATCGTCATCGGCATCGCCGTCTCGCAGCTGGTCAACTGGGGCATCCTCAACCTCGCCGACGGCGACCAGCGCGGCGAGATCGGCGGCCTGGAAGCCTGGCAGTGGATGCTCGGCGTGATGGTCGTCCCGGCCGTTCTCTACGGGGTGCTCTCCTTCGCCATCCCCGAGTCCCCGCGCTTCCTCGTCTCGGTCGGCCGCACGGAGAAGGCCAAGGAGGTCCTGCGGGACGTCGAGGGCAAGGGCGTCGACGCCGACGCCCGCGTCCGCGAGATCGACCACGCCATGCGGTCCGAGCACAAGCCCATCTTCAAGGACCTGCTCGGCGGCCGCTTCGGCTTCCTGCCCATCGTGTGGGTCGGCATCGGACTCTCGGTCTTCCAGCAGCTCGTCGGCATCAACGTGATCTTCTACTACAGCTCCTCGCTGTGGCAGTCGGTCGGCATCGACCCGAGCTCCTCGTTCCTGTACTCGTTCGAGACGTCGGTCGTGAACATCATCGGTACGGTGATCGCGATGGTGTTCGTGGACCGGCTCGGCCGCAAGCCCCTGGCGCTCATCGGCTCCGTCGGCATGGCGCTGTCGCTCGGAACGGCGGCCTGGGCGTTCTCGTTCAAGTCCGGAACCGGCGACGACATCTCCCTGCCGCACGCCCAGGGCATCGTGGCCCTGGTCGCCGCCAACTTCTTCGTGCTCTTCTTCGCCCTGTCCTGGGGCGTGGTGGTCTGGGTGCTGCTCGGTGAGATGTTCCCCGGCCGCATCCGTGCCGCGGCCCTCGGTGTGGCGGCGTCCGCCCAGTGGATCGCCAACTGGCTCATCACCGTCACGTTCCCGACGCTGTCCGACTGGAACCTGTCGGGCGCCTACATGATCTACACGTTCTTCGCCGTGCTCTCGATCCCGTTCGTCCTTAAGTGGGTGCCGGAGACCAAGGGCAAGGCGTTGGAGGAGATGGGGTAACCACCCCCGCCAACACCCCCTCTCCTCTTACGGCAGGTGCTGCCCCCGCTCAGTCCTTGAGCCGGGGCAGCACCTGTTCGCACAACAGGTGCAGGCTGCGCCAACCCTCGTCCAACGGCATCCCGCCGCACAGCGGGTGCAGCACCAGGTTCCCCGCCTCGCCCGCGCCCCTGGCGTACGCGACCGCCTCGTCCGGGGTCAGCACCCGGTACACGCCCTCCGCCCGCAGCTCCGCCACCGAGCGCGCGGCCGACCGTACGGCGCTGCGGATGTCCTTCGACTGCCACGACGCGTACGTGCCCGCCTCGTGCAGGAAGTGCTCCCCGAACTCGGCCCACACCCGGTCCGGGTCCTCGGCGACGTGCAGCAGCGGGGTCTCGGCCGCGGGCATCATGCAGAAGCCCTCCGTCCCGTGCTCCGCGAGCTGCGCCTGGTAGTACGCCTCCAGCTCCGGCAGGTGCGCGCTGGGGAAGAACGGCAGCCCGAGCCGGGCCGCGCGCCGGGCCGCCGCCCGGGAGCTGCCGCCGACCAGTAGCAGCGGGTGCGGCCGTGTGAAGGGCGTCGGCGTCACCCGTACCGTGCGGCCCCGGAAGGCGAACGGCTCGCCCGTCCACGCCTTCAGCAGGGTCTCCAGCAGCTCGTCCTGGAGCCGGCCGCGCCGGCCCCACTCGACGCCGTGCTGCTCGTACTCCTCGGGCCGGTAGCCGATGCCCGCGACCGTCACGAGGCGCCCGCCGCTCAGCAGGTCCAGGACGGCGATGTCCTCGGCCACCTTCAGCGGGTCGTAGAGCGGGCCGATGATCGCCGATACGGTGACCGCGATCCGGCGGGTGGCGCCGAAGACCGCGCCCGCGAAGGCGAACGGCGAGGGCAGCCAGTTGTTCGCGGTGCCGTGGTGCTCCTCGGTCTGGACGGTGTCGATCCCGCGGTCGTCCGCGTACTTCGTCATCTCCAGGGCGGCCTTGTAGCGGGCGGAGAGGGTCTCCGGAGTGCCGTTCGGGTCGACGAGATTGAACCGGGCCACGGTGATGGGCATGGAGAAGTCCCCCTTCGCCGGATGTGGGTGGGTGGGCGAAGGGGGACGTTAGCTGACGTGGCGTCAGTTGGACAGGGATCCGACGCGCGCGGGCTCCTCGCCCGGGTCCGCGCCCGCCACCGGGGCGGGCTCCGCGGGCGCCGTGCGCGGCAGGACCGCGTACAGAGCGCCGGAGGTGACGATGCCGGCCGCCCAGCCCAGGCCGTTCTGCCCGATCCAGGTGCCGGCGAGCGGCCCGCCGAACCAGTCGACCTTGGTGAACAGCAGCCCCACGACCAGGGCCAGGCCCCACGCGGTCATGGCCTGCCAGGCGAACCCGCCCCGGTACCAGTAGGCGCTGGCGCGGCTGGTGTCCAGCAGCGCGGCGCCGTCGTACGAGGTCCGGCGCAGCATGTCGACGCCGAACACGCCGATCCACGCCGAGAAGGCCACGGCGAGCAGCGTCAGGAAGGAGATGAACGAGCCGAAGAAGCTGGTCGCCACCACCATCAGCAGGAAGCCGAAGACCAGGCTGATGATCGCGTTGACGCTGACGGCCGCCGCGCGCGGGACCTTGATGCCGAGGGTCTGCGCCGTGAATCCGGCCGAGTACATGGACATCGAGTTGATCAGCAGCATGCCGACGAGCGCGATCAGCAGGTACGGCACCGCGATCCACGCGGGCAGCAGATTGCCGATGAAGGAGACCGGGTCCTGGGCCGTGGCCAGGTCCGGGGTGCCCACCGCCATGACCGCGCCCATCAACACCATCGGGATCACCACGACGGCCGCGCCGCCGATCGTCGCGCCGACCATGCCCTTGGCGGAGGCCGTACGCGGCAGGTAGCGGGTGAAGTCCGGGCCGGAGGGGACCCAGCTGATGCCGCCCGCGGCGATGGTGCCGATGCCGGCGATCATCATCGCGGTCGAGCCGGCCGGCTTGCCGAAGACGGCGGACCAGTCGGTCTCCACGACCAGATAGCCCAGCACCAGCACGCTGAAGGCACCGAAGAAGTACGTCGACCAGGTCGAGCAGACGCGCAGCGCGCTGATGCCGAGGCCGGACACCAGGAACGTGCAGCCGACGAAGAGCAGCAGGGTGACCACGATCAGCGCGGTGTTCTTCCGCACGCCGAACAACAGGTCCAGCACCGTCAGCACGGCGAACGCCCCGCTGACCGCGTTGATGGTCTCCCAGCCCCAGCGGGCGACCCAGATCAGGGCGCCGGGGAAGAGGTTGCCGCGCTGGCCGAACACGGCCCGCGACAGGGCCATGCCGGGGGCGCCGCCGCGCTTGCCGGCGATCGAGATCAGACCGACGAGCCCGTACGAGACGACGGGCGCGGCGATCGCGACGACCAGCACCTGCCAGATGTTGAGCTTGTTGAGGATCACCAGGCCGGCGCCCATGGTCAGCAGCAGCACGCTGATGTTGGCGGCGACCCAGGTGGGCACGAGCTCGCGGACCCGGCCGGTGCGCTCGCAGTCCGGGACGGGATCAAGCCCGCGGGTCTCGACCGACGTCTCGGTCGGCGGTCGTATCGCACCGTCTATCGCACCGTCGGCGGGCTCGGCAGGCATGCAGTACTCCGGATGGGCAGGAGGGCGTACGGGGAAGTCGCCCATCATCGTAGATGTGCCGCTAAGACCACAAATAGAGGCTTACGGCCCGGCCAGGACCGTGGGAATCGGGGGTCCGGGGCCGCCGTGGCCGATACTGGACGAGTTATGGACATCCTCATCCTTGCTGTAGTCATCGCCCTGGTCGCGGTCGGCGTGATCAGCGGGCTCGTGGTCAGTAGCCGCAAGAAGAAGCAGCTGCCGCCCTCGGCGCCGTCGAGCACGCCGACCATCACTGCCCCGCCCGCCGAACCGCAGGTGGGGGAGGACGCCGTAGAGACGGCGGAAGAGCCCCGCCGCACCATCGAGGAGGTCGCCCTCCCCGAAGCGGAGGCTGCGGCTCCCGAGGCGCCCGTCGTCGCCGAGCCCGAGGCGCCGGCAGCCCCCGAGATCGAGGTGCCCGAGCCCACCGCCGGCCGCCTGGTCCGGCTGCGCGCCCGCCTCGCCCGGTCGCAGAACTCGCTCGGCAAGGGGCTGCTCACGCTGCTCTCGCGCGAACACCTCGACGAGGACACCTGGGAGGAGATCGAGGAGACCCTCCTGATCGCCGACGTCGGTGTCGTGCCGACGCAGGAGCTCGTCGACCGGCTCCGCGAGCGGGTCAAGGTGCTCGGCACCCGCACCCCGGTCGAGCTGCGCACCCTGCTCAAGGAGGAGCTGCTGACCCTGGTCGGCACCGACTTCGACCGCGCGGTCAAGACCGAGAGCGCCGCGGACACCCCGGGCGTCGTGATGGTCGTCGGTGTGAACGGCACCGGCAAGACCACCACCACCGGCAAGCTGGCCCGCGTGCTGGTCGCCGACGGCCGCTCCGTGGTGCTCGGCGCGGCCGACACCTTCCGCGCCGCCGCCGCCGACCAGCTCCAGACCTGGGGCGAGCGGGTCGGCGCGCGCACCGTACGCGGCCCCGAGGGCGGCGACCCGGCCTCGATCGCCTACGACGCGGTCAAGGAGGGCATCGCCGAGGGCGCCGACGTGGTGCTCATCGACACCGCCGGCCGCCTGCACACCAAGACCGGCCTCATGGACGAGCTCGGCAAGGTCAAGCGCGTCGTGGAGAAGCACGGCCCGCTCGACGAGATCCTGCTCGTCCTGGACGCCACCACCGGGCAGAACGGTCTGACCCAGGCCCGCGTCTTCGCCGAGGTCGTGGACATCACCGGCATCGTGCTGACCAAGCTCGACGGGACCGCCAAGGGCGGCATCGTCGTCGCCGTCCAGCGCGAGCTCGGCGTCCCGGTCAAGCTCATCGGCCTCGGCGAGGGCCCCGACGACCTCGCGCCCTTCGAGCCGGAGGCGTTCGTGGACGCCCTGATCGGCGACTGACCGAGCGCACGCGGCCCGCAGACCGCACGCAGCACAGTGCCCCGCGTTCCGCCCGGAACGCGGGGCACTGTGCTGCGTGGCCGGGTCAGCGCCGCAGGCGGTGACAGATGTACGCGAGGGTGCCGAGCAGCAGCCGGGCCTGCGGCGGGCCGCCCGCGGAGTCGAGCGCGGGCGGCCGCAGCCAGCCCACCGGGCCGAGCCCCGCGTAGTCGGAGGGCGGGGCGGTCAGGAAGGCGCCGGTCCCCAGGGCGCGCAGGTCGAGGTCGGCGTCGTCCCAGCCCATCCGGTACAGCAGCTGCGGCAGCTCGGCGGCCGCGCCCGGGGCCACGAAGAACTGGGCCCGACCGTCCGGGGTCGCGGTCACCGGCCCGAGCGGCAGACCCATCCGCTCCAGGCGGACCAGCGCGCGGCGGCCCGCCTCCTGCGAGACCTCGATGACGTCGAAGGCGCGGCCCACGGGGAGCAGGACCGCCGCCCCCGGGTAGCCGCCCCAGATGTCGGTGACCTCGTCGAGGGTGGCGCCCGCCGGGACGGTCGGAGCCAGCGGCAAAGGATGTGCCCCCGGTGCGCCGCAATGCGCATGCCCGCAGGAGCAGCCGCGGGCGGGGGCCGCGGCGCGGGCGCCGGGGACCACGTCCCAGCCCCACAGTCCGGTGTACTCCGCGACCGCCGTGCATTCCGAGGTCCGGCCGCGGCGCCGCGAGCCGGAACGGAACTCCTTGGTGCTGCGGCTGCCGCCGATCGTGAAGCCCATGCCCATGCCCCCTCCAACGGGTCGGACGCGCAGGTGGTTACGACGTCGGCGGGACGGGATGCGGGTGCGAGCCCGGTGCCCGAAGGGGCTACCCGGCGCACTCCTCGCCGCGCGCGCCCCCGGTGCACTCCCGTCCATCCGATCGTTTTCGCCTCGGTGTCAAGTGAATCGCGCCTGGCGGGTGGCTAGTTCATTCAAAGGGGTGGCGAATGGTGGCGTTTCTGGAATCGCCCTCGCGGAGCGGGTGATCGTAGGATTACTTTCAGTGCACCAAACCCCGAAGGCGGGCCGTCCGTGGTTATGCCGGAGGCAACGTGTGGAGGATCTGTGAAGGTCCGTGGCGGCGCTCGCCGCCCCAGCCAGGGTTTCGTGTGAAGAGGCTGAGTGGATGGGGGCGTTCCAGTGAGCGGCAACGGCGCAAGCGGAACGAGCGACGACCCGGAGGTCCCGGGTTCCGCGGGCCGCAATGAGCAATTGACCTCCTGGTTCGTCCGCAGCGGCTGGTCCAAGGGCGAACTCGCCCGGCAGGTGAACCGGCGGGCCCGCCAGATGGGCGCCCACCACATCAGCACGGACACCTCCCGGGTGCGCCGCTGGCTCGACGGCGAGCAGCCCCGCGAGCCCGTCCCGCGGATCCTGTCCGAGCTGTTCTCCGAGCGCTTCGGCTCCGTCGTCGCCATCGAGCAGCTCGGACTGCGCACCGCCCACCAGACGCCCTCCGTCTCCGGCGTCGACCTGCCCTGGGCCGGCCCCCAGACCGTCGAACTGCTCGGCGAGTTCTCCCGCAGCGACCTGATGCTGGCCCGCCGCGGCTTCCTCGGGACCTCCCTGGCCCTCTCCGCCGGCCCCGCCCTCATCGAACCCATGCAGCGCTGGCTGGTCCCGGTCCCCGCCACCGACCCGGCCCCGCGCGAGGCGGGGGCGTCCGGAGCGCTCAGCGGCCACCGCCCCCCGCGGCTCTCCGAACCCGAACTCGGCCTCCTCGAAGCCACCACCGTGATGTTCCGCCAGTGGGACGCCCAGTGCGGCGGCGGACTGCGCCGCAAGGCCGTCGTGGGCCAGCTCCACGAGGTCACCGACCTGCTCCAGGAGAACCACCCGGCCCCCGTCATGCGGCGGCTCTTCAAGGTCGCCGCGGAACTCGCCGAACTCGCCGGCTGGATGAGCTACGACATCGGCCTGCACCCCACCGCGCAGAAGTACTTCGTCCTCGCCCTGCACGCCGCCAAGGAGGGCGGCGACAAGCCCCTCGGCTCGTACATCCTCTCCAGCATGAGCCGCCAGATGATCCACCTGGGCCGGCCCGAGGACGCCCTCGAACTCATCCACCTGGCGCAATACGGAAGCCGCGACTCCGCCGGCCCGCGCACCCAGGCGATGCTGTATGCGATGGAGGCCCGCGCCTACGCCAACATGGGCCAGCCCAGCCGCTGCAAGCGGGCCGTCCGGATGGCCGAGGACACCTTCTCCGACGTCGATTTCGGCGGCGAGCCCGAACCCGACTGGATCCGCTTCTTCTCCGAGGCCGAACTCAACGGCGAGAACTCCCACTCGTACCGCGACCTGGCCTACGTGGCAGGGCGCAGCCCCATGTACGCCTCCCTCGCCGAACCCGTCATGCAGCGGGCCGTGGAACTCTTCCAGAAGGACGACGAGCACCAGCGCTCGTACAGCCTCAACCTCATCGGCCTAGCCACCGTCCACCTGCTCCAGCGCGAGCCCGAACAGGCCGTGGTCCTCGTCGACCGCGCCCTGAAGGTGGCGGAAAAGGTGCGCTCCGAACGGGTGAACACCCGGATCCGCAAGACGGTCGACACCGCCGCCCGTGAGTACGGCGACGTCGCCGACGTGGTCCGGCTGACCGACCAGCTCGCCTCCCGCCTCCCCGAGGCCGCGGAGGCCGTCTGACGGCCCCGGCGGCCGCCCCCCAAGGCCCCGGCCGCGGCAGTCACCCCGTGAAGCCCGATCAGGCTCCCCCAGCCAGGTCATCCGGGTCATTGCCGCGGCCGGTCTCGCCCTGTGCCTGAACCGGCGCCGCCGCTCTCGCCGCGGTGGCTGCTCGCCGTCGTGGCTGCTCAGTCACCGGTTGCCGTGTTCATCACGTCGTAACAACCCGGATGCCTTCGTCATCGGAGTGAAACACCGAGCGGCGCCGCCGGAAACCGGCCTGCGCGAATCTCATGGTCAATAACCGGCCAGCCCCCAGGCCCCACCCCCGGCCTTACGCCTTGCGCCGCTCAGGTTTTCACGATCGCCCGCACGCGAACGTACCGACGACGAGGAGACGCCGATGGCATCAGCCATCACGACCCTCGCGGCAGACACCCCGACGCTGTCTGCCGCGAACACCGGGTTCATGCTCATCTGCTCCGCCCTGGTCATGCTGATGACCCCGGGACTCGCCTTCTTCTACGGAGGCATGGTCCGCGTCAAGAGCAGCCTCAACATGCTGATGATGAGCTTCATCAGCCTGGGGATCGTCACGATCCTCTGGGTCCTCTACGGCTTCAGCCTCGCCTTCGGCACGGACTCCGGCAGCATCATCGGCTGGTCCTCCGACTACGTCGGCCTCAGCGGCATCGGCATCACCGAGCTGTGGGACGGCTACACCATCCCGGTCTACGTCTTCGCCGTCTTCCAGCTGATGTTCGCCGTCATCACCCCTGCCCTGATCAGCGGCGCCCTGGCCGACCGCGTCAAGTTCAGCGCCTGGGCCCTGTTCACCGCCCTGTGGGTCACCGTCGTCTACTTCCCGGTCGCCCACTGGGTCTGGGGCGCCGGCGGCTGGCTCTTCGAACTCGGCGTCATCGACTTCGCGGGCGGCACCGCCGTCCACATCAACGCCGGCGCCGCGGCCCTCGGCGTCATCCTGGTCATCGGCAAGCGCGTCGGCTTCAAGAGGGACCCGATGCGCCCCCACAGCCTCCCGCTCGTGATGCTCGGCGCGGGTCTGCTCTGGTTCGGCTGGTTCGGCTTCAACGCAGGCTCCTGGCTCGGCAACGACGACGGCGTGGGCGCGGTCATGTTCGTCAACACCCAGGTCGCCACCGCCGCCGCCATGCTCGCCTGGCTCGGCTACGAGAAGCTGCGCCACGGCTCCTTCACCACCCTCGGCGCCGCCTCCGGCGCGGTCGCCGGCCTCGTCGCGATCACCCCCTCCGGCGGCTCCTGCTCCCCGCTCGGCGCGATCGCCATCGGCGCCATCGCCGGCGTCGTCTGCGCCATGGCCGTCGGCCTCAAGTACAAGTTCAACTTCGACGACTCCCTCGACGTGGTCGGCGTCCACCTCGTCGGAGGCGTCATCGGCTCGCTGCTGGTGGGCCTCTTCGCCACCGGCGGGGTCCAGTCCGACGTGGCCGGCCTCTTCTACGGCGGCGGCCTGGAGCAGCTCGGCAAGCAGGCCATCGGGGTCTTCTCCGTCCTCGCCTACTCTCTCGTCGTGTCCGCGGTCCTCGCCTTCCTCCTCGACAAGACGATCGGGATGCGGGTCACCGAGGACGACGAGGTCTCCGGCATCGACCAGGTCGAGCACGCCGAGACCGCCTACGACTTCAGCGGAGCCGGCGGCGGAGCCTCCTCCAGGAGCACCGCCGCACCCGTATCCGCCGCCGCGAGCAAGAAGGTTGACGCATGAAGCTGATCACCGCGATCGTCAAGCCGCACCGGCTGGACGAGATCAAGGACGCCCTCCAGCGGTTCGGAGTCCAGGGGCTCACGGTCTCCGAGGCCAGCGGGTACGGCCGCCAGCGCGGGCACACCGAGGTCTACCGCGGCGCCGAGTACACCGTGGACCTCGTACCGAAGATCCGCATCGAGGTGGTCGTCGAGGACGACGACGCCGAATCGGTGATGGACGTCCTGGTCAAGGGCGCCCGCACCGGAAAGATCGGTGACGGCAAGGTGTGGAGCGTCCCCGTGGACGCGGTCATCCGCGTCCGCACCGGCGAGCGCGGCGCAGAAGCGCTCTGAGCGACGGGAGCTCCTGGGTGACGAGCGTCGAACAGACCACGACGGGCGATTCCGGCGAACCGTCCGGCTCGGGACCCAGCGGGTACGCCGCGGCCCGGCTGCGACTCCTCCAGGAGGAGTCGCGGTCCGGGCCTTCGCGGCGTTCCGCGCTGGCCGGGCTGACCGACGACTGGCTGAACGCCCTGTTCACCACGGCCCTGCGGGAGACCGGGGTACGGGGCGCCACCCTCGTCGCCGTCGGCGGCTACGGACGGGCCGAACTCTCCCCGCGCAGCGATCTCGACCTGCTGCTGCTCCACGACGGCAAGGCGGAGCCGCGGGCCCTCGGCGCCCTGGCCGACCGCATCTGGTACCCCGTGTGGGACCTGGGCGTGGCCCTCGACCACTCGGTACGGACCCCGGCCGAGGCCCGCAAGACCGCGGGCGAGGACCTCAAGGTGCACCTGGGGCTGCTCGACGCCCGGCCGGTCGCCGGCGACGCGGGCCTCCTCACGGGCCTGCGCACCTCGGTCCTGGCCGACTGGCGCAACCAGGCCGCCAAACGCCTCCCGCAGCTGCACTCCCTGTGCCGGGAGCGGGCCGAGCAGGCCGGAGAGCTCCGCTTCCTGCTGGAACCCGACCTCAAGGAGGCCCGCGGCGGACTCCGCGACGCCACCGCGCTGCGGGCGGTCGCCGCGTCCTGGCTGGCCGACGCCCCGCGCGAGGGACTGGCCGAGGCCCGGCGGCGGCTGCTGGACGCGCGGGACGCCCTGCACCTGGTGACGGGCAGGGCGACCGACCGGCTCGCGCTCCAGGAACAGGACCAGGTCGCGACGCAGCTGGGCCTGCTCGACGCCGACGCGCTGCTGCGCGAGGTGTACGAGGCCGCACGGGTCGTCGCCTACGCCGGCGACGTGACCTGGCGGGAGGTCGGGCGGGTGCTGCGGGCCCGGGCGGCCCGGCCGAGGCTGCGCGGGCTGCTCGGGCCCCGGGGGGCCGCCGTCGAGCGGGCGCCGCTCGCCGAAGGCGTCGTGGAGTCCGACGGCGAGGCCGTGCTCGCGCTGGCCGCCCGGCCCGACCGGGACCCGGTACTGGCCCTGCGGTTCGGCGCCGCGGCCGCACAGGCGGGCCTGCCGGTGTCGCTGCACGCCGTACGACGGCTCGCGGCGCAGGCGAAACCGCTGCCCGTGCCGTGGCCCGCGGAGGCGCGCGAGCAGCTGGTGACCCTGCTCGGCGCGGGGGAGCCCACGGTGGCCGTCTGGGAAGCCCTGGAAGCGGAGGGCCTGATCACCCGGCTGCTGCCCGACTGGGAACGGGTGCGGTGCCGCCCGCAGCGCAACCCCGTGCACACCTGGACCGTGGACCGGCACCTGGTGGAGACGGCGGTCCGCGCCTCGGCCCTGACCCGCCGGGTCGGCCGCCCCGACCTGCTGCTGATGGCCGCGCTGCTGCACGACATCGGCAAGGGCTGGCCGGGGGACCACTCGGTCGCGGGCGAGACCATCGCCCGCGACGTGGCCGTACGCGTGGGCTTCGACGCACAGGACGCCGCCGTCCTCGGGGTGCTCGTACGGCACCACCTGCTGCTGATCGACACCGCGACGCGGCGCGACCTCGACGACCCGGCGACGGTCCGGTCGGTCGCGCAGGCCGTCGGATCGGTCGGCACCCTGGAGATCCTGCACGCGCTGACCGAGGCGGACGCCCTGGCCACCGGGCCCGCGGCGTGGAGCACCTGGCGGGGCTCGCTCGTCGCGGACCTGGTGGCGCGGGTCGCCTCCGTCCTGCGGGGAGCGTCGCCGGTCGCCGCCGACTTGACCATCCCGACGACGGAACAGGAACGCCTCGCGGTGGAGGCGCTGCGCACCCGGGAGCCCGTACTGGCGCTGCACGCGCGCCAGGAGGAGGACGACGCCGTCGGGGTCGAACTGGTGGTGGCGGTCCCGGACCAAGCGGGGGTCCTCCCGGCCGTGGCCGGCGTACTGGCCCTGCACCGGCTCACGGTCCGGGCCGCGGACCTGCGCTCCCTGGAGCTCCCGGACCTGCCCGGTGAGGTCCTGGTCCTGCGGTGGCGGGTGGCCGCCGAGTACGGCTCCCTGCCGGAGGCGGCCCGGCTGCGCACGGACCTGGTCCGGGCACTGGACGGCTCCCTGGACGTCCCGGCGAAGCTGGCCGACCGGGAGGCCGCGTACCCGCGACGGCGCGGGGTGGTCCCGCCGCCGCCCCGGGTCACGGTGGTACCCGAGGTGTCCTCGCTGGCCACGGTCCTGGAGGTCCGGGCCCCCGACGCGGTGGGCCTGCTGCACCGCATCGGGCGCGCGCTGGAGTCCTCCGGGGTCCGGGTACGCAGCGCCCACGTGTCCACCCTCGGAGCGAACGCGGTGGACTCCCTGTACGTGGTCGATCCGGACGGCAAACCCCTGCCAGCACCCGCGGCCTCCGCCCTGGCCTCCCACCTGGAAGCCGCCCTCCGCTGACCCGGCGCCCCGGCCCGCCCCGGCTCCGCGCGGGCCGGGGCCGGGCCGGTTCCCGGTCAGGAGACGGGCCGACGGGTTCAGCATCCGGCGGGGCCCGATACCCTGGGGGACGACCACACGCCCCCGACCCGAGGAATCGCGACCACCGTGTTCGATACGCTTTCCGACCGCCTCAGCGCGACCTTCAAGTCCCTCCGGGGCAAAGGTCGCCTCTCCGAGCAGGACATCGACGCTGCGGCGCGGGAAATCCGTATCGCCCTCCTTGAGGCCGACGTCGCCCTCCCCGTGGTCCGCTCCTTCATCGCGAACGTCAAGGAGCGCGCCCGCGGCGAAGAGGTCTCCAAGGCCCTGAACCCGGGCCAGCAGGTCCTCAAGATCGTCAACGACGAGCTCGTCTCGATCCTCGGCGGCGAGACCCGGCGGCTGCGCTTCGCCAAGACCGCGCCCACCGTGATCATGCTCGCCGGTCTCCAGGGTGCCGGTAAGACCACCCTCGCCGGAAAGCTCGGCCTCTGGCTCAAGGGCCAGGGCCACTCCCCGCTGCTCGTCGCCTGCGACCTCCAGCGCCCCAACGCCGTCAACCAGCTGAGCGTCGTCGCCGAGCGCGCCGGTGTCGCGGTCTATGCGCCCGCCCCCGGCAACGGCGTCGGCGACCCCGTGCAGGTGGCCAAGGACTCCATCGAGTACGCCCGCACCAAGCAGTACGACATCGTCATCGTCGACACCGCCGGCCGCCTCGGCATCGACCAGGAGCTGATGCAGCAGGCCGCGGACATCCGCGACGCCGTCAGCCCCGACGAGATCCTCTTCGTCGTCGACGCCATGATCGGCCAGGACGCGGTCAACACCGCCGAGGCCTTCCGCGACGGCGTCGGCTTCGACGGCGTCGTGCTCTCCAAGCTCGACGGCGACGCCCGCGGCGGTGCCGCGCTCTCCATCGCGCACGTCACCGGCAAGCAGATCATGTTCGCCTCGAACGGCGAGAAGCTCGACGAGTTCGACGCGTTCCACCCCGACCGCATGGCGGGCCGGATCCTCGACATGGGTGACATGCTCACCCTCATCGAGCAGGCCGAGAAGACCTTCAGCCAGGCCGAAGCCGAGAAGATGGCGGCCAAGCTCGCGAAGGGCCCGAAGGAGTTCACGCTCGACGACTTCCTGGCCCAGATGGAGCAGGTCCGCAAGATGGGCTCCATCTCCAAGCTGCTCGGCATGCTCCCCGGCATGGGGCAGATCAAGGACCAGATCAACAACATCGACGAGCGCGACGTGGACCGCACCGCCGCGATCATCAAGTCGATGACCCCGGCCGAGCGCCAGGACCCGCACCTCATCAACGGCTCGCGCCGCGCCCGTATCGCCAAGGGCTCCGGCGTCGAGGTCAGCGCCGTCAAGAACCTCGTCGAGCGCTTCTTCGAGGCCCGCAAGATGATGTCCCGCATGGCCCAGGGCGGCGGGATGCCCGGCATGCCCGGCATCCCGGGCATGGGCGGCGGCCCCGGCCGGCAGAAGAAGCAGGTCAAGCAGGCCAAGGGCAAGCGCAAGAGCGGCAACCCGATGAAGCGCAAGGAAGAGGAAGCGGCGGCAGCCGCCCGTCGCGAGCAGGGCCCGCAGAGCGCCCCGCCCGCCACCGGCAGCCCGTTCGGCCTTCCCGCCGGCGGCCAGTCCGGCCAGGACTTCGACCTTCCGGACGAGTTCAAGAAGTTCATGAAGTAAGGGCAGTCGCAGGGCGAGGGGCCCCGGCCGGATCATCCGGCCGGGGCCCCTTTCCCATGGGCTCAGCAGGCGCAATGGTGCGTTATATCCCTTATGGTCGGCCACGAGGACGGCAGTAAGGAGGCCACGTGCCCAGCCCCACCCCCGTACCGCCTCGCGACCGCGCCGACACGCCCTGGCGCTCCGAGGGCGCACCGCCCGCACCGCCGCCCAAGAGGCGGATGCCCGGGGGCTGGCGCGGACTGATCCTCGCCGCCATGATCGTCTTCCTGATCACCAACGTGGTCCTCTCGTTCTTCAACAAGGGCGACGAGCCGACCGTCTCCTACACGGAATTCAGCAAACAGGTCGCCGACGGCAACGTCTCGAAGATCTACTCCAAGGGCGACGCGATCCAGGGCGAACTGAAGACCGAACAGCCGCTGCCCGACGGCGGCAAGGGCGACTACACGAAGTTCGTCACCCAGCGCCCCGCCTTCGCCGACGACCAGCTCTGGGCCAACCTCAGCAAGCACGGCGTCGTCGTCACCGCCTCCCCGGTCGTCGTGCAGCGCAGCTTCCTGGCCAATCTGCTGCTCTCGCTGGCCCCGATGCTGCTGCTGGTCCTCCTGTGGGTGTTCATCGCCCGCCGCATGGGCTCCGCGATGGGCGGCGTCGGCGCGCTGGGCCGCAAACAGCCGCCCAAACCCGTCGAACTGGAGGGCGGGAAGCGCACCACCTTCGCCGACGTGGCCGGGATCGACGAGGTCAAGGGCGAGCTCAGCGACGTCGTGGACTT
This sequence comes from Streptomyces sp. NBC_00597, assembly GCF_041431095.1. Lineage (GTDB taxonomy): Bacteria > Actinomycetota > Actinomycetes > Streptomycetales > Streptomycetaceae > Streptomyces. The sequence goes on from NZ_CP107757.1 coordinate 6,444,196, forward strand.
CCTCAAGAACCCCCAGCAGTACCGGGCCATGGGCGCCCGGATGCCCGGCGGGGTCCTGCTCGCTGGACCGCCCGGCACGGGCAAGACCCTCCTCGCGCGGGCGGTCGCGGGCGAGGCCGGGGTGCCGTTCTTCTCCGCCTCGGCCTCCGAGTTCATCGAGATGATCGTCGGCGTGGGCGCCTCCCGGGTGCGCGAACTCTTCTCCGAGGCGCGGAAGGTGGCCCCCTCGATCGTCTTCATCGACGAGATCGACACCATCGGCCGGGCCCGCGGCGGCGGCGCCGGCCTCGGCGGCCACGACGAGCGCGAACAGACCCTGAACCAGATCCTGACCGAGATGGACGGCTTCTCCGGCTCGGAGGGCGTGGTCGTCCTCGCCGCCACCAACCGGCCCGACGTCCTGGACCCGGCGCTCACCCGGCCCGGCCGCTTCGACCGCACGGTGTCCGTCTCCCCGCCCGACCGCTCCGGCCGCGAAGCCATCCTGCGGATCCACACCCGCGAGATCCCCCTCGCCGCCGACGTGGACCTCGACCAGGTGGCCCGCACCACCCCCGGCATGACGGGCGCGGACCTCGCCAACCTGGCCAACGAAGCCGCCCTCCTCGCGGTGAAGCGCAAACAGAGCCAGGTCACCCAGGCGGACTTCATGGACGCCCTGGAGAAGGTCCAGCTGGGCGCGGCGCGGGCCCTGGTCATGCCGGAAGAGGAGCGTCGCCGCACGGCCTACCACGAGAGCGGCCACGCCCTGCTGGGCATGCTCCAGCCGGGCGCCGACCCCGTCCGCAAGATCACGATCGTGCCGCGCGGCCGGGCGCTCGGCGTCACCCTCTCGACCCCCGACGCGGACCGCTACTCCTACACGCAGGAGTACCTCCGCGGCCGCATCATCGGCGCGCTGGGCGGCATGGCGGCCGAGCACGTCGTCTTCGACGTCATCACCACGGGCGCGGAGAACGACCTGGAACAGGTCACCAACCTCGCCCGCGGCATGGTCGGCCGCTGGGGCATGAGCGAGCGCGTCGGCCGCCTCACCGCGATCCCGGCGGACGCGCAGAGCCCTTACGGGCTCCTGGCCGCCCCCTCCACCCTCGACACGGTGGACCAGGAGATGCGGCGCATCGTCGACGAGTGCTACGTCGAGGCCTGCCGACTGCTGCGCGAACACCGTCCGAAACTCGACGCCCTGACCGAGGCCTTGCTGGCGAACGAGACCCTGGACGAGCCGGCCGCCTACGAGGCCGCGGGCATCGTGCGCCCGGCGAAGTAGCGGCGCGGGCCGCGCCCGCGCGCGCCCCGCCCCAGCCCCGCACCCGCGGTTCCGGTTCGGCTACGGCACGCGGGCGATCACGTACCGGAAGATGTTCGGCAGCCACACGGTGCCGTCCGGCCGCTCGTACGGGTGCAGCGCTTCGGCCAGCTCCTTCTCGACCTGCGCCGGATCGGAGGAGGACTCGTACAGCCCCGCCGACAGCAGCCCCCGTACCGCGCTGTCCACGTCCGCGTACCCGAAGGGGCAGAACACCCGCCCCGACCCGTCCGGCGAGAGCCCGGCCCGCGCCACGACCGCGTCCAGGTCCTGCGGGGCGGGGCCGCCGCCCAGCACCGCGGGCACCGTGCACCGCTCCGCCGGACCCCAGTCGGCCAGCACCACCGCTGCGCCCCGCCGGACCGCAGGCAGGGCCGCGTCCAGCGCCGCCGCGGGCGGCGAGAACGCCAGCAGCACGTCGTACGGGCGCGCACCGTCCGGTGGGGCCGGGACCACCTCCAGCAGCCGCTCGCGCGCCAGCTCCCGCCGGGCCGGATCCGCCTCCACCCCCGTGGCGGCGGCTCCCCTGCCCGCGGCCAGCAGCAGGGCCAGCCCGGCCCCGCAGTCCAGGCCGAGCAGCCGGTCGCCCGGCCCGACCTCCAGCCGGTCGTAGACCGCTTCGTACAGCGGTACCAGCATCCGTTCCTGGATCTCCGCCCAGTCCCGGGCGACGAGCGTCGCCGTCGGCGTCGGTGTCATCGAAAGAGCGCTCCTGATTCCTTGTCGCCCCCTTGCCCCCGTTGCCAGAGAACTCCCCATTCGCCCCCGCGTCCAGAGGAGTGCGCCACCCGATTCACGCATCGAGTGCCCGGCGCCGTACCATTCGCGCCATGGCAAAGGCACCCGTTCTCACCCCCCAGGCGGAGGATTTCCCCCGCTGGTACCAGGATCTGATCAACAAGGCCGAGCTGGCCGACAACGGTCCGGTACGCGGCACCATGGTCATCCGGCCGTACGGCTACGGCCTGTGGGAGCGGATGCAGCAGGAGATGGACGCGCGCATCAAGGACGCGGGCGCCCAGAACGCGTACTTCCCGCTGTTCATCCCGCAGTCGTACCTGACGAGGGAAGCCGAGCACGTCGAGGGCTTCGCCCCCGAGCTCGCGGTCGTCACGCACGGCGGCGGCAAGGAGCTGGAAGAGCCGGTCGTGGTCCGGCCCACCTCCGAGACGATCATCAACGACTACTTCTCCAAGTGGGTCCAGAGCTACCGCGACCTGCCCCTGCTGATCAACCAGTGGGCCAACGTCGTCCGCTGGGAGATGCGCCCGCGCGTGTTCCTCCGTACGAGTGAGTTCCTCTGGCAGGAGGGCCACACCGCCCACGCCACGTACGAGGACGCCCGCGACTACGCCGCCCGCATCCACACGGACGTGTACGGCGACTTCATGACGAACGTGCTCGGCATCGACGTCGTGCTCGGCCGCAAGACCGCCAAGGAGCGCTTCGCCGGCGCCATCAACACCCTCACCCTCGAAGGCATGATGGGCGACGGCAAGGCGCTCCAGCTGGGCACGAGCCACGAGCTCGGCACCAACTTCGCCAAGGCCTTCAACACGCAGTACCTGTCGAAGGAAGGCAAGCAGGAGCTCGTCTGGCAGACCTCGTGGGGCGTTTCGACCCGCATGGTCGGCGGTCTGATCATGTCCCACGGCGACGACAACGGCCTGCGTGTCCCGCCGCGCCTCGCGCACGTCCAGGTCGTCGTCATGGCGATCAAGGGTGACGAGGCCGTCGCCAAGGTCCGCGAGCTCGGTGCGCAGCTGAAGGCCGCCGGTATCCGCGTCCACGTCGACGACCGGGTCGACACCCCCTTCGGCCGCCGCGCGGTGGACTGGGAGCTCAAGGGGGTACCGGTCCGCGTCGAGATCGGCCCCCGCGACCTGGAGGCCGGCACCGCGATGCTGGCCCGCCGGATCCCCGGCGGCAAGGAGCCCGTGCAGATCGACGCGCTCGCCGACCTGCTGCCCAAGGTGCTGGAGGAGGACCAGGCGCAGCTGCTGCGCGAGTCCCGCGAGCGCCGCCTGGCCCGTACCTCCGACGTCTCCACCATCGAGGAGGCCGCCGAGGTCGCCGTCGCGGGCGGCTGGGCGCGGATGCCGTGGGCCGACCTCGGCCCCGAGGGCGAGGCGAAGCTGGGTGAGCAGGCCGTCTCCGTGCGCTGCCTGATCGCCGCGGATGGCTCGGTGCCGGAGGCGGACGACGCCCCCGGTACGCTCGCGATCGTCGCGCGCTCGTACTGATCGCCGCCGCCTGACTTCGGACCCGCCCCGGCGCACGGCACGAGCCGCGCGCCGGGGCCGGTTCTTTTCGGTCGGCCTGGTCGACGTTACGTACCGACTCCTCCTGAGATCGGCGCACCCGTCCTCGTCGGGACGCATCAGACTGAACTGACTGGTACGTGCAAAAAATTTGGAATGGCCCGGAATCGGAACACCGGGGCACCCCGGCTCGTTGTCACGACGTGAGCACGACACCACCTGTTCTCGCCGCAGAGCTGGCGCAGGCGTGGGCCGACATTCAGCGGTACCACCCCGAGCTGCCTGACCTTGCCGCGCCCGAGTCCCTGATCGGAGAGTCCTCGTCCGCCTGTGGCGCCGAGCTCTCCTTCGAGCGACTGCTGCACGAGGCAGTCCACGGCATCGCCGCCGCCCGCGGAGTGCGCGACACCTCGCGGGCGGGCCGCTACCACAACCGCAGATTCCTCGCGATCGCCGAGGAGATGGGGCTGGACCATTCCGACGAGCCGCATGCCAGCAGCGGCTTCTCGTTGGTCTCGCTCAATCCCGAGGCGAAGAAGCGCTACCGCCCCACCATGGAGCGGCTCCAGCGCGCACTCAAGGCGCACACCGCCGCGACGGCGGCCGACACCAAGCGCAGCTTCCGCGGGCCGGCCGCCCGGCACGGCTCCTCGGGCGGCGGTGTCCGGGTCAAGGCCGTCTGCGACTGCGGGCGCAACGTGCGGGTGGTCCCGTCCGTACTGGCGCAGGCGCCGATCGTCTGCGGCGGCTGCATGAAGCCGTTCCGCATCCCCGAAGTCGCCGTCTCGGTAGCCGCCTCCTGAGCCCGCGGCTCCGCGGCCGACGGGCTGACGGGCGGGCGGATGCCTGCGGTGCGGTGCGGGGGGCGGCCCGAGGGTGCGCGGCCCCGCACCCTCGATCGCAGCTCCCCGCGAGAAGCGCCGCAGGCATGTGGCACAATGGCTAGCTGTACTCGACAGTCGCATAGGACCCCTCTCTCCTCCGGCTGACGCGTCCATCGGGCACCCGAGTACCGCAACCCCACGTGGCATCTCATGTGCCCAACCACGTCAAGTTCAGGAGACACCACTCCAGTGGCAGTCAAGATCAAGCTCAAGCGCCTCGGCAAGATTCGCCAGCCGCACTACCGCATCGTCGTCGCCGACTCGCGCACCCGCCGCGATGGTCGTGCGATCGAGGAGATCGGTCTGTACCACCCGACGTACAACCCGTCGCGCATCGAGGTCAACGCCGAGCGTGCGCAGTACTGGCTGTCCGTCGGCGCCCAGCCCACCGAGGCTGTGCTCGCCATCCTGAAGCTGACCGGCGACTGGCAGGCGCACAAGGGCCTCCCGGCCCCCGCGCCGCTGCTGCAGCCGGAGACGAAGGAGAGCAAGCGTCGCTCCTTCGACGAGTTCGCCAAGGCCCTTGAGGGCATCGGCGAGACCAAGGGCGAGGCCATCACGCAGAAGGCGAAGAAGGCCGACAAGAAGGCGGACGAGGCTGAGGCCGCCGCCGAGTCGACCGAGGCCTGAGCATGCTCGAGGAGGCTCTTGAGCACCTCGTGAAGGGCATTGTGGACAACCCCGACGACGTGCAGGTCGCCTCGCGCAACCTGCGTCGTGGGCAGGTGCTCGAAGTCCGGGTTCACCCGGACGACCTCGGGAAGGTGATCGGTCGCAACGGCCGCACCGCACGTGCCCTGCGTACCGTCGTGGGCGCCATCGGCGGCCGGGGGATCCGCGTCGACCTCGTCGACGTGGACCAGGTCCGCTGAGCAGTTGAATCACCGGCACGGGCCGGGGAGGGCATTCGTGCCCGCCCCGGCCCGTCGTCGTCTGAACAGGAGACAAACAGTGCAGCTGGTAGTCGCGCGGATCGGCCGCGCCCACGGGATCAAGGGTGAGGTCACCGTCGAGGTGCGGACCGACGAGCCGGAGCTGCGGCTCTCGCCCGGCGCCGTGCTCCGGACCGAACCGGCTTCGACGGGTCCCCTGACCATCGAGACGGGCCGCGTCCACAGCGGCCGGCTCCTGCTCCGCTTCGAGGGCGTCAAGGACCGCACCGGCGCCGAGGCGCTGCGCAACACCCTGCTCATCGCCGAGGTGGACCCCTCCGAGCTGCCGGAGGAGGAGGACGAGTACTACGACCACCAGCTGATGGACCTGGACGTGGTACTGGAGGACGGCACCGAGATCGGCCGGATCACCGAGATCTCCCACCTCCCCTCGCAGGATCTCTTCATCGTCGAGCGTCCCGACGGCACCGAGGTGATGATCCCCTTCGTGGAGGAGATCGTCGCCGAGATCGACCTGGAGGAGCAGCGCTGCGTCATCACGCCGCCGCCCGGGCTGATCGACGACCGCGCGGAGATCGTCTCGACGCGCGACAACGGGGCCGAGGCCGGGGAAGAAGCCTGATGCGTCTCGACGTCGTCACGATCTTCCCCGAGTACCTGGAGCCGCTGAACGTCTCCCTCGTCGGCAAGGCGCGGGCCCGCGGGCAGCTCGACGTCCACCTCCACGACCTACGGGACTGGACGTACGACCGGCACAACACCGTCGACGACACCCCGTACGGCGGTGGCCCCGGCATGGTCATGAAGACCGAGCCGTGGGGCGAGGCGCTCGACGAGGCGCTGGCCGACGGGTACGAGGCCGGCGCGCGCGGGCCGGTCATGGTCGTCCCCACGCCCAGTGGCCGCCCGTTCACCCAGGAGCTGGCCGTCGAGCTCTCCGAACGGCCCTGGCTGATCTTCACGCCGGCCCGGTACGAGGGCATCGACCGCCGGGTCATGGACGAATACGCCACGCGGATGCCGGTGTACGAGGTCTCCATCGGCGACTACGTGCTGGCCGGCGGCGAGGCCGCCGTGCTGGTGATCACCGAGGCCGTGGCCCGGCTGCTGCCCGGAGTGCTCGGCAACGCCGAATCCCACCGGGACGACTCCTTCGCGCCCGGCGAGATGGCGAACCTGCTAGAGGGGCCGGTCTACACGAAGCCCCCCGGTTGGCGCGGCCGGGGCATTCCCGACGTGCTGCTCAGCGGGCACCACGGGAAGATCGCCCGCTGGCGCCGGGACGAGGCGTTCCGCCGCACCGCGCAGCACCGCCCCGACCTGATCGAGCGCTGCGAGGCCGCCGCCTTCGACAAGAAGGACCGCGAGATCCTGAGCATCCTGGGCTGGCGGCCGACCCCCGACGGCCGATTTTGGCGTAGGCCCCAAGCCGTGGAAGAATAGGCGGCTGCTGTGTGCTCGCGTACGCCCCTGCCACAGGGGGACAGTCGTTCGCAGAGTGGCGCAGCTCCCGAATTCTCTACGGAAACCCGCACCGGCGGCCTGTGGCGTCGTGCGAAGAAAGCAGACGAAGAACATGTCTCACCTGCTCGATGGCGTCAACGCCGCCTCGATCCGCTCCGACGTCCCGGCCTTCCGCCCGGGTGACACGATCAACGTGCACGTCCGCGTCATCGAGGGCAGCCGCTCCCGTATCCAGCAGTTCAAGGGCGTTGTCATCCGTCGCCAGGGCTCTGGCGTCTCCGAGACCTTCACGGTCCGCAAGGTCTCCTTCAGCGTCGGCGTGGAGCGCACCTTCCCGGTGAACTCCCCGATCTTCGAGAAGATCGAGCTCGTCACCCGCGGTGACGTGCGTCGCGCCAAGCTGTACTTCCTCCGTGAGCTCCGCGGCAAGGCCGCGAAGATCAAGGAGAAGCGCGACCGCTGATCTCCTCTCCGGGTCCCGGAGGCGGCCGGATAGGCTCGCCCTCGATGGACACCGAAGCAGAGCTCACACAGCGCGGCCACTCCTCCCCCGAAACCGGGGAGGGGCGGCCGCGTTTTGCGTTGCGGGGGCGCCGCGCGCTCCCAGGGTGGCGAGTCTTCCTGACCTGGCGCGGCGCCGCCGTACTCGGCGTGCTCTGCACGACCTTCCTGCTGCTGCTCAGCAATTTCGTCGTCCAGCCCTTCCTGATCCCGAGCCGGTCGATGGAGCCGACGCTCCAGGTCGGGGACCGGGTGCTGGTGAACAAGCTGGCGTACCGTTCCGGCAACCAACCCAAGCGCGGGGACGTGGTGGTCTTCGACGGCACGGGGTCCTTCGTTCCGGAACACGCCGACGGCAATCCCATCGGCGAGGCGTTGGCGGGCGCGGCCTCCGCGCTCGGGATCGGCGAGCCGTCCGAAACGGACTTCGTCAAGCGGGTCGTGGGCGTCGGAGGCGACGACGTGGTGTGCTGCGACGCCGGCGGGCGGATCAAGGTGAACGGGGTACCGGTGCAGGAGCCATATCTGTTTCCCGGCGACACGCCCTCGAAGGTGCCCTTCCGGATCGTGGTACCCGTGGGCACCCTGTGGGTCATGGGCGATCATCGTTCCCAGTCCCGGGACTCCCGGGACCACCTGGGAGAACCGGGCGGGGGGATGGTGCCGGTGGACAAGGTGATCGGGCGGGCCGACTGGATCGGCTGGCCGGCGTCGCGCTGGGGCTCCCATGGGTAGCCGGGGCCGCCCGAGAGGCGGCCGGGCCCCCGAACCGGAGCCGGACCCGGAGCCGAGGCGCGCGCCCCGGCCCGCGCCCCGGCCCGCGCGCGCGCCCGAATTCTGGCGTGCGCCCGAGACTCCGGGAGGCCCCCAGCCCTGGCGGGAGCCCGAGCCCACTGCGGCCCCCGAGCCTGCCGCCCGGCCCGAGCCCACTGAGGTTTTTGAGCCCACCGCGGTCCCCGAGCGGCCGGTGCGGGAGCCCGGGTCGCGGCGTGGCACCAAGGCGCAGCCCGTCGCGGCGGAGGGCGGCGGCCGGGCCGAACGACGCCGACTGGCCCGCCGGGTCAAGCGGCGCAGGCGCACCCGCCGCGTGGGCGAGGTACCGCTGCTGATCGTCGTGGCGCTGTGCATCGCGCTCGTCCTCAAGACCTTCCTCGTCCAGGCGTTCTTCATCCCGTCCGGATCCATGGAGCAGACGATCCAGATCGGCGACAGGGTGCTGGTCGACAAGCTGACCCCGTGGTTCGGCTCCAAGGTCGAGCGCGGCGACGTGGTCGTGTTCAAGGACCCCGGCGGCTGGCTCAAGGGCGAGGCCGCACGCCCCGCCGCCGACCCCGTCGGCGTGAAGCAGATCAAGGAGACGCTGACCTTCATCGGTCTGCTGCCCTCCGCCGACGAACAGGACCTGATCAAGCGGGTCATCGGCGTCGGCGGCGACACCGTCGCGTGCTGCGACGCCAAGGGCCGGGTCACCGTCAACGGGACGCCGCTCGACGAGCCGTACGTGAATCCCGGGAACGCCCCCTCCGAAATCCGGTTCGAAGTGAAGGTGCCGCCCGGACGGCTCTTCGTCATGGGCGACCACCGGGCGAACTCGGCCGACTCCCGCTTCCACCTCGACGAGGCCTTCAACGGCACCATCGGCGAGGACGGAGTCGTGGGACAGGCCGTCGTCATCGCCTGGCCGTTCGACCACTGGCGCAAACTCGAACAGCCCGCGACCTTCCGCACGGTGCCCGATCCTGCACGTGGTGGGCGACGCGGCCGCCGCAGGCGCCGTCACGGCCCGCCGTTCGCATAGTGTGTCCTCGGTCTCCCGCGCCCTAGGGAACTCCCGCTCGTTAAGGGAGGGGAGGGCCCGCGCCTGATTCCGGCCGGGCGGCGATCTGCGAGTGAGGAGTGGATGTGGGGGATGTGGCGGTAGGCGCGCGATCCGGACGCGACGAAGGCGAGGAGCGGCCGGACGATGCCGAGCGCGAGGCCGAGGACGGTGGTGCCGAGGCGCGCCCGCACCGCTCGTTCTGGAAGGAGCTCCCGCTCCTCATCGGCATCGCCCTGCTGCTCGCCCTGCTGATCAAGACCTTCCTGGTGCAGGCGTTCTCGATCCCGTCCGACTCGATGCAGAACACCCTGCAGCGCGGCGACCGGGTGCTCGTGGACAAGCTGACCCCGTGGTTCGGCTCCGAGCCCGAGCGCGGCGAGGTCGTGGTCTTCCACGACCCCGCGAGCTGGCTGGCCGGGGAGCCCACCCCCGAGCCCAACTTCGCGCAGCAGATCCTCAGCAAGATCGGTCTGATGCCGTCCGCGGACGAGAAGGACCTGATCAAGCGGACCATCGCCATCGGCGGTGACACGGTCGAGTGCAAGAAGGGCGGACCGGTCGTCGTCAACGGCAAGGAGCTCGACGAGCCGTACATCTACCCGGGCAACACCCCCTGCGACGACGCCCCGTTCGGCCCGATCACCGTGCCCAAGGGCAAGATCTGGGTGATGGGCGACCACCGGCAGAACTCCCAGGACTCCCGCTACCACATGCAGGACTCCACGCAGGGCTTCGTGCCGGTCGACAAGGTCGTCGGGCGGGCCGTGGTCGTGGCGTGGCCGATCACCCGCTGGGCGACCCTGCCCGTCCCGGACACCTTCGACCAGCCGGGCATCGGGAACCAGACCAAGGCGACCGCGATGGGCCTGGGGGCCGCCGGACTGGGGCCCGTCGGGCTCGGACCGACCGCGCTGGGCCTCGCCGGAGCGGTTCCGGTCGTGATGTGGCGCAGGCGGAGGCTGACCGGCGGGACTACCGGCAGGTAGGGTGCCGCCCAGGTCGTCGATCCCGAAAGTGTGGGGCGCTGCAATGGGCGGAACGCAGGCAAGCGGTACTGCAGGTATACGCGGTGGCAAGGACGGCCGCGGCGGTCTCGGCAACGTGCTGTCGGGAATCGCCGTGGCCGTCGGCTTCGTGCTCTTCCTGGGCGCCTTCGTATGGGGGGCGCTCGTCTACCAGCCGTACACGGTGCCGACAGACTCGATGGTGCCGACGGTGCAGCCCGGGGACCGGGTGCTCGCCCAGCGCATCGACGGCGGCGAGGTGCGGCGCGGCGACGTGGTCGTGTTCAGTGATGCCATGTGGAGTGACTCGCCCATGGTCAAGCGGGTCGTCGGCGTTGGCGGCGACACCGTGAAGTGCTGCGGCGCGGGCGGCACGCTCACCGTGAACGGCAAGGAACTGCAGGAGCCCTACATCGAGCACGGGCAGCCCGGCGCGGCCGGCACCGGCCAGGGCACCGCCTCCGACACGCCGTTCGAGGTGACCGTGCCCGAGGGCAACCTCTTCCTGCTGGGCGACCGGCGGTTCACCTCGCTCGACTCCCGGGCCCACCTCCAGGAGGCCGGCCAGGGCACCGTCCCCCGCTCCACGGTCCGCGCCCGGGTCGACGCCCTGGCCTGGCCCTCCATGAAGATGATCGACCGCCCCGGCACGTACGCCTCCCTGCCCGGCGGGACCTCCCGACCGGGGCCGCTGCGCCTCCAACTGGCCGCGGTGGTCGGCGGAGCCGCCCTGGTGGTCCTGGGGGCCGCCTACGGGCCCCTCGCACGGGTCCTGGGGCGCGGGCGGCGGCGGGAGCCGGCCGGTGCCCGCTGACGCGGCTGAGGCGGGCGGCCCCCGCAAGGTGTCCCGGGTGATCCTGCTGGACCCCGAGGACCGGATCCTGCTGCTGCACGGCTTCGAACCGGACGATCCCGCGGACCAGTGGTGGTTCACCCCGGGCGGCGGACTCGAAGGCGGCGAGACCCGCGAGCAGGCCGCGCTGCGGGAGCTCGCCGAGGAGACCGGGATCACGGACGTCGAACTGGGGCCGGTGCTGTGGCACCGGTACTGCTCCTTCCCGTTCGACGGGCGGCGCTGGGAGCAGGACGAGTGGTACTACCTGGCCCGCACCGCCCAGACACGGACCGACATGGGCGGGCTCACCGAGCTGGAGCGGCGCAGCGTCGCCGGTGCGAGGTGGTGGACTTCCGAGGAACTTCTCGCGGCCCGTGAGACGGTGTACCCGACCACACTCGCCGAGTTGCTCCGTACGCTGCTCGACGACGGTCCTCCGGGTGCGCCGGTGGTCCTGGCCCCGGAAATCGTTTAGGGGCGCACGGGCCTGGCGCACAATAGGGGGACGCACGGCTGAAGGGGAACATGCCATGAGCGCCGAGGACCTCGAAAAGTACGAGACCGAGATGGAGCTGAAGCTCTATCGCGAGTACCGCGACGTCGTCGGGCTGTTCAAGTACGTGATCGAGACCGAACGCCGTTTCTACCTCACGAACGACTACGAGATGCAGGTGCACTCGGTCCAGGGGGAGGTGTTCTTCGAGGTCACGATGGCCGACGCCTGGGTGTGGGACATGTACCGACCGGCCCGCTTCGTGAAGCAGGTGCGGGTGCTGACCTTCAAGGACGTGAACATCGAGGAGCTCAACAAGAGCGACCTGGAGCTGCCGGGCAGCTGACGCCCGGTTCCCCCGCCAACCGCGCACCCGATCGAGCCCGTTCGGGTCCGGTCGTGCCCGCCGCCCCGGATTCCCCCTCACGAGTGACGGGGTTGTCCACAACGCCCCCGTTGTCCACCAAGATCCACACGGTGGGCGGGACCGCGGGATCGTCGTCGGCGGAGGTGGTGCCCGATGGACGCGAAGGGCGTGGCACGGCAGGCACTGGGGCGGTACGGCGAGGAACTCGCGGCGCGGCGACTGGCGGAAGCCGGGATGACCGTGATCGCGCGGAACTGGCGCTGCCGCAGCGGGGAGATCGACATCGTCGCGCGGGACGGGGACGCCCTCGTCGTGTGCGAGGTCAAAACACGTCGGGCGGGGGATTTCGAGCATCCCATGGCCGCCGTCCGCCCCGGCAAGGTCGAGCGGCTCCGCCGCCTCGCCGGACGCTGGCTCGCCGATCACGGTGGACCGCCCCCGGGCGGGGTCCGCATCGACCTCGTCGGAGTCCTCCTGCCACGGCGCGGGGCGCCCGTCGTGGAGCACGTCCGGGGGGTGGCGTGATGGGCTTCGCACGAGCCTGCTCGGTGGCCCTGGTCGGCGTCGACGGAGTGGTGGTCGAGGTCCAGGCCGACCTGGAGCCCGGGGTTGCCGCCTTCACCTTGGTGGGCCTGCCCGACAAGACCCTGGTCGAAAGTCGGGACCGGGTCCGGGCCGCCGTCGTGAACTCGGGCGCCGCATGGCCGCAGAAGAAACTCACCGTCGGACTCAGCCCGGCCTCCGTCCCGAAATCGGGCGCCGGATTCGACCTGGCCGTCGCGGCCGCCGTACTGGGCGCCGCCGAGGTGATCGACCCCGCCGCCATCGCCGACCTCGTGCTCATCGGAGAGCTGGGGCTGGACGGCCGGGTGCGGCCGGTACGGGGCATCCTGCCCGCCGTCCTCGCAGCTGCCGACGCCGGATACCGCAACGTGGTGGTGCCGCAGCAGTGCGCCGCCGAGGCCGTGCTCGTCCCCGACGTCCGCGTGCTCGGCGTACGCAGCCTGCGCCAACTGATCGCCGTCCTCACCGACGCAGAGGTCCCCGAGGAGGAACCGCCCGACCCACCGGGCCGCCCGGACCCCATGCTGGCCGGACTCGTGCTCCCGGGCGCCGGCCTCGGCACCGGCATCTCCCGCGCCCGGCCCGATGCGGACGAGAGCCCGGACGTCCCCGACCTCTCCGACGTCGCCGGACAGCATGGCGCCCGCCGGGCCCTGGAGGTGGCCGCCGCCGGGGGCCACCACCTCTTCCTCAGCGGACCACCGGGAGCGGGCAAGACCATGCTGGCCGAGCGCATCCCGTGGATCCTGCCGCCGCTGTCCCGGCAGGACTCACTGGAAGTCACCGCCGTCCACTCGGTCGCCGGCATCCTCCCGCCCGGCGAACCACTGGTCGCCCGGCCCCCGTACTGCGCACCCCACCACTCCGCGACCATGCAGTCCCTGGTCGGCGGCGGAGCGGGAGTGCCCCGGCCCGGGGCCGTCTCCCTGGCCCACCGCGGCGTCCTGTTCCTCGACGAGGCCCCCGAATTCAGCACCAAGGCGCTCGACGCGCTGCGCCAGCCCCTCGAATCGGGGCACGTGGTCATCGCCCGGGCCGCCGGGGTGGTGCGGCTGCCGGCCAGGTTCCTGATGGTGCTCGCTGCCAACCCCTGCCCGTGCGGCCGGCACACCCTGCTGGGAGCCGGCTGCGAATGCCCGGTATCCGTGATCCGGCGCTACCAGGCCAGGCTCTCCGGCCCCCTGCTGGACCGGGTGGACCTGCGCGTGGAGGTCGAGCCGGTCACCCGCTCCGACCTGCTGGGCCGCGGCGGCCGCGGCGAGCCCACGGCGGCCGTCGCCGACCGGGTCCGCGAGGCCAGGGACCGCACCGCTGCCCGGCTCGCCGACACCCCGTGGCGGCTCAACGCCGAAGTCCCCGGACACGAGCTGCGGACCCGCTGGCAGGCGGCCCCCGGAGCACTGGCACAAGCCGAACGGGACCTGGAGCGAGGGCTGCTCACCGCCCGCGGGCTCGACCGGGTGCTGCGGGTCGCCTGGACCGTGGCCGACCTGAGGGGCCGGGACCGCCCCGATGCACTGGACGTCGCCGTCGCCCTCGAACTGCGGACCGGCATCGCCCGCGGCGCGGCCCAGGCGCTGGGAACCGGGCCATGACCGCCGCCGACGGGCGCGACACCCCCGACGGGCGCGACACCCCCGATGGGCGCGACACCGCCGACGGGCCCGGGCCGGAGCTGCTGGCGCGGGCCGCACTGACCCGGGTGCTGGAGCCCGGCGACGAGCACGCCGGCCGGTGGCTGCGCGAACACGGCGCCGTCGGGCTGATACGGCTACTGACGGGACCCGACACCGCGGCGGCGATCTTGACCGGGGTGGGGGAGCAACGGCTCGCCGGATACCGCAGACGGGCGGCGCTCGCCGATCCCCGGCGGGACCTGGCGAGCGCCGCCCGCGACGGCGGCCGGTTCATCTGCCCCGGCTCCCACCAGTGGCCGACCCAACTGGACGACCTCGGCGACGCCCGGCCCGTCGGGCTCTGGCTCCGGGGCAGACCGGACCTGCGGACCTGGGCGCTGCGCTCCGTCGCCGTGGTCGGGGCCCGCGCCTGCACCCCGTACGGCGCCCACATGGCCCAGAACCTGGCCGCCGGACTCGCCGAGCGGGGCTGGGTCGTCGTCTCGGGGGCGGCGTACGGCGTCGACGCCGCGGCCCACCGCGGGGCCCTCGCCTCGGGCGGCGCCACCGCCGCGGTACTCGCCTGCGGCGTGGACACCGCCTACCCCCGCGGCCACGCCGGACTGCTCGGCCGGATCGCCGCCCAAGGACTCGTCCTCGGCGAGCTGCCGCCCGGCAGCCACCCGACCCCGAGCCGGTTCGTGCTGCGCAACCGGGTCATCGCCGCACTCACCCGGGGCACCGTCGTGGTGGAGGCCGCCCTCCGCAGCGGCTCCCTCGTCACCGCCCGGCGGGCCCAGCAGCTCGGCCGGTTCACCATGGGCGTCCCCGGACCGGCCACCAGCGGCCTCTCGGGCGGGGTGCACGAACTGCTGCGCGGCGAGGCCGTCCTGGTCACGGACGCCGCGGAAGTGGTCGAGCTCGTCGGCGGCATGGGCGAACTGGCCCCCGAGCGGCGCGGACCGGTACTCGCCCGGGACCTGCTGGAGGGGGACACCGCCCGTGTGCTCGAAGCACTCCCGGCCGGCCGACCCGCCCACGCGGACGAAGTGGCCCTCGCAGCGGGCACCGGTACCGATGAAGTCATCGGCAGACTGTACGAACTTCACTCTCTGGGGTTCGTCGAACGGCAGGGCGAGGGCTGGCAGTTGACCACACAATCACCTGAAGGAGGCACACAAACCGGTGGCACCCGGCGAGGCGGTCGTTGACCTGGGGCGTTCCGGTGAAAGAGTGAAGCCGATGAGAGACGCGGTCTTCCCGCCGGCAGCCGCCGGGACCGAGCGCCAGGCGCCGGTCCC
The DNA here is from genome assembly GCF_041431095.1 of Streptomyces sp. NBC_00597. Lineage (GTDB taxonomy): Bacteria > Actinomycetota > Actinomycetes > Streptomycetales > Streptomycetaceae > Streptomyces. The sequence goes on from NZ_CP107757.1 coordinate 6,459,507, forward strand.
GGGTCGCCCGCGCGAGTCAGGGCGCCGCTGTGCCCCCGCGCGATCCCGTACTCTTCGCGCACCGCGACACTTCCGTCACGCTACGCTCCCAAGGAATCCGGCTCCGGCAAAGGCGAAGCATGCCCCAGCACACCTCAGGGTCCGACCGCGCTGCGGTGCCCCCCGCTGCTCGTGGCAGCGTGCGGTCCACCGCGCCCTCGTCCCTGGAGGTGCTCTGGCGCTCGTACAAGGAGAGCGGTGACGAGCGGCTGCGGGAGCAGCTGATCCTGCACTACTCACCCCTGGTGAAGTACGTCGCCGGCCGGGTCAGCGTGGGCCTGCCGCCCAATGTGGAGCAGGCCGACTTCGTCTCCTCCGGCGTCTTCGGGCTGATCGACGCCATCGAGAAGTTCGACATCGACCGGTCCATCAAGTTCGAGACGTACGCGATCACCCGGATCCGGGGCGCGATGATCGACGAGCTGCGCGCCCTGGACTGGATCCCGCGCTCGGTCCGACAGAAGGCGAGGGCCGTGGAGCGGGCCTACGCCACCCTGGAAGCCCAGCTGCGCCGCACCCCGACCGAACACGAAGTCGCCGGCGAGATGGGCATCGCCGTGGAGGAACTCCACACCGTGTTCAGTCAGTTGTCGCTGGCCAACGTGGTCGCCCTGGAGGAGCTGCTGCACGTCGGCGGCGAGGGCGGCGACCGCCTCTCGCTGATGGACACCCTGGAGGACACCGCCGCCGACAACCCGGTCGAGGTCGCCGAGGACCGCGAGCTGCGCAGGCTCCTGGCCAGGGCGATCAACACCCTGCCGGAGCGCGAGAAGACCGTGGTCACGCTGTACTACTACGAAGGCCTCACCCTGGCCGAGATCGGCAACGTCCTGGGCGTCACCGAAAGCCGGGTCAGCCAGATCCACACCAAGTCGGTGCTCCAACTGCGGGCCAAGCTCGCGGATGTGGGCCGGTGAGCTTGCGGTACCTCCGTAGAGTGGACGTGTGCCCAGGATTCGAGCGGCCTCCGTGGCCGAGCACCGGTCGATGCAGCGCGGCGCCCTGCTGGACGCCGCGCGCTCCCTGTTGTCCGAAGGCGGGACGGAAGCGCTGACCTTCCCCGCCCTGGCGGAGCGCACCGGCCTCGCCCGGTCCTCCGTGTACGAGTACTTCCGCTCCCGCGCGGCCGTGGTCGAAGAGCTGTGCGCCGTGGACTTCCCCGTCTGGGCCGCCGAGATCGAGGCGGCGATGGAGGGGGTGCAGTCACCGGAGGCCAAGGTCGAGGCCTATGTGCGCAGCCAGCTCGGGCTGGTCGGGGACCGGCGGCACCGGGCGGTGGTCGCGATCTCGGCCAGCGAGCTGGACGCGGGGGCGCGCGAGAAGATCCGCGCCGCGCACGGAGGACTCGTGGCGATGATCGTGGAAGCGCTCGGCGCCCTGGGGCACGAGCAGCCCCGGCTCGCCGCGATGCTGCTCCAGGGAGTGGTCGACGCGGCCGTCCGGCGCATCGAGCTGGGCGCCGCCGAGGACCCTTCCGTCGTCACGGAGGCGGCCGTGGCCATGGCCCTTCGGGGTGTGCGGGGCTGAGACCCGGGGGCTTCCCCCTCCCGCCGCCCCCACCCCACCCCGCCCAGCTCCCACTCCACCCCCACCCCCCCCCGTTTCAGTCGTCCCGGGCTGTGAGCGGCAGGAGTCTCGGGGTGGGGCGGGGGAGCAGGGCCAGGGGGTTCAGGTACGTGGTGCCGGACAGGAGGCCCCAGTGCAGGCAGGGGCTGCTGCAGTGGGTGCCCTCTGTGAGGACCGCGACCACCTGGCCCGGAGTGACCTCTTCGCCCTCCGCGACCAGCGGCCGGACCGGTTCGTACGTGGTGCGCAGGCCGCCCGGGAGAGTGAGGGAGAGGACCCCGCGGCCGGCCACCGGGCCCGCGTGGTGGACCCGGCCCGGGCCGACCGCCCGGATCTCCGCGCCCACCGGCGCGGCGAGGTCGACCCCGCGGTGCCCCGCCGCGTACGGGGTCGGGGGCGGATCCCACCAGCGGGTGACCACCAGCGGGGGCGGGAGCGGTCGGGCCGTCGGCGCGAGCGCCTGGGCCAGGGCCATGAGCAGGCTGAGCAGCAGTGTCGTCATGCCGTCCAGGCTGTCGCGTCGTCGCGCAGCGTGAGCGGGCCTGTGGACGGACGGCGCGGTGTGGACAATGGCGTCACCTGGCATACCGCCCGGTCCCGTACACTTCTTACGGCGATCCGGGTCACCGGGTCGACTTCGCACGCCCCAGCACCAGCCGCTCAGGCCGGGTGAAAGCGTCTCTCGGTCCCCTTCCTCGGGGGCAGGGCGCGGTGGGGCGTCAGGAACCAAACCGAGAAACCAAGGAGATGGCCATGGCCGTCGTAACGATGCGGGAGCTGCTGGAGAGCGGCGTCCACTTCGGTCACCAGACCCGTCGCTGGAACCCGAAGATGAAGCGCTTCATCTTCACCGAGCGCAACGGCATCTACATCATCGACCTGCTCCAGTCGCTGTCGTACATCGACCGCGCCTACGAGTTCGTCAAGGAGACCGTCGCCCACGGCGGCTCCATCATGTTCGTCGGTACCAAGAAGCAGGCCCAGGAGGCCATCGCCGAGCAGGCGACGCGCGTTGGTATGCCGTACGTCAACCAGCGCTGGCTGGGTGGCATGCTCACCAACTTCTCCACCGTCTACAAGCGCCTCCAGCGTCTGAAGGAGCTTGAGGCGATCGACTTCGACGACGTCGCCGCGTCGGGTCTCACCAAGAAGGAGCTCCTGGTCCTCTCCCGCGAGAAGATCAAGCTGGAGAAGACCCTCGGTGGTATCCGCGAGATGTCGAAGGTTCCCAGCGCCGTCTGGATCGTCGACACCAAGAAGGAGCACATCGCCGTCGGTGAGGCGCGCAAGCTCCACATCCCGGTCGTCGCGATCCTCGACACCAACTGTGACCCCGACGAGGTCGACTACAAGATCCCGGGCAACGACGACGCGATCCGCTCCGTCACCCTGCTCACCCGCGTGATCGCCGACGCCGTCGCCGAGGGCCTCATCGCCCGCTCCGGCGCTGCGACCGGTGACTCGAAGCCGGGCGAGAAGGCCGCCGCCGAGCCGCTCGCCGAGTGGGAGCGCGACCTGCTTGAGGGCGAGAAGAAGGCCGACGACGCTGAGGCCGCCCCGGCCGAGGCTGCTGTCGAGGCCCCCGCCGCTGAGGCTCCCGCCGCTGAGGCCCCGGCTGCCGAGGCCCCCGCCGCCGAGGCCGCTCCGGCCGCCGACGCCGAGCAGGCCTGACCCACTGGGAGCGCCCGGCGTTCACCCGCCGGGCACTCACAGCACGGACGATGACGGCGGGGGAGCCGCGCCACGAGCGCGGCGCCTCCGCCGTTCACCCGTAGATCTACGACTTCGAGAGAGAATCACAGACTCATGGCGAACTACACCGCCGCTGACGTCAAGAAGCTCCGCGAGCTCACCGGCGCCGGCATGCTGGACTGCAAGAACGCGCTCGTTGACGCCGACGGCGACGTCGAGAAGGCCCAGGAGGCCCTCCGCATCAAGGGTCAGAAGGGCGTCGCCAAGCGCGAGGGCCGTTCTGCCGAGAACGGTGCCGTCGTCTCCCTCATCGCCGACGACAACACCACCGGTGTCATCGTCGAGCTGAAGTGCGAGACGGACTTCGTCGCCAAGGGCGAGAAGTTCCTGGCCGTCGCCAACCAGCTGGCCGCGCACGTCGCCGCCACCTCCCCGGCCGACATCGAGGCGCTGCTCGCGTCCGAGATCGAGCCCGGCAAGACCGTCACCGCTTTCGTCGACGAGGCCAACGCCAACCTCGGCGAGAAGATCGTCCTGGACCGCTTCGCGCAGTTCACCGGCGGTTACGTGACCTCGTACATGCACCGCACGATGCCCGACCTGCCGTTCCAGATCGGCGTCCTGGTCGAGCTCGACAAGGAGAACGCGGACGTCGCCCGCGGCGTCGCGCAGCACATCGCCGCGTTCGCCCCGCAGTGGCTGTCCGCCGAGGACGTTCCGGCCGAGAAGGTCGAGTCCGAGCGTCGCATCGCCGAAGAGGTCACCCGCGCGGAGGGCAAGCCCGAGGCTGCCATCGCCAAGATCGTCGAGGGTCGCGTCAACGGCTTCTTCAAGGAGGCCACCCTCCTCGGCCAGCCGTACGCGCTGGACAACAAGAAGTCCGTCCAGAAGGTTCTGGACGAGGCCGGTGTCACCCTGAAGCGCTTCTCGCGCATCAAGGTCGGCATCTGAGTCCGTCCGTACAACGACGGACACCGGACCCCGGTAGGGTCTGAAGCAGTCGTCCGCGCACGCGCGCAGCGACCGCAGATCTGACGAGGAGGCCATTGCCGTAGAGGGAACCGCGAGGACCCACCGGCAATGGCCTTCTTCGTATGTGCACGAGGAGATCTCCATGAATCAGGGCGTGGACCCCCACACCGCTTCCGACGACAAGAGCGACCACGACAAGAAGGGCCGCCGCTTCATGCTGAAGCTGTCGGGCGAAGCCTTCTCCGGTGGTGGAGGACTGGGCGTCGACCCCGACGTCGTCCATGCCATCGCGCGCGAAATCGCCGCGGTGGTCCGTGACGGCGCGGAGATCGCCGTCGTGATCGGCGGCGGAAACTTCTTCCGCGGCGCCGAACTCCAGCAGCGCGGCATGGACCGTGCGCGGTCCGACTACATGGGCATGCTGGGCACCGTCATGAACTGCCTCGCCCTCCAGGACTTCCTGGAGAAGGAAGGCATCGACTCCCGTGTGCAGACCGCCATCACCATGGGCCAGGTCGCGGAGCCGTACATTCCGCTGCGCGCCGTACGGCACCTGGAGAAGGGCCGCGTCGTGATCTTCGGCGCGGGCATGGGCATGCCGTACTTCTCCACCGACACCACGGCCGCCCAGCGCGCCCTGGAGATCGACGCCGAGGCCCTGCTGATGGGCAAGAACGGTGTCGACGGGGTGTACGACTCCGACCCGAAGAAGAACCCCGACGCGGTGAAGTTCGATGCGCTGGAGTACAGCGAGGTGCTGTCGCGCGACCTCAAGGTCGCCGACGCCACCGCGATCACGCTGTGCCGCGACAACAAGCTGCCGATCCTGGTCTTCGAGCTGCTCGCTGAGGGCAATATCGCCCGCGCGGTCAAGGGTGAGAAGATCGGCACGCTCGTGAGCGACCAGGGCACCCGGGCCTGAGCGTCCCGACGCCGGGCCCGGCCCCACGGGGCCGAGCCCGTCCCGCCCGCCTGAACCATCCAAATCTGACATGCAGGAGCACGTGGTGATCGAAGAAATCCTCCTTGAGGCCGAGGAGAAGATGGAGAAGGCCGTCGTCGTCGCCAAGGAAGACTTTGCGGCGATCCGCACCGGTCGTGCGCACCCGGCGATGTTCAACAAGATCGTGGCGGACTACTACGGCGCCATCACTCCCATCAACCAGCTCGCGTCCTTCGCGGTGCCCGAGCCGCGCATGGCGATCGTGACGCCGTTCGACGCGTCCGCGCTGCGCAACATCGAGCAGGCAATCCGCGACTCCGACCTCGGTGTCAACCCGAGCAACGACGGCCGCATCATCCGAGTGACCTTCCCCGAGCTGACGCAGGACCGTCGCAAGGAGTACATCAAGGTCGCGAAGAACAAGGCCGAAGACTCCAAGGTCTCCATCCGTTCCGTGCGCCGCAAGGCCAAGGACGCCCTCGACAAGCTCGTCAAGGACAAGGAGGCCGGCGAGGACGAGGTGCGTCGCGCCGAGAAGGAGCTCGACGACACCACCGCGAAGTACGTCGCGCAGGTGGACGAGCTGCTCAAGCACAAGGAAGCCGAGCTGCTCGAAGTCTGATGAACGACTCTCCCTGGGCCACGGAGCCGGTTCCGGCGGGTCCCGCATACGATGCGCTGGTGGGCCCGCACACTCGGCCCATGCCCATCGTGCCCGATGCCGCCGGCCGTGACTTCGACGACCGGGAAGCACGCGATCGAGGGGCCGCCGCCGACGGCGGCCCCCCGTTCCGCGCCGAGACGCCGCCGCAGGAGCCCATGCCCAGCCCCCCGCCCCCGCCCTCGCAGGCACCGCAGGACGCCTCGCCCCCGCCGCAGAAGAAGCGGGCCGGCCGAGACCTGCGTGCCGCCATAGGGGTCGGTGTCGGCCTTGGTGCGGTGATCTTCGCTTCGCTGTTCATCGTCAAGGCGGTCTTCGTCGGCGTGATCGTCGTCGCGGTCGTCGTGGGCCTGTGGGAGCTCACCTCCCGGCTCCAGGAGAAGAAGGGCGTCAAGGCGCCGCTCGTCCCGCTCGCGGTCGGTGGCGCCGCCATGGTCATCGCCGGATACGTCCGGGGGGCCGAGGGCGCCTGGGTGGCGATGGCCCTGACCGCTCTGGCGGTCCTGGTCTGGCGGATGACCGAACCGCCCGAGGACTACCTCAAGGACGTCACGGCGGGCGTCTTCGCGGCGTTCTACGTGCCGTTCCTCGCCACCTTCGTCGCGATGCTGCTCACCGCGGACGACGGCCCGCAGCGCGTGGTCACCTTCCTGCTCCTGACCGTGGTCAGCGACACCGGGGCCTATGCGGTGGGCTGGCGCTTCGGCAAGCACAAGCTGGCCCCGCGCATCAGCCCCGGCAAGACCCGCGAGGGACTGTTCGGCGCGGTGGCCTTCGCGATGGCGGCCGGCGCGCTGTGCATGGAGTACCTGATCGACGGGGGCGCCTGGTGGCAGGGCCTGCTGCTCGGTCTCGCCGTCGCGGTCAGCGCCACGCTGGGCGACCTCGGCGAGTCGATGATCAAGCGGGACCTGGGCATCAAGGACATGGGCACGCTGCTGCCGGGTCACGGCGGCATCATGGACCGGCTCGACTCCCTGCTCCCGACCGCCCCGGTGGTGTGGCTGCTGCTCGCGGCCTTCGTCGGAACGGGCTGAAACCGGGCTCCGCGGCTTCCGGCCGGCGGGCGGTTCACCAGGGCAACCCCGCTGAGCTGGGACGACGTACGTCTGAAGGCTTTGGGTGGGTCCGGGCGGTTACTCTTGAAAGGCGCGCTGCTTCTGCGGCGCGCCTTTCGTCTTACAAGGAGTACCAGCCATGGCCCGCCCTGTCCCGGGAGAGCTCACCTTCGTCGCCCCCCGCGGAGCGAAGAAGCCGCCCCGGCATCTCGCCGACCTCACGCCCGAGGAGCGCCGGGAGGCCGTGGCCGCGATCGGCGAGAAGCCGTTCCGGGCCAAGCAGCTCTCGCAGCACTACTTCGCCCGGTACGCGCACGACCCGGCCGAGTGGACCGACATTCCGGCGGCGTCCCGCGAGAAGCTCCAGGCGGAGCTGCTGCCCGAGCTGATGAACGTCATCCGGCACATCTCGTGCGACGACGACACCACCCGCAAGACCCTGTGGAAGCTGCACGACGGCACGCTCGTCGAGTCCGTGCTGATGCGCTACCCCGACCGGGTCACCATGTGCATCTCCTCGCAGGCCGGCTGCGGCATGAACTGCCCGTTCTGCGCCACCGGCCAGGCGGGCCTGGACCGGAACCTGTCGACCGCCGAGATCGTCCACCAGATCGTCGACGGCATGCGCGCGCTGCGCGACGGCGAGGTCCCCGGCGGGCCGGCCCGTCTGTCGAACATCGTCTTCATGGGCATGGGCGAGCCCCTCGCCAACTACAAGCGGGTCGTCGGCGCCATCCGCCGCCTCACCGACCCCGAGCCCGACGGCCTGGGTCTGTCGCAGCGCGGCATCACCGTCTCCACCGTCGGCCTGGTCCCGGCGATGCTGCGGTTCGCCGACGAGGGCTTCAAGTGCCGCCTCGCGGTCTCGCTGCACGCGCCCGACGACGAGCTGCGCGACACCCTCGTCCCGGTGAACACGCGCTGGAACGTCCGCGAGGTCCTCGATGCGGCGTGGGAGTACGCCGAGAAGTCCGGCCGGCGGATCTCCATCGAGTACGCCCTGATCCGCGACATCAACGACCAGGCCTGGCGCGGCGACCTCCTGGGCCGGCTGCTCAAGGGCAAGCGCGTCCACGTCAACCTGATCCCGTTGAACCCGACGCCGGGCTCGAAATGGACCGCGTCGCGCCCCGAGGACGAGAAGGCCTTCGTGGAGGCCATCGCCCGCCACGGCGTGCCGGTGACCGTCCGTGACACCCGTGGCCAGGAGATCGACGGTGCCTGCGGTCAGCTCGCCGCGAGCGAGCGGTAGGCTGGCAGGCGTACATCTGCATATTCCGACAGGGGAGCGCCACAGCGCTGAGAGTGCGGCAACCGTCAGGCCGCAGACCCTCTGAACCTCGCCCAGGTCATTCTGGGTAGGAAGTTCGGTCACCACCTCAAGCTGTTGCGCCCTGCCCGGGCGTCCCGCTCCCTTTTCGAGCGCCCGGGCAGGGCCGCGTCTTCTCCTGGTCAACCCAGGAGGAATGTCTACGTGAGCACCACCAAGAAGATCGCGGGTGCGGCGCTGGCCGCCGCCCTCGGCGTGAGCACGCTCGCCGCGTGCGGCGGCGGTAAGAAGGACGAGGGTTCCGCCGCGAGCGGATCCCCGAAGTCCAAGACCGTCACGCTCGTCTCCCACGACTCCTTCAACGTGACCGACACGGTCCTCAAGGAGTTCGAGCAGCAGAGCGGCTACACCGTGAAGGTCCTGAAGTCCGGGGACGCGGGCGCCGCCCTCAACCAGGAGATCCTCACGAAGGGCTCCCCGCGCGGCGACGTCTTCTTCGGCGTGGACAACACGCTCCTCTCGCGCGCCCTCGACAACGGCATCTTCACGCCGTACGAGTCCAAGGGCCTGGCCGACGTGAAGCCCGAGTTCGTTCTCGACAAGGAGCACCGGGTCACCCCGATCGACTCCGGCGACATCTGCGTCAACTACGACAAGGCGTACTTCGCCGACAAGAAGCTCGCCCCGCCGCAGACGCTGGACGACCTGGTCAAGCCGGAGTACAAGAACCTTCTGGTCACCGAGAACGCGGCGACCTCCTCGCCGGGCCTCGGCTTCCTCCTCGCCTCCGTCGGCAAGTACGGCGAGGACGGCTGGAAGGACTACTGGACCAAGCTCAAGGCCAACGGCGTCGAGGTCGTCGACGGCTGGGAGCAGGCCTACAACCAGCGCTTCTCGGGCTCCGCGGGCGGCAAGAAGGCCAAGGGCGACCGCCCGCTGGTCGTCTCCTACGCCTCCAGCCCGCCGGCCGAGGTCCTGTACGGCGAGCCGCAGCCGGCGGAGGCCCCCACGGGCGTCGCCACCGGCACCTGTTTCCGCCAGGTCGAGTTCGCGGGCCTGCTCAAGGGCGCGAAGAACGAGGAGGGCGGCAAGGCGCTCATCGACTTCATGGTGAGCAAGAAGTTCCAGGAGGACATGCCGCTCCAGATGTTCGTGAACCCGGTGACCAAGGACGCGAAGCTGCCGGAGCTGTTCACGAAGCACGGCGTGGTCGTGGAGAAGCCGGAGACGGTCGCTCCGGAGACCATCGCCAAGAACCGTGAGCAGTGGGTCAAGGCATGGTCCTCGCTCGTCGTGAAGTAGGACGCGAGAGCACTCCCGTGAAGGAGGGCGTGCGCGCCACGGCCGTCAGGCTCGCCCTGATGGCCGTGCCGCTCGCCTTCTTCGCGCTGTTCTTCGCCTACCCCGTCGCCGCGATCGTCGGCCGCGGGATCAAGACCGACGAGGGATGGCAGTTCGGCCGGATCGGCGAGGTGCTGACCCGGCCGGACATCGCCGACGTGCTCTGGTTCACCACCTGGCAGGCGTGCGCGTCCACGGCGCTCACGCTCCTGATCGCACTCCCCGGCGCGTACGTCTTCGCGCGCTTCGAGTTCCCCGGCAAGCAGCTGCTGCGGGCCGTGGTCACGGTCCCGTTCGTGCTGCCAACGGTGGTGGTCGGCACCGCCTTCCTGGCGCTGGTCGGGCAGGGCGGGCTGCTGGACGAGCTGTGGGGCGTCCGGCTGGACACCACCGTGTGGGCGATCCTGCTCGCGCACGTCTTCTTCAACTACGCCGTCGTCGTACGGACGGTCGGCGGGCTCTGGGCGCAGCTGGACCCGCGCCAGGAGGAGGCCGCCCGGGTGCTGGGCGCCGGGCGGTTCGCCGCCTGGCGGCGGGTGACGCTGCCCGCGCTCGGCCCGGCGGTGGCCGCGGCCTCGCTGATGGTGTTCCTGTTCACGTTCACCTCCTTCGGCGTCGTGCAGATCCTGGGCGGGCCCTCGTACGCCACCCTGGAGGTGGAGGTCTACCGGCAGACCGCGCAGCTGCTGGACCTGCCGACGGCCGCCGTCCTGACGATGGTGCAGTTCGTCGCGGTGGGCCTGATCCTCGGCATCCACGCCTGGACCGTGCGCCGGCGGGAGACCGCCCTGCGGCTGGTGGACCCGGCGCGGACCGCGCACCGGCCGAGCGGTCCGGGGCAGCGCGCCCTTCTGGGCGGGGTGCTGCTGACGGTGGCGCTGCTGATCGTGGCCCCGCTGGTGGTCCTGGTGGAGCGCTCCCTCGACGCGCCCGGCGGCTACGGGTTCGGCTTCTACCGGGCGCTCCAGGACGCGGGCGCCGGTGGCGGAACGTTTCTGGTGCCACCGCTGGAAGCGGTCTGGAACTCCCTGCAGTACGCGCTCGCCGCCACCGCCATCGCCCTGCTGATCGGGGGGCTCGCGGCCGCGGCACTGACCCGGCGCGGGGGCAGGTTCGTGCGCGGGTTCGACGCGCTGCTGATGCTTCCGCTCGGGGTGTCGGCGGTGACCGTCGGCTTCGGGTTCCTGATCACCCTGGACGAGCCGCCGCTGGACCTGCGGACCTCGTGGATCCTGGTGCCGCTCGCGCAGGCGCTGGTGGGCGTGCCGTTCGTCGTACGGACCATGCTGCCGGTGCTGCGCGCCGTGGACGGGCGGCTGCGCGAGGCCGCCGCCGTGCTCGGCGCCTCCCCGCTGCGGGCCTGGCGGGAGGTGGACCTGCCGCTGGTGCGGCGGGCGCTGCTGATCGCGGCCGGATTCGCCTTCGCCGTCTCGCTCGGCGAGTTCGGCGCGACCGTGTTCATCGCCCGGCCCGACCGCCCCACGCTGCCGGTGGCCGTGGCCCGGCTCCTGGGGCGGGCCGGCGAGATGAACTACGGGCAGGCCATGGCCCTGAGCACGATTCTGATGCTGGTGTGCGCGGTGTCCCTGCTGGTGCTGGAGCGACTGCGCCCCGACAAGACCTCGGGAGAGTTCTGATGACGTTGCTCGAACTGGCCGGGGTGTCGGTCCGCTTCGGCGAGCGTGCCGTCGTCGACGCGGTGGACCTCGCGGTCGCCGAGCACGAGGTCGTGTGCGTCCTCGGACCGAGCGGCAGCGGAAAGTCCACGCTGCTGCGGGTGGTGGCCGGGCTCCAGCCGGTCTCGGCCGGACGGGTCCTGCTGGGCGGGGCGGACCAGGCGCGGGTGCCGGCACACCGGCGCGGGGTCGGCCTGATGTTCCAGGACCACCAGCTGTTCCCGCACCGGGACGTGGGCGGGAACGTCGCGTTCGGGCTGCGCGTACGGGGCTCTGCCCGGAAGTCGTACGAGGCACAGGTCGCGCAGCTGCTGGAGCTGGTCGGGCTCCCCGGGGCCCAAGGCCGCTCGGTGGCCTCGCTGTCGGGCGGCGAGCAGCAGCGGGTCGCGTTGGCACGGGCCCTCGCCCCCTCGCCGAGGCTGCTGATGCTGGACGAGCCGCTGGGACAGCTGGACCGGGGGCTGCGCGAGCGGCTGGTGGTGGAGCTGCAGGGGCTGTTCTCCCGGCTCGGGACCACGGTGCTGGCCGTCACCCACGACCAGGGCGAGGCCTTCGCCCTGGCCGACCGGGTGGTGGTGATGCGGGACGGGCGGATCGCACAGGCCGGGACCCCGCTGGAGGTCTGGCAGCAGCCGGCCTCGGAGTTCGTGGCGCGCTTCCTCGGCTTCGAGAACGTGGTCCCGGCGACGGTCGCGGGCGGGGCCGCGGCGACGGCCTGGGGCAAGGTACCGGTGCCGGCCGGGTCCCCGGAGGGTGAGCGGCGCATCCTGATCCGCCCGGCGGGCGTGGTGCTCGCGGCCGCCGGTCTGCGCTGCGAGGTGCTCGCCCGCACCTTCCGCGGCACGCACGTGGCGCTGCGGCTCCGGCCGGAGGCGGGGCCCGTGCTGGAGGCCGAGTGCGGGCTGGCCGGGGCCCCGGCCGTGGGCGAGCGGGTCGCGGTGTCCTTCACTCCGGCCGAGGTGGTCGTCCTCCCGGCGCGGTGAGCGTCCCGCTCAGCCGGCCGGGACCGGCTGCGGGGCGGGGGCGTCGGCTTCGGCGCCGTCGTGGTTGCCGTACCAGGCGACGGCGACCGCGCCCGTGACGGCGAGGACGAAGCCGAGGACCGCCAGCCATGCCAGGCCCGGCCGGGAGGCGTCGCCCAGCCACAGGACGCCGATGGCGCCGGGCAGGACGGTTTCGCCCACCACCAGCGCGGCCGTCGCACCGTTCACCGAGCCGATCTGGAGGGCGACCGTGTGCAGGTACATGCCACCGACGCCGGCCAGCACGATGGCGTACAGGGCCGGGTCGGTGAGCAGCGTGCCCAGGTCGAACGGGTCGATCCCGTCGAGGATGCGGACGCCGACGCCCAGTGCGCCGAAGGCCAGGCCCGACAGCAGGCCCGCCAGGATCGCGGCCCGGGCGCCCAGCAGCCGGACGGCCACCGTGCCACCGGCGATGATCAGCAGGGTCACGGCGAACAGCCACCAGTGCGTGGACATCGGGGCGTGGTGGCCGCCTTCGTGGCCGGCGGCCGTCGCCAGCAGCACCAGCGCCGCGCAGACGACCCCGATCGAGGTCCATTCCTTGCGGGTCAGCCGGATGCCCAGCATCTTGACGCTGAGCACGGCCGTGATCACCAGATTGGCGCTGATCACGGTCTGGGAGAGGAAGAGCGGCAGCAGCCGGGCGGCCAGCGCGCCCAACCCGAAGCCTACGAAGTCCAGGATGGTGCCGACGATGAACTCCCAGGTCATCGCCGCCTTCGCAGTGGAGGACAGGTTCGGGCCGCCGTGCGCGGTCACGCCCGCGGCGGCCGGGGACGTCCGGGCCGCCCGGCGCGATCCCACGGCTTGCAGCACCGACCCCGTGCCGTAGCAGATGGACGCCGCGATCGCGGTCAGCAGGCCTATGAGCACCGAGGGCTCCGTTCACGTCTGGCAGGTTTTTGCGTTTTGATTACCTATGGCAGACGTGCGAACGGGCCGGGAAGTTGCCTCGGGCCGCCCTTCATTTCACCAGGGGGTCACTTCATCGAGTCGAGCACGGCGGGCACCTCGTCCACCGAGTCGACCAGCGCGATCCGCGACGCCATCCCGCGGCCGCGCGCCAGAGCCTGGAGCAACGGCCACGCCGGCAGGTGCTCGGTCCAGTGCGTCCGCCCGACCAACACCATCGGCGTCGGCTCGCCCCGCGACTCGTAGTAGTTCGGCGTCGCGTTGTCGAAGATCTCCTGGAGGGTGCCCGCGGCGCCCGGCAGGAACACGACGCCCGCGTTGGAACGGGCGAGCAGCCCGTCCTCCCGGGTGGCGTTCGCGAAGTACTTGGCGATGTGGCCGGCGAAGGCGTTCGGCGGCTCGTGCCCGTAGAACCAGGTCGGGATCCCCACCGAGTCGCCGCCGGACGGCCAGCGCTCCCGCACGGTGAACGCCGCCCGCGCCCAGTCGGACACCGACGGCACGAAGGACGGAGCCTTGGCCAGGATCTCCAGGGCCTCCGCGAGGGCCTCGTCAGGGGCCGGCGCCAGGTAGGCGCCGAGGTTGGCCGCCTCCATCGCGCCCGGGCCGCCGCCGGTGGCCACCGTCAGCCCGGACCGGGCCAGCTCGCGGCCGAGCTCCGCAGCGCCCTGGTAGTCCAGAGCGCCGCGGGCCATCGCGTGGCCGCCCATGACGCCCACGACCCGGGCGCCGGCGAGGTGCTCGTCGAGGCCGTCGGAGATCGCGTCGTCGTGGACGGAGCGCAGCATCGAGGAGAAGACGTCGCCGTCGGCCTTCGTCTCCTGGAACCAGGCGTACGACTGGGCGTCAGGGGTGGCCTCGTAGCCGCCGGACAGTCCCGTGAACAGCTCGTCAGCGGTGTAGAGCAGGCCGCGGTACGGATTGAACGGCAGGTCCGGCACCGGCGGGAAGACGAGCGCGCCGTCGGCGCGCACCTTCGCCGAGGCGTCGGGCTCCATCGCGCAGCCCAGGAAGACGGCCGCGGAGGTGTCGGCGGACAGCAGGGCGAACGTGCGCTCCAGCAGGTTGACCGACTGGATCCGGTAGCCGCTGAGCGAGCCACGGGCCGCGACCTGGTCGAATTCGGCGAGCGTCTCGATCTCGATGTCTGCGTTGACCATTCGGCCCACACTAAGGGCTGCCCGTGTCAGCGGGTCAACGCCAGCGACGTCAGCTGTGCCACACCCCACACGATCGGCCCGCACACGGCCACCAGCGCGGTGGCCCGCACCACCACGGTCGTACGCAGGACAGAGCCCGGAGTTCCGAGGTCACGCAGGGTCCGGCGGGTGGCGGAGCGGTCCTGTCGGACCTCCACGGCGCACGTGAGCAAGGTCGCAGCCGTGCACAGCAGGACCAGGGCGCAGGCGGGAGCGGTGAGCGGGCCCAGCGGGACGGCGAGTGCGCCCCGGCCGTGCAGGGCCACGGCGGTGAGGACGCCCGCGCCGACCGCGCACAGCACCCCGATCGGACGGCCGAGCCGCGGCGCGTCCTCCTGGAGGGCCCGCCCGGCCAGGAGCCGCACGGCGCCCGGGCGGACGGCCTGGACCAGGGCCCCGCAGGCGTAGGCCAGTCCCGGGCCGGCGAGGGAGAGTCCGACGGCGGTGAGGGCCCAGCCGGCCGGCATCCCGGCGCCGCCGAGGCCCGCGTACGCCTCGACGGCCAGTCCGCAGGCGGTGACCGCGATGCCCCAGGGCAGGGCCGTCTGCGGGGCCAGCGGAGGGTGCGGGCGCAGGGCGAGGGCCGTGGCGACGCAGGCCGCCAGCGGGACCAGCGCCACCAGAGTGAGGGCGGCCGCCACGGGCAGCGGCCGGTCGGCGTGCAGGAGTCCGGCCCCGGCTCCGTCGAAGGGCAGGCCGGCGAGGTCGCCCCGCAGGTGCAGGAAGGCGGCCAGGGCCAGCGCGCTCCCCAGGGTGCACGCGATGGCGGTGGAGAGCGCCGCGACGAGCATGATCCGTACGGGGCCCAGCCCGACGGCGTCCAGCCCTTCCCGGGGCCGGGTCGCGGGGTCGGTCCGGGCGACGGCCACCGCGAACTGCACGGTGACGGCGAGCGGGACCATGGCCCACAGCAGACGCGGGAACGATCCGGCAGGCCGGGCCGTGGCCCCGGCGAGCACGTACAGCAGCAGGAACCCGGTGCCCGCGCAGGCGGCGGCGACCAGGAGCCGGCGCACCTGGACGAGCGGCCGGGAGCCGCGGGCTAGGCGGAGAGCGAGCACGCGGCCTGGCCTCCAGGACTCTCCTCGGGCGGATCGCCGGCGCCGCGCACGCCGACGGCGGGCGCGGCCGCGGCGGGGTGGCCGTCGAGCAGCGCGACCCGGCGGTCGGCGACGGCCGCGGTCTCCTCGTCATGGGTGGCCAGCAGCACGGTGATCCCGTGCGAGCGGGCCGCGGTGGTGAGCGCACGGAGCAGCAGCGCGCACTCGGCGCGGTGCAGCGGGGCGGTGGGTTCGTCGGCGAAGACGACGGCGGGCTCGTTGACGAGGGCCCGGGCGAGGGCGACCCGCTGGGATTCGGCGCGGGTCAGGGCGCCCGGGCGTTTGCGGGCGAACGCGCCGATGTCGAGCCGGTCCAGCCATTCGCAGGCGGCGGCCTTGGCGGTGCGGTGGGAGGCGCCTGCGACCAGCAGGGGCAGGGCCGCGTTCTCCCACACCTTGAGCTCGGGCAGCAGCAGGGGGTCGGGGCCGATCCAGCCGAACCGGTCGCGGCGCAGCCGTTCGCGGGCCACGGCGCCCATGGTGTGGACGGGCACGCTGTTGAACCAGATCTCGCCCTGCTCGGGGACCAGGTGGCCGGCCAGGCAGCGCAGCAGGGTGGTCTTTCCGCTGCCGCGCGGGCCGGTCAGGGCCAGGATCTCGCTCTGGCGGACGCCGACCGAGACTCCGATGAGGCCGGGTGAACCTCCCCCAGACTTCGTCCGTGGGGACCCCCAGTGGGAGTAGTGAACGGACCGGGCCCAGAGCACGTCGTTGTCCGGTGGGGCGTTGTCCGGTGGAGCCACCATGGCGTACACCTCCGTCCGGGGGAACGAAGCAGAGCCGGTTCGGTCACTGGCGCCGCACTGAGATGTAAAGAGATGAACGTCTTGGATGGTGACAGCACACGGCCCGGACCCCCGCGTTCTCACTCGAACGGGCGATCCGGGCCGTGTGGTTCGGACTGTTTGCTGCTCTTTACAGCTTGGTCCAGGCCTCGGCGAGCACCGAGCGCAGGATGCCTTCGATCTCGTCGAAGGTGCCCTGGTCCGCGATCAGCGGCGGGGCCAGCTGGATGACCGGGTCGCCACGGTCGTCGGCACGGCAGTACAGGCCGTTGTCGAAGAGCGCCTTGGAGAGGAAGCCGTAGAGCACGCGCTCGGTCTCCTCGTCCGTGAAGGACTCCTTGGTGACCTTGTCCTTGACGAGCTCGATGCCGTAGAAGAAGCCGTTGCCGCGGACGTCGCCGACGATCGGCAGGTCGTGCAGCTTCTGCAGCGTCTTGAGGAAGGAGCCCTCGTTGTCCAGCACGTGCTGGTTGAGGCCTTCCTTGTCGAAGATGTCGAGGTTGGCGATCGCCACCGCGGAGGACACCGGGTGTCCGCCGAAGGTGTAGCCGTGCAGGAAGGTGTTGTCACCCTTGTAGAACGGCTCGGCGAGGCGGTCCGAGATGATGCAGGCACCGATCGGGGAGTAGCCCGAGGTCATGCCCTTGGCGCAGGTGATCATGTCCGGGACGTAGTCGAACTTGTCGCAGGCGAACATCGTGCCGAGACGGCCGAAGGCGCAGATCGTCTCGTCGGAGACGAGGAGCACGTCGTACTCGTCGCAGATCTCGCGGACCCGCTGGAAGTACCCGGGCGGCGGCGGGAAGCAGCCGCCCGCGTTCTGCACCGGCTCCAGGAAGACGGCGGCGACGGTGTCGGCGCCCTCGAAGAGGATCTGCTGCTCGATCTGGTCGGCGCACCAGCGGCCGAAGGCCTCGGGGTCGTCGCCGTAGATCGGGGCACGGTAGATGTTGGTGTTCGGCACCTTGTGCGCGCCCGGGACCAGCGGCTCGAAGGGGGCCTTCAGGGCCGGCAGACCGGTGATGGACAGGGCGCCCTGCGGGGTGCCGTGGTAGGCGACCGCACGCGAGATGACCTTGTACTTGGTGTGCTTGCCCTGCAGCTTGAAGTACTGCTTGGCGAGCTTCCACGCGGTCTCGACGGCCTCGCCGCCACCGGTGGTGAAGAAGACCTTGTTCAGGTCGCCGGGCGCGTAGTGGGCGAGGCGCTCGGCCAGCTCGACGGCCTTGGGGTGCGCGTACGACCACACGGGGAAGAACGCGAGTTCCTGGGCCTGCTTGTAGGCGACCTCGGCCAGTTCCTTGCGGCCGTGACCGGCGTTGACCACGAACAGTCCGGCGAGACCGTCCAGGTAGCGCTTGCCCTTGTCGTCGAAGATGTAGGTGCCCTCACCCCGCACGATGGTGGGGACGGGGGAGTTCTCGTACGACGACATGCGGGTGAAGTGCATCCACAGGTGGTCGTACGCGGTCTTGGAGAGGTCCTGGCTCACGGGCTATCGAGTTCCCCACATGTAGGTCTGCTTCTTCAGCTTCAGATAAACGAAGCTTTCGGTTGATCGCACGCCGGGGAGCGCGCGGATCTTCTTGTTGATCGTCTCCAGTAGGTGGTCGTCGTCCTCGCAGACGATCTCCACCATCAGGTCGAACGAGCCCGCGGTCATGACCACGTACTCGCACTCGGCCATCTGGGTCAGTGCGTCGGCCACCGGGTCGAGGTCTCCCTCGACGTTGATGCCGACCATGGCCTGGCGTCGCAGGCCCACGGTGAGCGGGTCGGTGACGGCGACGATCTGCATGACGCCCTGGTCGAGCAGCTTCTGCACGCGCTGGCGCACGGCTGCCTCCGACAGGCCCACGGCCTTGCCGATCGCTGCGTAGGGACGGCGACCGTCCTCCTGCAGTTGCTCGATGATCGCCAGGGACACAGCATCGACCGAAGGGGACGGTTGTCTGTTCCTGGAATCTGCGCTTCGACTGACCACGACCTCACTGTGCACGAGGAGTCGTCTGTTCCGCAAGACGGAATCGATGAAATCCGTTGTTTGAGGTCTTGGATCTCACTGATTTCGTAGTTGGTGGTGTCCGGCCCTGCCGAAAGCGTCCGCCTTGGGGCTAGGATTGGGATTCGTCTCAATCGTTGGACATGTGATCAGGAGTGTGGCTGGAGTGACCACCGAACTGCGTCGTCTGCGCAACTACATCGGCGGAGAGTTCAAGGACGCCGCCGACGGGCGGACCACCGAGGTGGTCAACCCCGCCACCGGCGAGGTGTACGCCACCGCCCCGCTCTCCGGCCAGGCCGATGTCGACGCCGCCATGGCCGCCGCCGCGGCCGCCTTCCCGGGCTGGCGCGACACCACCCCCGCGGAGCGCCAGAAGGCCCTGCTGAAGATCGCGGACGCCTTCGAGGCGCGCGCGGACGAGCTCGTGGCCGCCGAGTCGGAGAACACCGGCAAGCCGCTGGGCCTCACGGCCAGCGAGGAGCTCCCCCCGATGGTGGACCAGATCCGCTTCTTCGCGGGTGCGGCCCGTCTCCTGGAGGGCCGCTCGGCCGGCGAGTACATGGAGGGGATGACCTCGATCATCCGCCGCGAGCCGGTCGGCGTGTGCGCCCAGGTCGCGCCGTGGAACTACCCGATGATGATGGCGGTGTGGAAGTTCGCCCCGGCCATCGCCGCCGGCAACACCGTGGTGCTCAAGCCCTCGGACACCACCCCCGCCTCCACCGTCCTGATGGCGGAGATCATCGACTCCGTCCTGCCCAAGGGCGTCTTCAACGTCGTGTGCGGCGACCGCGAGACCGGCAAGGCCATGGTCGAGCACTCCACCCCGGCGATGGCCTCCATCACCGGCTCGGTGCGCGCCGGCATGCAGGTCGCCGAGAGCGCCTCGAAGGACGTCAAGCGCGTCCACCTGGAGCTCGGCGGCAAGGCCCCGGTCGTGGTCTTCCAGGACGCCGACATCGCCAAGGCCGTCGAGGACATCGCGGTCGCCGGCTACTTCAACGCCGGCCAGGACTGCACCGCGGCGACCCGCGTGCTCGTGCACGAGTCCATCCACGACGAGTTCGTGACCGCCCTCGCCAAGGCCGCGGCCGACACCAAGACCGGCCAGCCGGACGACGAGGACGTGCTCTACGGTCCGCTGAACAACCCGAACCAGCTCAAGCAGGTCGCCGGCTTCATCGAGCGCCTCCCCGCCCACGCCAAGGTCGAGGCGGGCGGCCACCAGGTCGGCGACAAGGGCTACTTCTACGCCCCGACCGTGGTCTCGGGCCTCAAGCAGGACGACGAGATCATCCAGAACGAGGTCTTCGGCCCCGTCATCACCGTCCAGTCCTTCACGGACGAGGCCCAGGCCCTGGAGTACGCGAACGGCGTCGAGTTCGCCCTCGCCTCCTCCGTGTGGACCAAGGACCACGGCCGCGCGATGCGCATGTCCAAGAACCTCGACTTCGGCTGCGTGTGGATCAACACCCACATCCCGCTCGTCGCCGAGATGCCCCACGGCGGCTTCAAGAAGTCCGGCTACGGCAAGGACCTCTCCGCCTACGGCTTCGAGGACTACACCCGCATCAAGCACGTGATGACCTCGCTCGACGGCTGATCGTTCCCCGCGGAGATCACATCGATCATCCAAGGGGCTTGAGGGGGCGGGCAGTAGACAATGTGTCTATTGCCCGCCCTCTTCCCGTCCCCGAGGCTTTGCCCATGCCTGAACTCGCCTTCTCCCGCCGCGCGGCGCTGCGCGGCCTCGGTGCCGCCGGCCTGTTCGCGGCCCTCACCGGCTGCGGTGTGCCCGCCGCGTTCGTCCCCGAGGACCGGCGGGGAGGCCCGGACCGCTCCGACCGGGACAAGCGGGTCGCCTTCTCCAACTGGCCGCTGTACATCGACACCGATGACGAGGACGAGGAGCGCCGGCCCACGCTGGACGCCTTCACGGAGAAGACCGGCATCGAGGTCCGGTACACCGAGGAGATCAACGACAACGACGAGTTCTTCGGCAAGGTCAGCCCGGCCCTGATGAACCACCAGGAGACCGGTCACGACCTGGTGGTGGTCAGCGACTGGATGGCCGCCCGCTTCGTCCACCTGGGCTGGGCCCAGAAGATGGACCGCTCGGCGCAGCCCAACGTGGCCGCCCACCTGGACCCGCAGCTGCGGTCCCCGGCCTTCGACGAAGGCCGCCTCCACACCGTCCCGTGGCAGTCGGGGATCACCGGCATCGCCTACAACCGCAAGGCGCTGGGCCGGGAGATCAAGTCCGTCAAGGACCTGTGGCACCCGGACCTGGCCGGCAAGGTCACGCTCTTCTCCGGCCTGGACGAGTCCTTCGCCCTCCTGATGCAGGGCAACGGCGTGGACGTCACCCGGTGGACCGAGTCCGACTTCCACCGGATGTGCGACCAGGTGGAGAGCATGGTGAAGAAGAGGCACATCCGACGCTTCACCGGCAACGACTACACCTCCGATCTGAGCAAGGGGGACGTCCTGGCTTGCCAGGCGTACTCCGGCGACGCCATCCAGCTCCAAGCCGACAACCCCGACATCGAGTTCGTGGTCCCGGAGGAGGGCGCCGAGCTCTGGGCCGAGAGCCTGCTCGTCCCCAACCTGGCCCGGCACAAGGTCAACGCCGAGGCGCTGGTCGACTACTACTACGCTCCGGAGGTGGCCGCCGAACTCGCCGCGGCCGTCAACTACGTCTGCCCGGTTCCGGCCGCCCGCGAGGTCCTGGCCGGCTCCGACGACAAGGAGACCGCGCAGCTCGCCGAGAACCCGCTGATCTTCCCCGACGGGGAGATGCGCAAGCGGCTCGTCGTGGCCCGGGACATCTCCTCGGCCGAGCGCCGTTCCTTCGCCCAGCGATGGAACGCCATCGTCGGCCTCTGACGTCGGGCGGAACAGAACGATCACGGTCCCGCTACAGAACTGAACGCGTTCAGACATTTGGCTGAACGTGTTCAGAAACAGGCGTACGCTTCCTTCCATGAGCGAGAGAAGCGCCCTTCAGCGGCGGATCCGTGCCTGGCTGGTCCTGTTCATCGTCTGCCTCGTGCTCAGCGGCCTCACTGCCTTCCCCCTGGTCAGCGAACTGCACTGGGCCAACTCCCTCGTGTCCCACACGTGGCTTCGACGGGTGGGGGACGGGCTGGAACGGGCCGACGCCGACTACCCCTTCCTCCTCTACGGCACCGACTGGCTCGCCTTCGCCCACCTGGTGATCGCGGTCTTCTTCTACGGAGTCCACCGCGACCCCGTCCGCAACATCTGGATCGTCGAAGCCGGCATGATCGCCTGCGCCGGTGTGATCCCCCTGGCCCTGATCTGCGGCCCCATCCGGGGCATCCCCTTCTGGTGGAGCGTCATCGACATGTCGTTCGGGGTCTTCGGGGTCATACCCCTGCTGGTGCTCCGCCGCATGATCAAGCGGCTTGAGGCGCTGCCGCCCGACCGCTACCTGGCGAAGGCCGCCATGACGATCCCGTAGGCCACCTTGTTCATGTCCTGCCCCTTCGCGTCGATGGAGTTGACCGAGTAGACGAGGGTGCGCGAGAGGTCGCGCGCCCCGCCGATCACGGTGCTGTAGCCGTACCGCGACCCCGTCTTGCCGTAGACCGCCGTGCCGTCGGGCAGGACGAACCGCTTCAATCCCGCGGTCTGCACGGCGTCCTCCCCGGATTCGAAGTCCTTGACCGCGGGCACCGTGAACATCTCCTCCAGCTGCGCCTTCGGCACCACCCGGCCCGAGAACAGGGCCTGGGTGAACCCCTCCAGGTCGGCGGTGGTCGATATCAGGTCCCCGGCGGCCCAGTTGGACGAGGAGTTCCAGTCGGTCACGTCCACCAGCGTGCTCCCGCCACCGGGCTTCTCCACGGCCTGGTAGCCGTGGTGGTGCGGGCCCGCCACCCCGTTCTCCCCGCGCGCCGGAACCGACGTGTGGCGCAGGCCGAGCGGCTTCAGGATCCGTGCGGACAGGGCCTGTTCGTAGGTCGTGCCCGTCAGCTTCTCGATCAGCACGCCCAGGACCGTGTAATCGATGTTGAGGTAGTGCTGCTTCTCGCCCGGCCGGAACTCGGGCCCCTTCGCCACCGCTTCGGCGATCAGCGCGTGCGGATCGACCACGTCGAACCGGTGGGCGTACTGCGCCTCGAACGAATCCCCGGGCCCCTCGGCCGGCCGGATGCCGCTCGTGTAGTTCAGCAACTGCCGCACGCTGATGGGCTCGAAGCCCTTCGGACCGGACGGCAACAGCCCCGGCAGGTACTGCTGCACCGGCTCGTCCAGATCGACCTTGCCCTCGGCGGCCAGCTGGAGCACCAGCGCCGCCGTGAAGGTCTTCGTCACCGAACCCGCCCGGAACCGGGCATCCTCGAAGGCCTTGCGCCCGGTGCGGACATCGGCCACGCCGGAGCTCCCCACCCAGCGGCCGCTGCTACCGCCGACCCGGACCAGCGCGGCCATGGCGTCCGCGCTGTCAGGGCCGACGCCGGCGATCGCCCTGCGCAGCGCCGCCGCGTCGGGTGCGGTCGTGTACAAGGGCGGCTTCACATCGCTCGCCGATGCCGGTGCCGACGCGGTCCCCGCTGCGGTCACCGGCGCGGCATGGGCGACAACCGGTCCGGCCGCGATGCCCAGGACCAGGGCGGTGGCGATCAGTGTGCGCGTACGTACCTTCATGGCGAAATCCCCCTGATAGTCATCCGGGCCCCAGCGGCCCCGATGACTCAATGCTGCAGGTCACAGGGGTCTTCGCGGATCACCAACAAGAGGGGTCTTCACCGGTACGACAACTCACCGGCGCGGGGGATCCGGCCGTCGCCCCCTCACTCCCGGGAGGGAGATACCCCAGAGCCGGCCGCGCCCGCGGCCCCCGTCCCGGCCGCGATGAGACCCGTCTCGTACGCGCAGATCACCGCCTGGATCCGGTCCCGCAGCCCGAGCTTCGCCAGCACATGGCCCACATGGGACTTCACCGTGTGCTCGCTCACCACCAGCGCGCCCGCGATCTCCGCGTTCGACAGCCCCCGCCCCAGGTGCAGAAGCGTCTCCCGCTCCCGCGCCGTCAGCACCTCCAGCCGCTGCGCCGACAGCGCCCCCGCCGGCCGCGCCGTAGCCGCCGTGTACTCCTCGATCAGCCGCCGCGCCACCGAAGGCGCCAGCAGTGACTCGCCCGCCGCCACCACCCGTACGGCATGCACCAGATCGTCCCGCCGCACGTCCTTCAGCAGGAACCCGCTCGCCCCCGCGTGCAGCGCCTCGTACACGTACTCGTCCGAGTCGAAGGTCGTCAGGATCACCGTCCGGCACGAGGTCCCGGCCGAGATCGTCCGGCACGCCTCGATCCCGTCGAGCACCGGCATCCGGACGTCCAGCAGCGCCACGTCCGGCCGCAGCTCCCGCACCGCGGCCACCGCCGCCGCCCCGTCCCCCACCTCCGCGACGACCTCGATGTCCTCCTGCACGTCCAGGATCATCGCGAACCCGCTGCGCACTAGTTCCTGGTCGTCCGCCACCACCACACGGATCGTCAACGCCCCACCTCCAGCGGCGAGGTTACTAGCACGACGCGGACCGAGAACCCCAGGCCGCCGGGGCCCGGGCCGAACTCCGCCGTACCGCCGTGCGCCGCCGCCCGCTCCCGGATCCCGATCAGCCCGTGCCCGCCGGACGGCCCGCCGGCACCGGACCCCGGTACCGCCCCCGGCCCGGTTCCCGACCGGGTCCCCGGCCCCTGCCCGTCGTCCGTCACCGTCACCGTGAGTGCCCCCGGCCCGTACTCCAGCCGCACCGACACGTTTGACGCCCCGGAATGCTTCACCGCGTTCGTCAGCGCCTCCTGCACCACCCGGTGCACCGTCGCCTCCAGCGCCGCCGGCAGAACGCGCACCGCGCCCGTCCGCTCGTACGACACCTGCGGCCCGCTGCCCCGGACCCGCTCCAGCAGCAGCGGCAGCTCCGCGATCCCGGGCTGCGGCGACCGCGGAGCCACCTCCTGCGCCCGGTCCGTCCGCAGCACGCCCAGCATGGTCCGCAGCTGCGCCATCGCGTCCCGCCCCGTCTCGGCGATCGCGTCGAACGCGGCCTCCGCCCGCTCCGGCGCCCTGCGCACCGCCACCGGACCGGCCTCCGCCTGCACGATCATGATGCTGACCGCGTGCGAGAGGATGTCGTGCATCTCCCGCGCTATTCGGGCGCGTTCGCGCGCCGCCGCCTGCTCCGCCTCGATCCGGTTCGCCCGCTCCAGCTCCGCGGCCCGGGCCTCGACGGCGACCGTGTAGGCCTGCCGCGTGTACTGGAGCCGCCCCAGGGCGTAGGCCGCGGCGAAGACGAACAACGCGAACAGCAGCTCCTTGGCCGTCCCGGTGTTGAGCGCCACGGAGGCGAGGATCAGCCCGGTCAGGGTCACGCCCATCGCGACCCGCACCCGGGCCGGGCACAGCAGCGCCATCGTGTACACGCCGACCAGCGGGGCGTACGGCAGCGGCTGGCCGGGCCCGTCCAGTGCCAGCGTGTAGAGCGACCCGGCCGCGACCATCCCGAAGATCGCCGCCACGGGCGCCTGCCGCCGCCACACCAACGGCACGTTGCCCAGCGTCATCAACAGGTACGCCGTCCAGGTGGCCGGCGAATCCTGCGGATCGCGGGGCACGACGAACGGAATCGTCGTCGCCACCTGGACCAGCAGCGTCAGTCCCAGGTCCTGCCACCGCGGATCCGCCCGCCGGATCCGCTCCCCCCAGGCGCGCATCACCGGCCGGACAGCCCGAGCTCGGCGCGTACGCCGGTCAGCGCGTCCACGCGGTTGGTGGTGACGGAGTCCACTCCGGCCGCGATCAGCTTGCGCATCGTCCGTGTGGTGTCCGCGGTCCAGGCCGAGACCAGCAGGCCCTCCTTGTGGAGGGCGTCCGTCAGCTCCCGGTCGACCAGTCCGAACCGGTAGTTGAGCCAGGCCGGCGCCACCGCGTCGATCAGCACCCGGCGGGGCGGCGACAGCGTGGTCCAGGTCAGCGCGATCTCGGCGCCCGGGTCGGCGGCGCGCACGGCCAGCATGGTGTCCGGGCCGGCGCAGTAGTAGGTGCGGTCGCGCGCCCCGCAGTCCCGGACCTGGCCGACGACCGTCCGTACGGCCCCGGCCGTCGCCCCGGGCAGGTCGATCATCACGCGGCCCGCGCCGGCCGCCATCAGGGCCTCGCGCAGTGTCGGGACGCGTCCGTCCGTCAACTCCTTCAGCTGCGGGGCCGTGACGGCATCGAGGCGCACCTCATGGCCCCACAGCCGCTGGAGCGTGTCGTCGTGGAGCAGGACCGGCACCCCGTCGCGGGTCAGCCGTACGTCGATTTCGACCGCGTCCGCTCCGCGTGCGAAGGCCGAGCGGATCGAGGGCAGGGTGTTTTCACGGACACGGTAGGGATCGCCGCGGTGACCGACGGCAGTCAGGGTGCGCATGACCGCCATTGTCGGCGTTCCCGGCGGTCCGTCAGCGCGCCAGCCAGGCTGAGGTGTACGTGTCGATCTCCGCGGTGAGCTTCGCCTTGCCGGCCTCGTCCAGGAAGGACGCCTCGACGGCGTTCTTCGCCAACTGCGCGAGCCCGCGCTCGTCGAGGTCGAGGAGGCGCGCGGCGACCGCGTACTCGTTGTTGAGGTCGGAGCCGAACATCGGCGGGTCGTCGCTGTTGATGGTGACGAGCACGCCCGCCTGCACCATCTCCTTGACCGGGTGGCGGTCCAGGTCGGTCACGGCGCGCGTGGCGATGTTGGAGGTCGGGCAGACCTCCAGCGCGATCCGGTGCTCGGCGAGGTAGGCGAGGAGCTCCGGGTCCTGCGTGGCGCTGGTGCCGTGGCCGATGCGCTGGGCGCCCAGTTCGCGGATCGAGTCCCAGATCGTCTCCGGGCCGGTGGTCTCGCCGGCGTGCGGCACGCTGTGCAGGCCGGCGGCCCGGGCGGCGTCGAAGTACGGCTTGAACTGCGGGCGGGGGACGCCGATCTCGGGGCCGCCGAGGCCGAAGGAGACCAGGCCCTCCGGGCGCAGGTCGACGGCGAGGCGCGCGGTCTCGGCGGCGGCCTCCAGGCCTGCCTCGCCGGGGATGTCGAAGCACCAGCGCAGGATGACGCCAAGTTCGGTCTCGGCGGCCTTGCGGGCGTCCTCGATGGCCTCCATGAAGGCCTTCTCGTCGATGCCGCGACGGGTGGAGGAGTACGGGGTGATGGTCAGTTCGGCGTAGCGGATGTTCTGCCGGGCCATGTCGCGGGCGACTTCGAAGGTCAGGGTGCGTACGTCGGCGGGGGTGCGGACCAGGTCGACGACGGAGAGGTAGACCTCGATGAAATGCGCGAAGTCGGTGAACGTGAAGTAGTCGGCGAGCGCCTCGGGGTCGGTGGGGACCTTGGAGTCGGGGTGGCGGGCGGCGAGTTCGGCCACGATGCGCGGGGAGGCCGAGCCGACGTGGTGGACGTGGAGTTCCGCCTTGGGCAGCCCTGCGATGAAGGGGGTCAGGTCGGGCATGAGGGGCCTCCGGGAGGACGCGGGTGCGGACGAGATCGGGCTTCATCGTAGGCAGCTCAGGGACCGTCGGTGGCAGCGCATAGCATGGCCGTACGAGAGGGGGGCGCCGCATGACCGACCAGAGCCCCGAGCCGAGGGACCCGTGGGCGCCGCCGGAGCGGCCGGCGGTGGAGCTCGGGAAACCACAGGCCGCACCGGGCGTGTCGGGTTCGCCGTCCGTGCACGACCAGCCCACGATCGCGGGGATGCCGGGGGCTGAGGTTCCGCAGGCCCAGATACCCGGGCCGGCGCAGACGCCGACACCGACACCGGCGCAGACGCCGACGCCCGCTCCCGGGCCCGCCTACGGGTACCCGGCCCAGCCGGACTTCGGGGGGTACGCGTACCCCGGACCGCCGCCCGCGCAGCCGGCGTACGGCCACCCCGGGTACCCGGGCCAGCAGGGGTACCCCGGATACCCGGGTTACCCGTTCCACCCGCCGAAGAGCAATGGCTTCGGGGTCACCGCCCTCGTCCTCGGCATCCTGGGCGTGGTCACCTGCTACCTGGGCCTCCTGTTCGCGGTCCCGGCGCTCGTGTTCGGCATCCTGGGCCGTGGCAAGGCTCGGCGCGGCGAGGCCGACAACGGCCCGATGGCACTGGCCGGCATCATCCTGGGCGCGGTCGGCATCGTGCTCAGCCTGCTGATGATCGCGCTCGTGATCGCGGGTGTCCTGCTCGGCGACTCGGGGACCGGCAACGACTTCGACGGCCCGTCCTCGCACACGCAGATCCGCGAGAACGTCTGACCCGGGAGCCGCGGGGCACACGGAACGGGGCCGGGCCCGGGCAGCAGTTGCCCGGGCCCGGCCCCGTCCGTCACCCACCGTCCGCCTACGGGGCCTGCGCCACCCACGGCCAGTCCGCGTCCCGGCCGTCCTCGATCAGGGTGACCATGCGGAACGCCCCGTCGGTGAGCCCGCCGAAGGTGTGCCGGTTGGCGGACCCGGAGGGCGCGTGGCCCGTCCGGTGCCCGGCCAGGTTCCACGTGTACACCGGGACCTCGCCGGGGACGAGGGCCGTCGGGTCGCCGCCGTGGTGGTAGGTCGCCTGCTCGTCGGTGACGATCAGGACCCGGTCGTGCCCCGCGTAGTGCCGCCGCACGGCCTCGGCGGTGCAGGTGCCGCCGAGGTCCTCGAACCGCTCCAGCACCTTCAGTACCGACTCGCCCCGCTCGTACGGGACCTGCTTGCTCTGCGTCCCGAACTGCACCAGGTCCGCGGCCTGGGCGCGCAGCGCCAGCGCCGTACCGAAGACGGCCGCCGCGTCCGCCCGGTTGAGTCGGGAGCGGTCCGACAGCGGCGCCCACATCGACCCCGACCGGTCCACGAGGACCAGCGTCCGGCCCGGCAGCGCGGGTACGTTGGCCAGCGAGTGGCCGAGCGCCTGCTCCAGCGGGTACGCCCAGCGCAGCGAGGGCGCGTGCTGGTAGGCGGCCAGGTAGCGGAAGGGGAACTGTCGGGACCGGGCGACGACTTCCGGGTCGCAGAGCTTCGCCGTTACTTGCGCGGCCACCGCGTCCGAGACACCGGCCTGGTCGAAGTTGCGCAGGTTCCGCAGCAGCGCCATCGCGCCCATGGACGGGATGATCGCCTCCCACGCGGCCGCGTCCATCGGCCCCCGGAGCCAGCCGGCCAGTGCCTCCCAGGTCATGCCCGCGGCGGCGAGCCGCTCGGCCCCGTCCGGCGCGATGACCTGCGCCCGGCGCTCCTCGACCGGGAGTTCCATGAGTTCCCGGTGGGCGAGCAGGGTGCGGTTGCCGGCCGGTACGCGTGCCGTCTCCGGGTGGTGGCGCCGGTCGAGGGCGTAGCGGAACAGCTCGCCCTGCCAGGGCTTGGCGGGATCGGGGGAGGCGTGTACGAGGTTCAACACGTCGCCGAAGCGGAAGCCTTTGGACGCGGTGTCGTACTTCAGCAGCGACGTGCCGGAATACAGCCTGCGTACGGCATCGGCGATGCCGCGCTTGACCGGCTTGGGCACGTTGCGCCCGTGCGTCGCCGTCCAGTAGGCCAGCAGTTCGCCGGGCTCGTCCGCACGCTGCAGCACACGGTCCACGACGCTGCGGTTCGACGGCCCGTCGCCCGCTCCGGCATCGAGCCGCGCCTTGACGTACTCGGCCGCTCCGACCAGCGAGGCGGTCCGCATGTTCGCGTCGGTACGCAGCCAGCCGAGCAGGCCGGCGGTCCACGCGGGGTCCTCGACGGCCAGTCGGCGCACGAGTGCGCAGAACCGGTCGTCGCGGGCCTCGCCGCTCTCGTAGAAGGTCCGCTGCGTCACGAAGTTGGCGACGGCGAGCAGGAACAGCTCGGAGCGCGGATCGCGGACGAAGCCGGGGCCGCCCTGGTGGTTGGCGGCGCGACCGCGGGTGGAACGTACGGGCGAGGTGGGCGCGGCGGCAGCCGGTGCAGCCGCCGTCCTGAACGCGCGCAGGTTGAAGCGAGCCATGTGGATCCCCCCGAATCCGGTGGAGTGCGGGGGAGGCGTGGCGTGCGGGATGCCCGAGGTCAGAGGTCGGCGACGGGCTGTGTCGACTGCTCTCTCCGGACTGAGCTACCGGCCGTGGCCGGGCGGGATTCGAACCCGCGACCCGTCGATCCGGAAGTAGCCGTCGCCTGCGCACCGGGCGTCCCGCACGCGTGCCTCCCGAGATCGAAGTGGCGGCGGCCTGGGATTCTCTGCACGAGAAGGAGCCGCAGCACGGCGCACCGGGAGGTGCGTGACACAGGTGTCCAGAGGTCGAGGTCGGCGAGACCACGTGGTGCTCTACCAACTGAGCTACACCGGCCCGAAGCCGATGACGGGACTCGAACCCGCGGCCGCCCCATTAACAGTGGAAGTAGGTCTCGCCTTCGCACCTGGACGAGCCCTACGTTAGGCGGCCCGCCCGCCGGCCCGCCACGCATTTGGCACCGGCCCGGCCGAGGTCAGGCCGCGTCCGTGCGCAGCCGGTCGCGGGCCTCCATCAGGGCGAAGCCCAGGAGGTTCAGACCGCGCCAGCGGGACGGGTCCAGTGCGCGGTCGTCGTCCGCGGCGAGGCCGATGCCCCAGATGCTGTCCAACGGGCTCGCCTCCACCAGCACCCGGTTCCCCGTGCCCAGCAGGTACCCGCGCAGCTCGGGGGTGGACGCGAACTTGTGCACGCTGCCCTCCACCACCAGCGCGAACCGCTCCCGCTCCCACGTCGCCTCGTCGAAGTCGCGCACGAGCCGCCCGGCCTTCTTGGCCTCCGCCGGAGTCTTCGCCTCCAGCGCGGCGCGCTCCGCCTCGGGGTCCCCGAACAGGCGGGCCTTGCCGGCCATCATCCAGTGCTCCGCCGTGGCGTACAGGACATCACCCACGGTGAAGGGCGACGGCCACCACTGGCTCATGCAGCTGGGGCCGAGCGTCCCGTCCGGACGCGGCCGGTGTCCCCAGAACGGCAGGTACTTCAGCCTCTCACCACGGCTGACCTGCTCGATCAACTTGTCGATCTTTTCCATGCACGCGAGTCTGGCAGTCGCCACTGACACTTCGTACGGGATTCGGCGTGTGCCTCGACACATGGTCGACCGATTCCGTCGCGTAATCAAAAGGCAACAACGGAATCACTTGGCGGTGGGGAACACCTCTGCCAGGATCGGCACTCAATTCGAGCTGAAGCTACGGAGAGCGTGAGAGCGTGATGGGTAATCGCTTCCAGGTCAAAGACCGCTTCGCAAACGGCGCGCAGTACATCGACGGGCAGCTGAGGTCCGGAACCTCCGGGCGGTCGCACACCGTCGTCGATCCTGCGACGGGCGAGGAGGTGCTCACGTACGAGCTGGCCTCCACCGCCGACGTCGACGAGGCCGTCGCCGCCGCCAAGCGGGCCTTCCCGGCCTGGTCGGCGGCCACCCCCGGCGAGCGCTCGGACGCCCTGCACCGGCTCGCCGCCGTGCTGGCCGAACAGGCCGAGGACTTCGCGTACGCGGAATCCCTCCAGTGCGGCAAGCCGATCAAGCTGTCCACCGAGTTCGACGTACCGGGAACCATCGACAACACCGCCTTCTTCGCGGGCGCCGCCCGGCATCTGCAGGGGCAGGCGGCGGCCGAGTACTCAGGGGACCACACCTCCTACGTGCGACGCGAGGCCATCGGGGTCGTCGGCTCCATCGCCCCCTGGAACTATCCGCTCCAGATGGCCGCCTGGAAGATCCTCCCGGCGATCGCCGCGGGCAACACGATCGTCCTGAAGCCCGCCGAGCTGACCCCGCTCACGTCCCTGATGTTCGCCCAGGCGGCCAAGGACGCGGGCCTGCCGGACGGCGTGGTCAACATCGTCACCGGCGCCGGCCGGGACGCGGGCGAGCACCTGGTCGGCCACCCGGACGTGGTCATGACCTCCTTCACGGGCTCCACCGCCGTCGGCAAGCGCGTCGCCGAGATCGCCACCGCCACCGTCAAGCGGCTCCACCTGGAGCTCGGCGGCAAGGCGCCCTTCGTGGTCTTCGACGACGCCGACCTGGAGGCCGCCGCCCACGGCGCCGTCGCCGCCTCCCTGATCAACACCGGCCAGGACTGCACCGCCGCCACCCGCGCGTACATCCAGCGCCCCCTGCACGACGCGTTCGTCGCCCGCGTGGCCGCGCTGATGGAGACCGTCCGCCTCGGCGACCCCGACGACTGGGCCACCGACCTCGGCCCGCTGGTCTCGCACGCCCAGCGCGACCGGGTCGCCGGCTTCGTGGAGCGCGCCCGCGGCTACGCCACCGTCGTCACCGGCGGCGAGATCCCGGGCGGCGAGCTCGCCGCAGGCGCGTACTACCGGCCCACCCTTATCGCCGGCGCCGCCCAGGACAGCGAGGTCGTCCAGTCCGAGATCTTCGGTCCGGTCCTCGTCGTCCTCCCCTTCGACACCGACGACGAGGGCATCGAGCTCGCCAACGACACCCCGTACGGACTCGCCGCCTCCGCCTGGAGCCGCGACGTCTACCGGGCGAACCGCGCCACCCGCGAGATCAAGGCGGGCTGCGTCTGGGTCAACGACCACATCCCGATCATCAGCGAGATGCCTCACGGCGGCTACAAGGCGAGTGGCTTCGGAAAGGACATGAGCGCCTACTCCTTCGAGGAGTACACGCAGGTCAAGCACGTGATGTACGACAACACGGCGGTGGCTGCCAAGGACTGGCACCGCACCGTCTTCGGGGACCGCACCTAACCGTCTTCGGCTTCCGCCGCGTGGCAGCCGGCCGCCTGACCAGCGGCGCCACCCATCCCGAAAGGGCAGCTCATGGAGCAGTTCGAGCCCGACCGCCTCTCGGCGGCGCAACTCGCCGCGATGCGGCGCAGCCTCACCAGCGGGCGCGGCGCCCTCACCCGCCGCTCGCTGCTGCGCGCCTCCGGTGTCGGAGCGCTCACCCTCGGCGGCCTGGCCTCCCTGTCCGCCTGCGGCATCCCGCCGGCCAAACGCGCGGGCGACACCACCGTCGCCTCCGACGACCACTCGGACCGGGAGAAGGAGATCAACTTCTCCAACTGGACCGAGTACATGGACACCAGCGAGGACGAGAAGTCCCACCCCACGCTGGAGGAGTTCACCAAGCGCACCGGGATCGCGGTCAAGTACACCGAGGACATCAACGACAACGTCGAGTTCTTCGGCAAGGTCCGCCCGCAGCTCGCGGCCGGCCAGGACACCGGCCGCGACCTGATCGTCGTCACCGACTGGCTCGCCGCGCGCATCATCCGGCTCGGCTGGGCGCAGAAGCTGGACCCCTCCCACCTGCCGCACGCCTACGCCAACCTGATCCCTCAGTTCCGCACCCCCGACTGGGATCCGGGCCGTTCGTACAGCTACCCCTGGACCGGCATCGACACCGTCATCGCCTACAACGCGAAGGCGACCGACGGCAAGAAGGTCGACTCCGTCACGCAGCTGCTCGACGACCCCTCCCTCAAGGGTCGCGTCGGGTTCCTCACCGAGATGCGCGACAGCGTCGGCATGACCCTGATCGACCAGGGCAAGGACCCGGCGAGCTTCACCACCGCCGACTTCGACGCGGCCATCGGCCGGCTCCAGAAGGGCGTGGACACCAAGCAGATCCGCCGTTTCACGGGCAACGACTACACCGCGGACCTCGACAAGGGCGACCTCGCCGCCTGCCTGGCCTGGGCCGGCGACGTCATCCAGCTCCAGGCCGGCAACCCGGACATCAAGTACGCGATACCGGCGCCCGGTTACATCACCTCCAGCGACAACCTGCTGGTCCCCGCCCACGCCCGGCACAAGGCCAATGCCGAGAAGCTGATCGACTTCTACTACGAGCCCCCGATCGCCGCCCAGCTGGCCGCGTTCATCAGCTACGTCTGCCCGGTCGACGGCGTCAAGGAAGACCTTGCGAAGATCGATCCGGCGCTCGCGGACAACCCCCTGATCATTCCGGACAAGGCGATGGCGGCCAAGGCCCACGCCTTCCGCACGCTCAGCAGTGAGGAAGAGACCGCGTACGAGGAGAAGTTCGCCAAGCTCATCGGAGCCTGACGACCCCCCGTGCCGGCATCCGCGCCCCGCACCCTTCCGACGACACCACCACCGAAGGCCGCGACCCATGACTGACAAGACCGCGGGCGGCGACGTCCGCCTCGCCGGGATCAGCAAGCACTACGGCTCGTTCACCGCAGTGCACCCGCTGGATCTCACCATCCCCCAGGGCTCCTTCTTCGCCCTGCTCGGCGCCTCGGGCTGCGGGAAGACCACCACACTGCGCATGATCGCCGGCCTGGAGGAGCCCTCCACCGGAACGGTCCACCTCGGCGACCGCGAGGTCACCCAGCTGCCGCCCTACAAGCGCCCCGTCAACACGGTGTTCCAGAGCTACGCGCTGTTCCCGCACCTGAACATCTACGAGAACGTGGCCTTCGGGCTGCGCCGCCGCGGCATCAAGTCCGTCAAGAAGCAGGTCGACGACATGCTGGAGCTGGTGGAGCTCGGCCAGTTCGCCCAGCGCAAGCCGCACCAGCTCTCCGGCGGCCAGCAGCAGCGCGTGGCCGTCGCCCGCGCTCTCATCAACCACCCCCAGGTGCTGCTCCTCGACGAGCCCCTCGGCGCACTCGACCTCAAGCTGCGCCGCCAGATGCAGCTGGAGCTCAAGCGGATCCAGACCGAGGTCGGCATCACCTTCGTGCACGTCACGCACGACCAGGAGGAGGCCATGACCATGGCCGACACGGTCGCCGTGATGAGCGGCGGTCGCGTCGAGCAGCTGGGCGCGCCCGCCGAGCTCTACGAGAACCCGCGGACCACCTTCGTCGCGAACTTCCTCGGCACGTCCAACCTCATCGAGGCCGAGGTCCTGGAGGCGGGCGGCTCCGGCGTGGTGGTCAGCTCGTCGGGGACGAAGCTGCGGCTGCCGGCGGCCCGATGTTCGACCACCCCTAAGACCGGCGGAAAGCTGCTGGTCGGGGTGCGCCCGGAGAAGATATCCCTGGTCCATGCGGACGAGGTGGACACCATCGCCGCCGGCCGCAACAAGGTCCACGGCAAGATCGCGGCCTCCTCCTTCATCGGGGTCTCCACCCAGTTCGTCATCGACAGCCAGGTCTGCCCCGAGCTGGAGGTGTACGTCCAGAACATCGAGCGCGACGCCCGCCTGGCCCCCGGCGCCGACGTCGTCCTGCACTGGAACCCGGAGCACACCTTCGGCCTCGACGCCGCCCAGGACATAGACGCCGGCATCGAGACGGTCGAGGAGGGCGCATGACCGCCACCGCCGCGCCGCCGGAGGTCGAGGCCCCCACCGAACCGCCGGTCCACAAGCCGTCCGTGCGCAAGCGGCTGATCCCCTACTGGCTGCTGCTCCCCGGCATCCTGTGGCTGTTGGTCTTCTTCGTGCTGCCGATGGTCTACCAGGCCTCCACGTCGGTGCAGACCGGTTCCCTCGAAGAGGGCTTCGAAGTCACCTGGCACTTCCAGACCTACTGGGACGCGCTCACCGAGTACTACCCGCAGTTCCTGCGCTCCCTCGCGTACGCCGGCACCGCGACCGTGCTGTGCCTGCTGCTCGGGTACCCGCTGGCCTATCTGATCGCCTTCAGGGCGGGCCGCTGGCGCAACCTGCTGCTGGTGCTGGTCATCGCGCCGTTCTTCACCAGCTTCCTGATCCGCACCCTGGCCTGGAAGACGATCCTGGCCGACGGCGGCCCCGTGGTCGCCGTCCTCAACAAGATTGGTTTCCTGGACGTCACCAGCTGGCTCGGCATCACCCAGGGGGACCGGGTGCTGGCCACGCCGCTGGCGGTGGTCTGCGGTCTGACGTACAACTTCCTCCCCTTCATGATCCTGCCGCTCTACACCTCGCTGGAGCGCATCGACACCCGCCTCCACGAGGCGGCCGGGGACCTGTACGCCCACCCCGCGACGACGTTCCGCAAGGTGACCTTCCCGCTGTCCATGCCGGGCGTGGTCTCCGGAACGCTGCTCACCTTCATCCCGGCGAGCGGCGACTACGTGAACGCCGAGCTGCTCGGCTCCACGGACACCCGGATGATCGGCAACGTCATCCAGTCGCAGTACCTGCGGATCCTCGACTACCCGACGGCCGCCGCGCTGTCCTTCATCCTCATGGCCATCGTCCTGATCATGGTCACCATCTACATCCGCCGAGCGGGGACGGAGGACCTGGTCTGATGCGTTGGCTCCGGCGCAATCTCGTCGTCATCTTCGGCCTCGGCACGCTCGCGTACATGATCCTGCCGAACGTCGTCGTGACGGTCTTCTCCTTCAACAACCCCGCCGGGCGGTTCAACTACGCCTGGCAGGAGTTCTCGCTCGACGCCTGGAAGGACCCCTGCGGGGTCGCCGACCTGTGCGGCTCCCTGTCCCTGTCGCTCCAGATCGCCGTGTGGGCCACGATCGGCGCCACCGTCCTCGGCACCGCCATCGCCTTCGCGATGGTCCGCTACCGCTTCCGGGCGCGCGGCGCGGTCAACTCGCTGATCTTCCTGCCGATGGCGATGCCCGAGATCGTGATGGCGGCCTCGCTGCTCGCGCTCTTCCTGAACATGGGCATCCAGCTGGGCTTCTGGACGATCCTGATCGCCCACATCATGTTCTGCCTCAGCTTCGTCGTCGCCGCGGTCAAGGCGCGCGTCCTGTCGATGGACCCGCGGCTGGAGGAGGCCGCCCGCGACCTCTACGCGGGCCCGGTGCAGACCTTCGTACGGGTCACCCTGCCGATCGCGGCACCCGGTATCGCGGCGGGCGCACTGCTGTCCTTCGCGCTCTCCTTCGACGACTTCATCATCACCAACTTCAACTCGGGCAACACCGTCACGTTCCCCATGTTCGTGTGGGGATCCGCCCAGCGCGGTACGCCTGTACAGATCAACGTCATCGGCACGGCGATGTTCGTCATCGCGGTGCTGGTGGTCCTCGTCGGCCAGATGGTCGGCAACCGCCGCAAGAAGGCACAGCCGAATTAACCCCTGTAGGGAGTTGGAAGACATGGCCCCAGTCGCCATGCGAAGCGTTGCCCAATCACTTTCCGAAGCACTGCCGGTCTCGTACTGGCTGGACGACCCCGGCAAGCCCGCCGCGCAGCCGGCGCTGACCTCCGACGAGGCCTGCGACCTGCTCGTCATCGGCGGCGGGTACAGCGGACTGTGGACCGCGCTGATCGCCAAGGAGCGCGATCCCGCCCGGGACGTCGTCCTGATCGAGTCGAAGGAGGCGGGCTGGGCCGCCTCCGGTCGCAACGGCGGCTTCTGCGCGGCCTCCCTCACGCACGGCCTCGCCAACGGCATGGCCCGCTGGCCGGGCGAGCTCGCCAAGCTGGAGGAGTTGGGCGCCCGCAACCTCGACGAGATCGAGGCGGCCATCACCCGCTACGGCATCGACTGCGACTTCGAGCGCACCGGCGAGATCGACGTGGCCACCGAACCCCACCAGGTCGAGGAGCTGCGCGAGCTGTACGAGGAGGCCCAGAAGCTGGGCCTCGCGGACGGCTCGCGCTGGCTGGACCGCGAGGAGCTGCGCGCGGAGATCGACTCGCCGACGTTCCTCGCGGGCCTGTGGGACACCGACGGCGTCGCCATGCTCAATCCGGCGAAGCTCGCCTGGGGGCTGAAGGCGGCCTGCCTGTCGCTGGGTGTGCGGATCTACGAGAACACCCGGGGGCTGTCACTGGCCTCCTCGGGCGCCGGGATGGCGGTGCGCACCCCGTACGGGCGGATCTTCGCCCGGCGGGTGGCGCTCGGCACGAACATCTTCCCGTCGCTGGTCAAGCGGATCCGGCCGCTCACGGTCCCGGTCTACGACTACGCGCTGATGACCGAGCCGCTGACCGACGACCAGCTGAAGGCGATCGGCTGGCAGGGCCGCCAGGGATTGGGCGACAGCGCCAACCAGTTCCACTACTTCCGCATCACCCCGGAGAACCGCATCCTGTGGGGCGGCTACGACGCCATCTACCCCTACCGCGGCAAGCTCGACTCCGAGTACGACCACCGCCCCGAGACGTACCTGAAGCTCGCGCAGCACTTCTTCACCGCGTTCCCGCAGCTGGAGGGCATCAAGTTCAGCCACGCCTGGGGCGGGGCCATCGACACCTGCTCGCGCTTCTCCGCCTTCTTCGGCACCGCGCACGGCGGCAGGGTCGCCTACGCGGCCGGCTACACGGGGCTCGGCGTTGGCTCCACCCGCTTCGGCGCCGACGTGATGCTGGACCTGCTCGACGGGGCCCGCACCGAGCGGACCGAGCTGGAGATGGTGAAGTCCAAGCCGATGCCGTTCCCGCCCGAGCCCTTCGCCTGGACCGGGATCACGCTGACCAAGTGGTCCCTGGCCCGGGCGGACGCCCGCGGCGGCCGCCGCAACCTGTGGCTGAAGGCCCTCGACAAGCTCGGACTGGGCTTCGACAGCTGACCGGCGCCCCCCTGGGGCACGCTCCCGGCGTGCGCCGCGTTTCACGGCGTGAGCCGCTTCACCACCACGAGGTGACCAAACCCGCGTCATCGTAGGGCCCGGCCCCGCTCTCTTCCGGTGAGTACCCCTCACCCCAGAGAACGGAGGCCGGGCGATGCAGGGCTCGGAAATCAAGTCCGCGGTGGAATGGCTGGTGGCGGTGGCGCCGGAACCCGATGCCTGCCGGTGGGAGTGGGAGCGCAACCCCCTCGGGGTCGCCCTGCTGCCCGCCGGCCGGCTCTGGGACGTGCTGATCCTGCCCGGGGAGCTGGGGCAGACCGCCCTCGACGTCCTGACGCAGCTCCTCGACCGGCCCGGCCCGGTGCTCGCCGACTCCGGCGACGCGCGGCTGGGCTTCTTCGTGCCCCCGGGCACGGCTTCCCGCTGGATCGGCACCGGCGTACGGGGAGTAGGGCGCGGGACCTGGATCGCGGTCCCGTACCCCGGCCGGCGGACGGGCGGAGTGCACTGGCTGGTGGTCCCTGACGGTCGCGGGACGCTCACCGACCCGGTGTTGTTGGAGCTCGCCATGCACGAGGCCGCGGCGCGGGCGGCGGGGGAGGAGGGCCGCAAGCCTTGACAAGGGCATTGGTCTGGACCATGTTGGGCGCCGCTGCCGCCTCATCGGCGGCCTGGCTCCATCCCCCCATGTTCCGGAGGCAGTTGTGCGCAGACCCGTGCCTTTCCTCGCCGCCGCCGCCCTCGCGGTCGTCGGCTTCCTCGCCGCGGGGCCGCCGGCCGCCGCAGCCGACGCCGACCTCGTCCGCAACGGCGGCTTCGAAGCCGGACTCGAC
The DNA here is from genome assembly GCF_041431095.1 of Streptomyces sp. NBC_00597. Taxonomy (GTDB): domain Bacteria; phylum Actinomycetota; class Actinomycetes; order Streptomycetales; family Streptomycetaceae; genus Streptomyces. The sequence continues at coordinate 6,498,005 of NZ_CP107757.1, forward strand.
GGCTGGAGCTGCTCGGCCGGCAGCGGAGCCGTCGTCACCACCCCCGTTCACGGAGGCGGTTCCGCCCTCAAGGCCACCCCGGCCGGCCAGGACAACGCCCGGTGCTCCCAGACCGTCCCCGTCAAGCCCGACTCGACGTACACGCTCGGCGCCTGGGTGCAGGGCGCGTACGTCTACCTCGGCGCGGCCGGGACCGGCACCACCGACGTGTCCACCTGGACGCAGACCCCCGGCGCCTGGAAGCAGTTGAGCACGACCTTCCGTACGGGCGCGGCCACCACCTCCGTGACGGTCTACACGCACGGCTGGTACGGCCAGAGCGCCCACTTCACGGACGACGTCACGCTCGTCGGCCCCGACCCGGGCGGCTCCGGACCCGGCCAGCCCCAGCCCCCGGCCGCCCCCACCGGCCTGACGGCGTCCGGAGCCACCGCGAGCAGCCTGGACCTCTCCTGGTCGGCCGCCCCGGGCGCCACGTCCTACACGATCCACCGGGACGGCGCCGCGCCCGTGAGCGTCACCGCGAACTCGGCCACCATCACCGGACTCGCCGCTTCCACCCCGTACACCTTCCGGGTCAGCGCGGTGAACGCGGCCGGCGAGTCCGCGAAGAGCGCCCCCGTGACCGCCTCCACGACGAGCGGCGGCGGCAACCCGGGCAACCCCGGCCTCCCGGCCCACGCCCTGGTCGGTTACCTCCACGCGAGCTTCGCCAACGGCTCCGGATACGTCCGGATGGCCGACGTGCCGGACTCCTGGGACGTCATCAACCTCGCGTTCGGCGAACCGACGTCGGTGACCTCGGGGGACATCCGCTACTCCCTCTGCCCGGTCGCCGAATGCCCCGGAGTGGAATCCCCGGCCGAGTTCAAGGCGGCCATCAAGGCCAAACAGGCCGCGGGCAAGAAGGTGCTGATCTCGATCGGCGGCCAGAACGGCCAGGTCCAGCTCGCCACCACGGCCGCCCGCGACACCTTCGTATCCTCCGTCAGCAAGATCATCGACGAGTACGGGCTCAACGGACTCGACATCGACTTCGAGGGCCACTCCCTCTCGCTCGCCACCGGCGACACCGATTTCCGCGCCCCCGCCACCCCGGTGATCGTCAACCTGATCTCCGCCGTCAAGACGCTGAAGGCCAAGTACGGCCCGGACTTCGTCCTGACGATGGCCCCGGAGACCTTCTTCGTCCAGCTGGGCTACCAGTACTACGGCTCCGGCCCCTGGGGCGGCCAGGACCCGCGGGCCGGCGCGTACCTCCCGGTCATCCACGCCCTGCGCGACGACCTCACCCTCCTGCACGTCCAGGACTACAACTCGGGCCCGATCATGGGTCTGGACAACCAGTACCACTCCATGGGCGGCGCGGACTTCCACATCGCCATGACCGACATGCTGCTCACCGGGTTCCCGGTCGCGGGCAACACCGTGCGCGTCTTCCCGCCGCTGCGCCCGGACCAGGTGGCGATCGGCCTCCCGGCCACCACCAACGCGGGCAACGGCCACACCCCGCCGGCCGAGGTGGACAAGGCGCTGGACTGCCTGACGAAGAGGACGAACTGCGGGACCTACCCGACGCACGGCACCTGGCCCGCCCTGCGCGGCCTGATGACCTGGTCGATCAACTGGGACCGCTTCGGCGGCTGGGAGTTCAGCCGCAACTTCGACGCCTACTTCGGCAGTTAGCCGGAGCCCCGGGCCGGAGCCCCCGGGCTCCGGCCCGGCCCTAGCTAGTCGCCCGAGTAGCCGAAGATCCCCACGTGCGTGGGCTCGTCCCCCGCGTACAGGAGGACGTACAGCCCGGTCCACCGCATGCGGCACTCGCCGATCAGGCTCTGCTCGTACTCCTCGTGGCTCATCGACGCGTTCGCCGCCGCCATCACCTCCCGGTACCGCCCGACGGTCGGCCGGTCCGTGCCGAAGTGGTGGACGGCGCGACCGGCGGTCAGGGGGCGGAGCGTGCAGAGGTCGCCGTTCTCGTACCGAGGGGCATCGGTGGTGCGCACGACCCGCTCGATGTCGAGGATGGAGTGCGTGCCCTCCTCGTGCATGAACTGCTCGTCGGCACGCAGTTCCGCCAGGCTCCCGTACGTCCCGTCACCGCCGTACTCCTCGTGGAAGACCCGTGCCTGCAAGGCGGCGAACGAGGCTTCGACGCTGCCCTCGTACTCCGTCACGTATTCCCACCCGCTGGCACCCATCGCGCGCCGCCGCCTTCCGTAGGGGAGAAGTCCCAAGACCGGCGCAAGACTAGGCGGGGGGTCTGACATTGATACGCGTAGCGGGTTCCCGTTCTCCATGGCTCCGGCCGGGGAAGGCAGCTGACAGGATGACAGTGTCGATCAGGCCGGCACCGAACCGGATGCGGTGTTCGGAGGGATCCGGCGCCGCTCGGCCTTGTCGGAGACGTGACGTCATGGATGATGAGGCGATGTTCGTCCGCACGGAGAGCCTGCCGCGCACCTCGCAGCAGCACATGGCAGTTCGGGTTCACACCCCCATCGGGTCCGCCGTGGTGCTCTGGCGTGGTGATCCGCGAGAAGCCGACGGCCAGCACCTCATTGAGTGGACCCTCGACGAGGACATCCACTGGGGCCAGAACACCCAGCCAACCGCTGCCGCCGAGCCCGAACTCCGACAGGAAGGCGACCGGGTGATCATGAGCGGCCGCCTCCACTTGATCGACGACGGCGCCGCCCACCTCCAGATGGGCCACTGGCCCGTGCTGTTCGATCTGGCATCACCCCTCCCCAGCGGCCTGGACGGTTCCTGGGTGCAGGTCAGCGTCGCATCCGACCGTGTTGCCCTGTACCCCTACCGAGCCTGACCGGGCCACCCTCAGGTTCTCGGCAGCCCTTGACCGCCAACAGGAGCGTCGGTGCGGCGTACGGCGTGCGCGACGGCCAGTAGCAGGGGCGTGCACAGGAAGCAGCTGGCCAGGACGTCCAGGGGCCAGTGCCAGCCGCGCAGGATCAAGCCGGCGGCCGTGGCACCCGTCAAGGCGAGCGCGGAGGCCATCGGCCACGGGCGGCGGGTGATCGGGCCGATCAACAGGGCCGCGCCGATGTAGGCGACGGCGGAGGTGGCCGTGTGGCCCGAGGGGTAGTAGCCGGCGGCCCAGGGCTCCAGGGGTCCCGGGCGGGCGGTCCACTCCTTCAGCGGCACGATCACGGCCGGGACCAGCGCCATGGCCAGCCCCGCGGTCACGGCCGGGGCCCAGGACCGGGAGCGCCGGACGGAGTACGCCATCGCCAGGACCAGGACCGGTACGGCGACCTGGACGTTGCCGAGGTCGGAGAGGCGTTCGGTGACGGCGTCGGGGACCGTGCGCACCAGTGCGCGGCTGAGGCGTTCGTCCGGTGTGAGCAGCGGACCCGAGGCCAGGACCTGCCAGGTCGTCAGGACCAGTCCCAGCAGGGAGAGAAGGAGGAGAATGGCCGGCCGTCCCGGAACAGGGGGGATGGTTCCGGGACGGCCGCCCGGATCGGGTTGCCGAGCGCCCCGGGGGGTTTGGGGCGAACGGCCGTCCGATCGGTGAGGAGTGTGCGCGAACGCAGGCCCAGTGCGGCGCTGGGGAAGCCCGGTACTGGTGTCGCCCCCGGTTTCCCGGGAGCGGGGTGTCTCACTCATCTGCAGAAACCGTACGGCAGCGGGAAGGGGACCGACAGCAGGAACGCGCTCCTGCCATCGGCCCCCCACATCTTCTTCACAGCGCCCGCCCGTTACCGGCGGTACTGGCGGGCTCCTGCGTTCGGTGAGTCGCTCAGACGTCCGTACCGATGGCCGCGAACGCCGCCTCGATGAGGTCCAGGCCCTCGTTCAGCAGGTCCTCGCCGATGACGATCGGCGGGAGGAAGCGGAGCACGTTGCCGTAGGTGCCACAGGTGAGGACGAGCAGGCCCTCGGCGTGGCAGGCCTTGGCGAGCGCGCCGGCCGCCTCCGGGAACGGGGTCTTGGACGCGGGGTCCTTGACCAGCTCGATCGCAATCATGGCGCCGCGGCCGCGGATGTCGCCGATGATGTCGTACTTCTCCTGCATGGCCGTCAGGCGGGCCTTCATGAGCGACTCGATCTGCTTCGCCTTGGCGTTGAGGTCGAGCTCCTTCATGGTCTCGATGGAGCCCAGCGCACCGGCGCAGGCCACCGGGTTGCCGCCGTAGGTGCCGCCCAGGCCGCCCGCGTGCGCGGCGTCCATGATCTCGGCGCGACCCGTCACGGCGGCGAGCGGCAGACCGCCCGCGATGCCCTTGGCGGTGGTGATCAGGTCCGGGACGATGCCCTCGTCCTCACACGCGAACCACTGGCCGGTGCGGCAGAAGCCGGACTGGATCTCGTCGGCGACGAAGACGATGCCGTTCTCGTTGGCGAACTTCACGATCGCCGGGAGGAAGCCCTTGGCCGGCTCGATGAAGCCGCCCTCGCCGAGCACCGGCTCGATGATGATGGCGGCGACGTTGTCGGCGCCGATCTGCTTGGTGATCTGGTCGATCGCCTGGGCGGCGGCCTCGGGGCCGCAGTTCTCGGCGCCGGTGGGCCAGCGGTAGCCGTAGGCGACCGGGACGCGGTAGACCTCGGGGGCGAACGGGCCGAAGCCGTTCTTGTACGGCATGTTCTTCGCGGTCAGGGCCATCGTGAGGTTCGTACGGCCGTGGTAGCCGTGGTCGAAGACGACGACGGCCTGGCGCTTGGTGTACGCACGGGCGATCTTGACGGCGTTCTCGACGGCCTCGGCACCGGAGTTGAACAGCGCCGACTTCTTCGCGTGGTCACCGGGGGTCAGCTCGGCGAGGGCCTCGCAGACCTCGACGTAGCCCTCGTACGGCGTGACCATGAAGCAGGTGTGGGTGAAGTCCGCGAGCTGCGCGGAGGCGCGGCGCACGACGGCCTCGGCGGAGGCGCCGACGGAGGTCACGGCGATGCCGGAACCGAAGTCGATCAGGCGGTTGCCGTCGACGTCCTCGATGATGCCGCCGCCCGCGCGGGCCGTGAAGACGGGGAGCACGGAGCCCACGCCGCCGGCCACCGTCTGCAGACGGCGGGCCTGCAGCTCCTGCGACTTGGGGCCGGGGATCGCGGTGACGATCTTGCGCTCCTGCGGAACAGCGGTCATAGGGGGCTCCTGGGGGTGTTTTCGGACGCACTTGTGTCTTTGTCCGCAGGCTAGGCCCGGGGCAGGGGGTACGGCATGCTCCGTTCGGGAGTGGTCCCCGCGTGTCCTTGTCCGTGACGGCCATAGGAAGGACGGGCCGGCTGTCTTGTGGACGCTGCGGAGGCATGGGCCCGTACGGGCCCGCGGCCGCCTCCGGGCAACTACATTGAGCGACGCAGCGCAGGCACGGCAGGGGGCAGGGGTTTCATGGACACCGACGGCACGTACGGCACGGACGAGAAGCGGCCGCAGCGCGCCGGGCGCGTTCCGCGGCCCGCCGGCCCGCCGCCCGGCCTCCCTCCGAAGCCCGCCCACGCCCCGGCCGGTACCGGCCCGACCCTCGCCGACTGGCTGCGCACCCCGCGCAGCTCCGACGGGCCCGGCGTGTGGACGTACGGGCACGTGCCGCGCGCCGCCGAGGAGCCCGAGCGGACCCCCACCCGGCAGCTGATCAGCGGTGCGCTGATCGCCCTGCTGGCCGGGCTGCTGCTGTGGTCCCTGCTGTGGAACGGCTACCTGGGCGGCTTCTGGCTCTGGCCCCTCTACATGTTCACGCCCGACTCCTGGGCCGGGACGCTGCCCTCCGTGGTGGCCTCCTACATCTGGTACGGGCTGGTCATCGCCGCGCTGGTGGTCGGCTTCGGGCGGCTCGGCCGCTGGCCCGAACTGGCCCGCCGGATGCTCCGCAGCCGAGCCGTGCAAGCCGTGCAGGCCGCCGTTCCGGCCCGCCCCGAGGAAGGCGGCCCCGACGACCCCGTCACGTGGCCGCAGGTGCGCGGGGCCGGGCTCGGGGAGACGGCCGACCGGCTCGGGGCCGAAGCCGGGGCCGGGCGGATGAACGACGTGGACTACGCGCGCATCCGGCGCGCCTGGGAGTCCGTACGCGCCGAACCCGCACGGGCCGCAGCCTTCGCCGACTCCGTGCGCGACAAGGGCGCGGGCGCCTGCGTCCACCCTTCCGGAGCCCGTGACCTGCCCGTCCGGGCCGCGCGGCACGATCTGCTCGCCCGCCAGGTGCTGCTCGGCACGGTCGAGGACAGCGAGCGCAACCCGTACGGCCGGCGCGGCACCCGCCTCGCCCTCGACCCGGGCGTGCTCGGCACCTCCCTCCTCGCCGTCGGCCCCTCCGGCGCGGGCAAGACCCGGCAGCTGGTCCGGCCCGTCGTCGAATCGCTCGCCCTCCAGGCGCTGGCCGGACAGGCCGCCGTCATCGCCGTCGCCTCGGCCGGGAGCCGGCTCGGGCCGGACGACGCGTACGACGTCGTGGTCCGCGTCGGCGACCCCGACTCCGTCTACGACCTCGACCTGTACGGCGGCACCACCGACGCCGACGAGGCGGCCACCCTGCTCGCCGAGGCCTTCGTCGGCGACGTCCCCGGCCTGGAGGTGCGCCGGGCGGCGACCGCCCTCGCCCAGCTGCTCGGCCCGTTCCGGACGGCGTACGGACGCTTCCCCGCCGTGCCCGAGCTGCGCGAACTGCTCGACCAGGTGCCCGAGGCCCTCGGCGAGCTGCGCACCGCACTCGAAGACGCCGGGCAGCAGGTGATGCTCCGCGAACTCGACGCCCGGATGCGGCAGTACGGCAGCGCAGGCGACCCGGGGCCGGCGCTCGCCGACCGGGTCGCCCTGCTCGACCGGCCCGCGTTCGCCGGCTTCTTCGACACCACCGGGCAGGGGCGGCCCTTTTCGCTGCGGGCGTTGGAGCATCCGCTGCGCGTCCGCATCGACCTGCCCGAGCGCGGACACGCCGACGCCTCCCGCATCCTGGCCCGGCTGCTGCTCGCGCAGTTCAACGCCTCCGCCGCGGCGCGCGCCGACCAGTCGCTGTTCGCGTTCCTCGCCTTCGACGACGCCTCGCACACCCTGACCCAGCAGACGGTGCGGGGCCTGCAACGGCTGCGCTCGGCGAACGCGGGCGTCCTGCTGACGCTGCGCACGCTGGACGACGTACCGGAGGCGCTGCGCACCCCGCTGCTGGGGGCGGTCGGCTGCCGGATGGCCTTCTCCGGGGTCACCACCTGGGACGGCAAGCGCTTCGCCGAGGCCTGGGGCACCGAGTGGGTGGAGACGCGGGACGTCACCCACCGGACCGTCTTCGCCGACCAGCCGCTCACCCGGGCCATCCACGCCTTCCGCAAGCTCGTCACCGGCAAGGCCGTCACCACGGACGCGGTGACCGTACGGCAGGTGGAGCGGGAGAGGTGGTCGGCCTCGGAGCTGGCGCACGCCGTGCCGCCGGGCCACGCGGTCCTCTCGCTGACCTCCGTCCGTGGCGAGCGGGCGGCTCCGCTGCTGGTCCGGCTGGCCGCGACGGGCTGAGCCGACCCGTACGAGGTGGCAGAATCGAGGGGAGCCGTTCATACGACAAGGCGAAATTCCGGCCGCGTCGTTTCCTCTTTTGCCGCGTCCCTCCCCTCCCTTCCTTTAAGGCTCCTGGTACCCGATGCCGCTCACCCTCGCCTCGCTCGTCCAGCACTCGGCGCTCAAACTCAGCGTCCGGGCGGGGGAGGGCCGCCTCGACACCCCCGTGCGCTGGGCCCACGTCAGCGAGCTCGCCGACCCCGTCCCCTATATGGAGGGTGGGGAACTGCTCCTGATCACCGCGATGAAGGTGGACGCCGAGGACCCGCAGGAGATGCGCCGGTACGTCCGCCGCCTCGACGCGGCCGGTGTCGTCGGCATCGGGTTCGCGGTCGGCGTGAACTACGAGGCCGTCCCGCAGGCGCTCGTCGACGCCGCCCGGGCCGAGGACCTTCCCCTGCTGGAGGTGCCGCGCCGGACCCCGTTCCTCGCGATCAGCAAGGCCGTCTCCGCGGCGCTCGCCGCAGACCAGTACCGCGCGGTGACCGCCGGCTTCGAGGCGCAGCGGGAGCTGACCCGGGCCGCGCTGTCCGCCGACGGGCCGGCCGAGCTGCTGGCGAAGCTGGCGGCGCACGTACACGGCTGGGCGGCCCTGTACGACACCTCGGGCGCGGTGGTCGCGGCCGCCCCCGAATGGGCCGCGCGGCGGGCCGCCCGGCTGACCCCGGACGTGGAGCGGCTGCGGGAGCGGCCGGCGCCGGCGAGCGCGGTGGTGGGCGGGTCGGAGGACCGCGTCGAGCTCCAGTCGCTGGGGACGGGCCGGCGGGCCCGCGGTGCGCTGGCCGTCGGCACGGGGGCCCCGCTGGGCACCGCCGAACGGTACGCCGTGCACTCGGCGGTGGCACTGCTGACCCTGACCACGGAGCGGTCGAGGTCGCTGCACGACGCAGAGTCCCGGCTGGGCGCGGCGGTGCTGCGGATGCTGCTGGACGGGGAGGCCGAGCACGCCCGGGCGGTGGCCGGTGACCTGTACGGGGCACTGCTGGAGGCGCCGTTCCGGCTGATCGTGGCGGAGCCGGCGCTGTCGGGGACCGCGCAGCCGGAGGGGCTGGCACTGCTGGCCGACGCCGTGGAGTCGGCGGCCGCCCGGGCCGGGGAGGCGCTGCTGGTGGTGCCGGAGCCCGGCCGGCTGGTGGTGCTGGCTGCCGACGGAGGTGCGGCGGTACAGGCCTGCGCGGACCACGCGGAGCTGCTGGAGTCGCGGCGCGGGCGGGATGCGACGGGTCCGGAGCCGGACGAGCTGGTGGTCGGCCTGTCCGCTCCGGCGGCGGCTTCGGCGGTGGCGGCGGCGTTCAAGCAGGCCGACCAGGCGCTGGCGGTGGCCCGGCGGCGGGGCCGGCCGATGGTGGAGCACGAGGACCTGGCGGCGGGGTCGGTGCTCCCGCTGCTGGCGGACGACGCGGTGCGGGCCTTCGCGGACGGCACGCTGCGGGCGCTGCGCGAGCACGACGAGAAGGGTCGCGGCGATCTGGTGGCCTCCCTGCAGGCGTGGCTGTCGCGGCACGGGCAGTGGGACGCGGCGGCGGCCGACCTGGGGGTTCACCGGCACACGCTGCGCTACCGGATGCGCAGGGTGGAGGAGATCCTGGGCCGCTCCCTGGACGACCCGGACGTCCGCATGGAGCTGTGGCTCGCCCTGAAGGTCAGCCCGCCCGCGGCATAGCCCCGCGGCCGCGACAGTGACAAAGCGGCGCGGGGCCGGCCTCGCACACTCCAACCCGGATAAACGCCGAATCCGGGCCGGAGTCCTACGGTGGAGGGGACAAGGACCCGCACACATCCGAAGGGCCGGGATTCGCATGACTTCCACCCACGCCTTCTGGCTCGCCGGCCGCCAGGCCACCGGCGAGGACAGCTTCGACGTCCACTCCCCGTGGGACGGCCGACTGGTAGGCACCGTCAGCGTGCCCACCGACGCCCAGGTCGAAGAGGCCGTGGCCGCGGCGTACGCCGTGACGGCCGAGTTCTCCGCGACTCCCGCCCACGTTCGCGCCGCCGCCCTCGACCACGTGTCCAAGCGGCTCGCCGAGCGCACCGAGGAGATCGCCCAGCTGATCTCCGCCGAGAACGGCAAGCCCATCAAGTGGGCCCGCGGTGAGGTCGGCCGTGCGGTGTCCGTGTTCCGTTTTGCCGCCGAAGAGGCCCGCCGCTTCAACGGCGGAGAGGCCCAGCGCCTCGACACCGACCCCGGTGGCGTCGGCCGTCTGGCCCTGACCCGCCGCTTCGTCAAGGGCCCGGTCCTCGGCATCGCGCCGTTCAACTTCCCGCTGAACCTGTGCGCCCACAAGGTGGCCCCCGCCATCGCCGTCGGCGCCCCGATCATCCTGAAGCCGGCCCCGGCCACCCCGCTCTCCGGCCTGATCCTGGGTGAGCTGCTCGCCGAGACCGACCTCCCGGCCGGTTCCTGGTCGGTCCTGCCGGTCGCCAACGACAAGATGCCGGCCCTGGTGAAGGACGAGCGCCTGCCCGTCATCTCCTTCACCGGCTCCGACAAGGTCGGCTACGCCATCCAGCAGTCGGTGCCCCACAAGCACTGCACCCTGGAGCTCGGCGGCAACGCCGCCGCCGTGGTCCTGGACGACTGGTCCTCCGAGGCCGACCTCGACTGGGCCGCGACCCGTATCGCGACCTTCTCGAACTACCAGGCCGGCCAGTCCTGCATCTCCGTGCAGCGCGTGATCGCCGACGCCTCCGTCTACGACCGCCTCGTCGAGAAGGTCGTCGCGAAGGTCCAGGCCCAGGTCACCGGCGACCCGTCCGACTCCGCCACCGACGTCGGCCCCCTCGTCTCCGAGGACGCCGCCAAGCGGGTCGAGTCCTGGGTCGACGAGGCCGTCTCGGCCGGAGCGAAGCTGCTGACCGGCGGCAAGCGCGAGGGTGCCTCGTACGAGCCGACCGTCCTCGCGGACCTGCCCGCCGACTCCACCCTCGCCGTCGAGGAGGTCTTCGGACCGGTCCTCACCCTGCTCAAGGTCGAGAACACCGACGAGGCCTTCGCCGCCGTCAACGACTCGAAGTTCGGCCTGCAGACCGGCGTCTTCACCCGGAACATCCAGACCGCGTTCCGCGCCCACCGCGAGCTTGAGGTCGGCGGTGTGATCGTCGGCGACGCGCCGTCCTACCGCGCCGACCAGATGCCGTACGGCGGCGTCAAGCAGTCGGGTGTGGGCCGTGAGGGTGTCCGCTATGCGATGGACGACTACACGTACGAGCGAGTCCTGGTCCTGACCGGCCTCGACATCTGATTTTCGTACGGCCAAAAAGCCGACGGCCGGAGCCCACTGTGCGGGGGCTCCGGCCGTCCCCCTTTTCCCGCGGGCACGGATTGGGTACGACTCACAGGTAGCACCGGCCAGTAGGCCGGTACCACCGACTCCGGCGGCGAGGTGAGCCCCCTCATGTCCGCAACACAGCCCGTACAGCCCAAGGTGACCGAGCGCGAGGCACGGCAGGTCGCGGAAGCGGCCCGGGAACAGGACTGGCGCAAGCCCAGCTTCGCCAAGGAACTGTTCCTGGGGCACTTCCGGCTCGACCTGATCCACCCGCACCCGATGCCGGCGGACGAGGACGTCCGGCGCGGCGAGGCGTTCTTGGCCCGGCTCCGGGCGTTCTGCGAGACCGAGATCGACGGTGCGCGGATCGAGCGCGAAGCGCGGATCCCCGACGAGACCGTGCGCGGGCTCAAGGAGCTCGGCGCCCTCGGCATGAAGATCGACCCCAAGTACGGGGGCCTGGGCCTCACCCAGGTGTACTACAACAAGGCGCTGGCCCTCGTCGGGTCGGTCAGCCCCGCCATCGGGGCCCTGCTCTCCGCGCACCAGTCCATCGGAGTCCCGCAGCCGCTGAAGATGTTCGGCACGCAGGAGCAGAAGGAGACCTTCCTGCCGCGCTGCGCGACCACCGCGATCAGCGCCTTCCTGCTCACCGAACCGGACGTCGGCTCCGACCCGGCGCGCCTCGCCACCACCGCGGTCCCCGACGGCGAGGACGCCTACGTCCTCGACGGGGTGAAGCTCTGGACCACCAACGGGGTCGTCGCGGACCTGCTGGTGGTGATGGCCCGGGTGCCGAAGTCGGAGAACCACCGCGGCGGGATCACCGCCTTCGTCGTCGAGGCGGACTCGCCCGGGATCACCGTCGAGCACCGCAACGCCTTCATGGGCCTGCGCGGCCTGGAGAACGGCGTCACCCGCTTCCACCAGGTCAGGGTCCCGGCATCGCAGCGCATCGGCGCCGAGGGCGCCGGCCTCAAGATCGCGTTGACCACCCTGAACACCGGCCGGCTGTCCCTGCCCGCCATGTGCGTCGGCGCCGGGAAGTGGTGCCTGAAGATCGCCCGCGAATGGTCCGGCGTCCGCGAGCAGTGGGGCCGCCCGGTCGCCCGGCACGAGGCCGTCGGCGCCAAGATCTCCTTCATCGCCGCCACGACCTTCGCCCTCGAAGCGGTCGTCGACCTCGCCTCCCAGATGGCCGACGAGGACCGCAACGACATCCGCATCGAGGCCGCCCTCGCCAAGCTCTACGGCAGCGAGATGGCCTGCCTGATGGCCGACGAGCTCGTCCAGATCCGCGGCGGCCGCGGCTTCGAGACCGCCGAGTCCCTCGCCGCCCGCGGCGAGCGCGCCGTCCCCGCCGAGCAGATGCTGCGCGACCTGCGCATCAACCGGATCTTCGAGGGCTCCACCGAGATCATGCACCTGCTGATCGCCCGCGAGGCCGTCGACGCCCACCTGTCGGTCGCCGGCGACCTCATCGACCCCGAGAAGGCCCTCGGCGACAAGGCGAAGGCCGGAGCCCGCGCCGCCGGCTTCTACGCCCGCTGGCTGCCCAAGCTCGCCACCGGCCCCGGCCACGTGCCCGGCACGTACCGCGCGTTCCACCCGGGCGGCCACACCGACCTCTCGGGCCACCTGCGCTACGTCGAGCGCTGCGCCCGCAAACTCGCCCGGTCCACCTTCTACGCCATGTCCCGCTGGCAGGGCCGGATGGAGACCAAGCAGGGCTTCCTCGGCCGGATCGTCGACATCGGTGCCGAGCTGTTCGCGATGAGCGCGGCCTGCGTGCGCGCCGAGCACATGCGCGCCTCCGGCGACCACGGCCGGGAGGCCTACCAGCTGGCCGACGCGTTCTGCCGGCAGTCCCGCATCCGCGTCGAGGAGCTCTTCGGCCGGCTCTGGTCCAACACCGACGACCTGGACGGCAAGGTCGTCGCCGGCGTGCTCTCCGGCACCTACACCTGGCTTGAGGAGGGCGTGCTCGACCCCTCCGGCGACGGCCCCTGGATCGCGGACGCCACCCCCGGCCCGTCCACCCGGAAGAACGTGCACCGCCCCATCCGCTGACCTGCGATCATCGCCGGGTGCCCGTCAGGCGTACGACACTGGCGACAGGGAACCCGGGGAAGCGGATGCATGTGAACGTGGACAGGGAGAGCCGACGGCTCGCCTGGTGCGTGGCGCTCCTGCTGCGCCACGCACCGGACGCCGTCGCCTCCCACGTCCTGCGGCGCCTCGACGCGCCCACCCGCCGGTACCTGTGCCGGGACGAGTACCTGCCGGCCTCCGCCGTCACGCTGTTGCTGCGCGAGGGCACCGACGAGGACCGCCGCACCATCGCCCGCAGCCCGCACGTGCTCGGCCGCCCCCTGCCGGGGCTGCCCGGCCCCGCCCGGTACGCGGCCCGCCCCGGACCCTCGCCCGAGCTGCTGGCCACCTTGGCCGCCGAGCTCGGCCGTCCGCTCGACGGAACGCCGCTGAGCGGGGAGGAACTCGTCCGGCTGCTGCGCCTGCACGGCAGCCGCCGCCCGCGGATACCGCTCGACGTGCTGGCCCTCCCGTACGACCCCGATCCGCGGACCCTGCTGCGCGAGCACGCCCGCGCCCCGCTGCCGCCCGGCTCCGTGGAGGCCCTGCTGCTGGTCGCCGACCTGGACCGGCATGCCCGGCTCGCACTGCTCGACACCCGCGCGCAGGCCTCGTACGGCCGCGGGTGGCACCGGCCGGCGGTCCGCGCCGTCCGCAGCGGCTCCCTGACCTTCGACGAGCTCGCCACGGCCGTCGCCCCGGCCCACCGGACCCTGCTCCTCGGGCAGGCCCACGCCGCCGGCAGCCTCGGCTGGAACCTGGCCGAGCGGGCCGGAATGCGCTCCGCCCTGCTGCGGGTGCTGCGCCCGGCGCTCGGCGACGACCCCCGGCTGTGGGCGGAGCTGATGCGCCACGCCCCCGGGTTCACCGGCACCCTGCCCGAGCTGGCGGCCGCGGTGGCCGCCGGGGCGGCGCCGCCCGCACAGCCGCCGGGGCCGATACCGGGGCTCGCCGCGGCCGTGGACGCCCTAGCCCCCGGAGCCGCGCGGGAGCCCGACGACAGCGTGAACCGCGAGCTGGCCCTCGCGAGCCTCGGGGTGCCCAACGCCATGGGCGATCTGCGCGAGGACGTCCGGTGGGTCCGTGCCTGCCTCGACGGCGGCGTCCTGGCCGGCGCCGACGTGATCCGGTACAAGGCCCCCGCCGCATGGGCCCTGGACGAGGGCCACTGGCTGGGCGAGGTGGACCACCCCGACCGCCACGACCGGCCCGAGGCGGTGCTGGCCGCACGGGCCGAGGCCGACCGGCTCTTCGCCGCGGCCCTCGCCGGTGACGCCGAAGCCTGGTGGCGAGCCGCCACCGCACTGCCCGACTTCGCCGGGACGCTGCCCGAACTGCTCGCCGGCGTCGTTCAAGGGGACTCCGTGTCCAACCGTGTCTGAGTTGCGGCAACAATGGGGGGCATGAGCGACCGCCCAGCCCCCCTCGCCGATCCGCACCTCCTCTTCGACCCCGCGGCCGGCCGGCGGGACATCGTCATCCTCGGGTCCACCGGGTCCATCGGGACCCAGGCCATCGACCTCGCCCTGCGCAACCCGGACCGGTTCCGGGTGACCGCGCTCTCCGCCGCCGGCGGGCGCGTCGGGCTGCTGGCCGAGCAGGCCCGGCAGTTGCGGGTCAACACCGTGGCCGTCGCCCGCGAGGACGTCGTACCGGCCCTGAAGGAGGCGTTGAACGCCCAGTACGGCGCCTCCGAGCCGCTGCCCGAGATCCTGGCCGGGCCCGACGCGGCGACCGAGCTCGCCGCCTCGGAGTGCCACACCGTCCTCAACGGCATCACCGGGTCCATCGGCCTCGCGCCCACCCTCGCCGCACTGCGGGCCGGCCGGACCCTCGCCCTGGCCAACAAGGAGTCGCTGATCGTCGGCGGCCCGCTGGTCAAGGCCCTCGCGAAGCCCGGCCAGATCATCCCGGTCGACTCCGAGCACGCGGCCCTCTTCCAGGCGCTCGCCGCAGGCACCCGCGCCGATGTCCGCAAGCTCGTGGTCACCGCCTCCGGCGGGCCCTTCCGCGGCCGCACCCGCGCCGAGCTGGCCGGAGTCACCGTCAAGGACGCCCTCGCGCACCCCACCTGGGCGATGGGCCCGGTGATCACCATCAACTCGGCGACCCTGGTCAACAAGGGGCTGGAGGTCATCGAGGCGCACCTGCTGTACGACATCCCCTTCGACCGCATCGAGGTCGTGGTCCATCCGCAGTCGTACGTCCACTCGATGGTGGAGTTTTCCGACGGCTCCACGCTCGCCCAGGCCACCCCGCCGGACATGCGCGGACCGATCGCGATCGGCCTCGGCTGGCCCGAGCGCGTCCCCGACGCGGCGCCCGCCTTCGACTGGAGCAAGGCGTCGACCTGGGAGTTCTTCCCCCTGGACACCGAGGCCTTCCCGTCGGTGGGACTGGCCCGGCACGTGGGCACGGTGGGCTCCACCGCCCCCGCCGTGTTCAATGCGGCGAACGAGGAGTGCGTCGAGGCGTTCCTGGCCGGTCGGCTGCCGTTCACAGCAATCATGGATACGGTCTCTGCCGTGGTCGATGAGCACGGAACGCCGGACGCGGGAACTTTGCTGACCGTCGCGGACGTCCTCGAAGCGGAGACCTGGGCCAGGGCCCGGGCACAGGAGATGGCGGCCCGGGCCGCCGTGGAGGCGCGCGCATGACAGCACTCATGACGGTGCTCGGAATACTCATCTTCGTATTCGGGCTGCTCGTCTCGATCGCCTGGCACGAGCTCGGCCACCTCTCCACGGCCAAGCTCTTCGGGATCCGCGTGCCCCAGTACATGGTCGGCTTCGGCCCGACCATCTGGTCGCGGCACAAGGGGGACACCGAGTACGGCATCAAGGCCATCCCGATGGGCGGCTACATCCGCATGATCGGGATGTTCCCGCCCGGCGAGGACGGCAAGGTGACCGCCCGGTCGACCTCGCCGTTCCGATCGATGATCGAGGACGCGCGCTCGGCGGCGTACGAGGAGCTCCAGCCCGGCGACGAGACGCGGCTGTTCTACACGCGCAGGCCGTGGAAGCGCGTGATCGTGATGTTCGCCGGCCCGTTCATGAACCTGGTGCTGGCCCTGGCGGTCTTCTTCAGCGTCTGGATGAGCTTCGGCATCAACCAGACGACCACGCAGGTCGCCACCGTCTCGCCGTGCGTCATCCAGCAGAGCGAGAAGCGCGAGGTCTGCAAGGCCGGCGACCCGGTCGCCCCGGCCAAGGCCGCCGGCCTCCAGGAGGGCGACCGGATCGTAGCGTTCAACGGCCGCAAGATCGCCGACTGGGCCGCCCTGCAGAAGCAGATCCGCGACACCGTCGGCCCCGCCACGGTCACGGTCGTCCGTGCCGGGCAGCAGCAGACGCTCCCCGTCAAACTGATCGAGAACAAGGTCGCCAAGACCGACGGCCACGGCGGGTACGTCAAGGGCGAGTACGTGACGGCCGGCTGGCTCGGCTTCAGCCCCAGGAACGAGATCGCCCCGCTGACCTTCGGCCAGTCCGTGGACCACATGGGCGAGGTCGTCGACAACAGCGTCGAGGGGCTGCTCAAGCTCCCCGCCAAGATCCCGGCCCTGTGGAACGCGGCCTTCAGCGGAGCCGAGCGCGAGCCCGACTCCCCGATGGGCATCGTCGGCGCGGCCCGGATCAGCGGCGAGATCGCCACCCTGGACATCCCGGCCGAGCAGCGGCTGGTGTTCTTCCTCCAGCTCGTCGGGTTCTTCAACCTCTCGCTGTTCCTGTTCAACATGCTCCCGCTGCTCCCGCTCGACGGCGGGCACATCGCGGGCGCCCTGTGGGAGTCGGTCCGGCGCAATCTGGCGCGCGTCTTCCGGCGCCCCGACCCCGGCCCGTTCGACGTGGCGAAGCTGATGCCCGCCGCGTACGTGGTGGCCGGTGTGTTCGTCTGCTTCACGCTGCTCGTACTCGTGGCCGACGTGGTGAACCCGATCAAGATCACCTAGTACGTCCGCATGTGCGCAAAAACGTAGGGAGCCGGGCACGCTTCGTGCCCGGCTCCCTACGTTCGGGTGTTCCGGCCCCTCGGATGCGTGGGCCGCCCCGTGGTTGGCGTAATCTCGAAACCTGGAGCCCGCCGATCTCGGGACCTTGATCCACACCTTGGGGTTGCACAGCAGATGACTGCCATCTCTCTCGGAATGCCGGCCGTGCCGACGAAGCTTGCCGACCGCAGGGTCAGCCGCAAGATCCAGGTCGGCTCGGTGGCCGTCGGTGGCGACGCACCCGTGTCGGTGCAGTCCATGACCACCACCCGTACCTCCGACATCGGCGCCACGCTCCAGCAGATCGCCGAGCTGACCGCCTCCGGCTGCGAGATCGTCCGCGTCGCCTGCCCGACCCAGGACGACGCCGACGCCCTCGCCGTCATCGCGAAGAAGTCGCAGATCCCGGTCATCGCCGACATCCACTTCCAGCCCAAGTACGTGTTCGCCGCCATCGACGCCGGCTGCGCCGCCGTCCGCGTGAACCCGGGCAACATCAAGCAGTTCGACGACAAGGTCAAGGAGATCGCGAAGGCCGCCAACGACGCGCGCACTCCGATCCGCATCGGCGTCAACGCGGGCTCCCTCGACGCCCGGCTGCTCAAGAAGTACGGCAAGGCCACCCCCGAGGCGCTCGTCGAGTCCGCGCTGTGGGAGGCCTCCCTCTTCGAGGAGCACGGCTTCGGCGACATCAAGATCTCGGTCAAGCACAACGACCCGGTGGTCATGGTCAACGCCTACCGCCAGCTCGCCGCCCAGTGCACGTACCCGCTGCACCTCGGTGTCACCGAGGCCGGCCCCGCCTTCCAGGGCACCATCAAGTCCGCCGTCGCGTTCGGCGCGCTGCTCTCCGAGGGCATCGGCGACACCATCCGCGTCTCCCTCTCGGCCCCGCCGGTCGAGGAGGTCAAGGTCGGCCTCCAGATCCTGGAGTCGCTGAACCTCAAGCCCCGCCGCCTGGAGATCGTCTCCTGCCCGTCCTGCGGCCGCGCCCAGGTGGACGTCTACAAGCTGGCCGAGGAGGTCACGGCGGGCCTCACGGGCATGGAGGTCCCGCTGCGCGTCGCGGTCATGGGCTGCGTCGTGAACGGCCCGGGCGAGGCCCGCGAGGCCGACCTCGGCGTCGCCTCCGGCAACGGCAAGGGCCAGATCTTCGTGAAGGGCGAGGTCATCAAGACCGTCCCCGAGTCGAAGATCGTGGAAACCCTCATCGAAGAGGCGATGAAGATCGCCGAGCAGATGGAGAAGGACGGCGTGATGTCCGGCGAGCCCACCGTCGCCATCGGCGTCTGAGCACCCCGCGCACCCCGGGCGCCCCGGCGCCCCGCAGACACCGGCCCCGGCCCCGTTCCCGCAGCTCGCGGGCGGGGCCGGGGCTTTTTCGTGACCCGTGGGACCAGGCATCCTCCGGTGACGGCGGGTACAGTTCGGAGATCAGCAGACTTGCACGGTGAGGCCCCAGTGTTGACGCAGACCACCACCCGGGTCCTTGAGCCCAGTGATCTCGACGCCGCCCTCGAAGTCCTTGGACGCGAGCCGGTCGAGAACGCCTTCGTCACCTCACGGGTCCAGGTCGCCGGACTCGACCCGTGGCGCCTGGGCGGCGAGATGTGGGGCTACTACACCGACGGCCACCTGCGTTCCCTTTGCTACGCGGGCGCCAACCTGGTCCCCGTCTGCGCTGACTCCGACGCCGTCCGCGCCTTCGCCGACCGGGCCCGCCGCACCGGCCGCCGCTGCTCCTCCATCGTCGGCCCCGCCGACGCCACCCGGCTGCTGTGGCGGCTGCTGGAGCCCAGCTGGGGACCCGCCCGCGACGTCCGCTCCCACCAGCCGCTCATGGTCACCGAGCAGTCGTCCGCCGAGGTGCGCCCAGACCCGCTCGTCCGCCGGATCCGCAAGGACGAGATGGACCTGATCATGCCCGCCTGCGTGGCCATGTTCACCGAGGAGGTCGGCATCTCGCCGATGGCGGGCGACGGCGGGCTGCTCTACCAGGCCCGCGTCGCCGAGCTGGTCGGCACCGGCCGCTCCTTCGCCCGCATCGAGGACGGCAAGGTCGTCTTCAAGGCGGAGATCGGCGCCGCGACCCCGCGGGCCTGCCAGATCCAGGGCGTGTGGGTCGACCCCGAGTTCCGCGGCCGCGGGCACTCCGAGACCGGGATGGCCGCCGTCGTAGACTTCGCGCTGCGCGACGTGTCGCCCGTGGTCAGCCTGTACGTCAACGACTTCAACACCGCGGCGCGGGCGGCCTACAAGCGGGTCGGCTTCCGCGAGGTCGGCGCGTTCACGAGCGTGCTCTTCTGAACGGAGCGCGTCCGTCGGCACCCGGGCGGGAGGTACCACCGCCATGGCCGGTCCCGGGCAGGGACGGGGGCCGTACGGACGGGGAGGGGGCCCGCCCAGTAAGGTCGCGGCATGCTGCCTACCCCCGAGGGCGACGGCCCCGCCCGGCCCGCCGGACTCCGCATCGGTCCCCTCGACCTCGCCGACCGCGTGGACGAGGCCCTGCGCGTGCAGGCCGTGGCCTTCGGCCTCAGCGAGGAGGAGGTCGGCATCCGGCGCTACATCGTGCAGCGCCACATGACCTGCCGCGGAGCCCGCGCGCTCGGCGCGTTCACCGACGACGGGGCCCTCGCCGGATTCGTGTACGGGATGCCCAACGACCGCGCGTACTGGTGGTCCTCGGTCGTCGAGCCGTACCTGCGGGCCTCGGGCCACGACGGCTGGCTCGACGGTTCCTTCGTGATCACCGAGCTGCACGTCCACCCCGGCTTCCAGGGTCGCGGCGTCGGCCGCACCCTCATCACCCGGCTCACCGACACCGCCGAGGAGCCCCGCTCGATCCTCTCGGCCATCGACACCGAGAGCCCGGCCCGCGGGCTCTACCGGGCCCTCGGCTACACGGACCTGGCCCGCCAGGTGCACTTCCCGAGCGCGAGCCTCCCGTACGCCGTGATGGGGGCCCCGCTGCCGCTGCGCCGGCCCTGAAACGGTTTCCGGGCGACCGGGTGCCCCCGGTAGCCTCCCGACATGTCATCGCAACACGTGCAGCGCATGTCCCGCCTCATGGCCAAGACCCTCCGCGAGGACCCGGCCGACGCGGAGACCCTCAGCCACCGCCTCCTCGTCCGCGCCGGATACGTCCGCCGCAGCTCCGCCGGAGTGTGGACCTGGCTGCCGCTCGGCAAGAAGGTCCTCGACAACGTCTCGCGCATCGTCCGCGAGGAGATGGACGCGATCGGGGCCCAGGAGGTGCTGCTCCCGGCGCTGCTGCCGAAGGAGCCGTACGAGGTCAGCGGGCGCTGGTCGGAGTACGGTGACCTGCTCTTCCGGCTCAAGGACCGCAAGGGCGCGGACTACCTGCTCGGCCCCACCCACGAGGAGATCTTCACCCTGGTGGTGAAGGACCAGTGCACGTCCTACAAGGATCTTCCGGTCATGCTCTACCAGATCCAGACCAAGTACCGGGACGAGGCCAGGCCGCGCTCCGGGGTGCTGCGGGGCCGCGAGTTCCAGATGAAGGACTCCTACTCCTTCGACGTGAGCGACGAGGGACTCGCCGAGTCGTACGCCCTGCACCGCGCCGCCTACCAGCGGATCTTCGAGCGCCTGGGCCTGGACCACCGCATCGTGTCCGCGGTGTCGGGAGCGATGGGCGGCTCGGCGTCGGAGGAGTTCCTCGCGCCCGCCGCGGCCGGCGAGGACACCTTCGTGGACTGCCCGTCGTGCGACTACGCGGCGAACACGGAGGCCGTGACCTTCGCACTGGCCCCGGTGGACGCCGAGCACCCCGCGATCGAGGAGGTCGACACCCCCGACACCCCGACGATCGAGACCCTCGCCGCGCACCTGGGCGTACCCGCGTCGGCGACGCTGAAGAACCTCCTGGTGAAGGTCGACGGCGAGATCACGGCCGTGGGCGTGCCCGGCGACCGGGAGGTGGACCTCGGCAAGCTCGGCGAGCACCTCGCCCCGGCCGTCGTGGAGTTGGTGACGGCCGAGGACTTCACCGACCGTCCGGACCTGGTGCGCGGCTACGTCGGCCCGCAGGGCCTCGGCAAGGTCCGGTACCTGGCCGACCCCCGTGTCGCGCCCGGCACTTCGTGGGTGACCGGCGCCAACAAGCCGGACACGCACGCCCGGAACGTGGTCTGCGGGCGGGACTTCGAGGTGGACCAGTACCTCGACGTGGTCGTCGTCGAGCCCGGCGACCCCTGCCCGCGCTGCGGCGCCGGGCTCCGGCTGGACCGCGCGATCGAGATCGGGCACATCTTCCAGCTGGGCCGCAAGTATGCGGACGCCTTCGGGCTGGACGTGCTCGGCCGCGAGGGCAAGCCGGTGCGGGTCACGATGGGCTCCTACGGCATCGGCGTCTCCCGGGCGGTGGCCGCGCTGGCCGAACAGACCGCCGACGAGCGCGGCTTGGCCTGGCCGGCGGCGGTGGCCCCGGCGGACGTCCATGTGGTGGCGGCCGGCAAGGCGGTCCCGCTGGCGCTGGCGGAGCGTGCGGCCGAGGCCCTGGCGTCGTCCGGGCTCCGGGTCCTGCTGGACGACCGGCCGGGCCTGTCCCCGGGCGTGAAGCTCACGGACGCGGAACTGATCGGGGTCCCCTGGATCCTGGTGGCGGGCCGCCGGTCCGCCGACGAGGTGGTCGAACTCCAGCACCGCGTCACGGGCACCCGCGAGGAACTCCCCCTGGCGGAAGCCCTCGCCCGCCTGACCTGACCTGACCTGACCTGACCTGACCTGACCCGCGCCCGCGCGCCCCGGCCCCGCACCGGCCCGTGCTCCTAGGCCGCCGACGGCCCTTGTTCCGCGTCGGTGGGCGGCGGTGCGGCCGCCGGGGCGGCCCCGTCCACGGGCGGGGCGGGTTGCGCCGGTCCCTCCAGCGGGGGAGCGGGCTCCGGGGCACGGTCCGCCACGGCGGGTGCGGCGGCCGGCGCGGGGCCGGGCACGGGGTCCGCGACCGGCGCCGGGGCGGCCCGCTCCAGGAAGCGCAGGAGCTCCACCGGGAAGGGGAGCACCAGGGTCGAGTTCTTCTCGGCGGCGACCGCGACCACCGTCTGCAGCAGGCGCAGTTGGAGCGCCGCCGGCTGCTCCGACATCACCGCCGCCGCCTCGGCCAGCTTCTTCGAAGCCTGGAGCTCCGCGTCCGCGTTGATGACCCGCGCCCGCCGCTCGCGGTCCGCCTCGGCCTGCCGCGCCATCGACCGCTTCATCGTCTCGGGCAGCGAGACGTCCTTGATCTCGACCCGGTCGATCTGCACGCCCCACCCCACCGCCGGACTGTCGATCATCAGCTCCAGCCCCTGGTTGAGCTGCTCCCGGTTGGACAGCAGGTCGTCCAGGTCGGACTTGCCGATGATCGAGCGCAGCGAGGTCTGCGCCATCTGGGAGACCGCGAACCGGTAGTCCTCGACCTCGATGATCGCGTTCGCCGGGTCCACGACCTTGAAGTACACGACCGCGTCCACCCGCACGGTGACGTTGTCCCGCGTGATGCCCTCCTGCGCGGGCACCGGCATCGTCACGATCTGCATGTTCACCTTGCGCAGGTGGTCGACGAGCGGCAGGACCATGGTGAAGCCCGGCCCGCGGATCCCCTCCCGCACGCGGCCGAAGCGGAAGACCACGCCCCGCTCGTACTGTCGGACGACCCGTGAAGCCACGCCCGCGTACACCGCGATGCCCGCGGCTGCCGCGATTCCCGCTGTCAGCAGTTCCTGGAGCATGACGGCCTCCTGCGGAGCACCTACCCGTATCTACGGTATGCCCTACAACCAGGTCGCGAATTCCAGGAGCAGCTCCGCGTCCCGGCGCCGCCCCGCCGCCAGCGCCCGGTTCCCGGACTCCACCGCCCGGAACAGCGTCCAGCCCCGCAGCCGGTCCCGGTCCAGCTCCAGGGAGTCGGCCAGCTTGTTCACCCGGCGCCTGGCGCCCGCAGCCCCGGCCGACGACGCGACCTGGTCCTCCAGCCGGTCCCGGACCAGCCGGGCCAGGTCGTAGGCGCGGTCCCCGATCAGCGGGTCCGGCCCCACCGCCAGCCACGGCGCCCGCTCGCCCGCCAGCACCTTGCCCTGCCGGAAGTTCCCGTGCAGCAGCAGCTCCTCGCCGGGCAGGGCCGTCAGCTCCTCGCGGACCGCGAGCGCGGCGGAGGCCAGGGCCGCGGCCTCCGGCGGGGCCTTGCGCAGGGCTTCCGCCTGCTGGGCGGTGCGCTGCGCCACCGTCTCGAACGGGTGCCCGGCCGGCGGGGCCACCCACAGCCGGCGCAGCGTCCCGCACGCCTCCAGCAGTGCCTTCGCCTCCGGGAGCGAGCGCAGGGACACCTCCGGGTGGAGCCGCTCCAGCAGCAGCGCCCCGTCCTCGTCGTGGTGCCGGGTGTCGAGGACCCGTACGGCCCCGAAGCCGCCCCAGTGCGCCAGCGCGGCCAGCTCCCGGTCGGACCGGGCCTGCGGGGGAGCCAGCTTCAGCGCGGCCGGCGTCCCGTCGGCGTAGTGGACGAGGACGACCAGACTGCTCCGGCCGCCCGGTGCCTGCACCCGCTGGGCCCGCACTCCACGCCGGGCCAGCGCCGCCTCGGCGAGCCGGGGCAACTGCCCCAGCCAGTCAGCGTTCTGCGCCGATTCCGGCGTCTCGCCGAGCGCCCGTACGAGCCGCTGCGGCGGTTCGAAAGCCATGCGTGCGTGATCCCTTTCAGCTGGTCCGGGCTCGTTCTCCACGTTCCGTGAGCCCAGGGAAGGCTACGCCGACACCGCGCCAGCGTGCCGCGCGCAGGGCCGCGGCGCTCAGCGCGTCGGCCGCCTCGCGGCGCAGCCGGCCGTCCGCCGCCCGCACCAGGTCGGAGTAGGCGCCCGCCACCCGGTCCTCGATCTCTGCGGCCAGCCGCTCGGCGTCGGCCGGCCCGCGCACCTCGAAGGGCAGGGCGTACGCGGCCTCCGCAGGCCGGGGCGCACCGCCCATCTCGCGCACCGTGCGGGCGAGAGCGTCCCGGCGCGAGAGGTGGCCGCCGTACGCCTCGCGGGCCTCGGCCGCCCGGGCGGAGGAGGCCCGGGCCCCGACGACCCCGTAGCCGTACGCGGCCGCGTGCTCGGCGGCGAGCGCGGACTGCGCGGCCTCCAGGGCGCGGTTCGTGGGGGAGGGCGGGGTCTTCACGGCTTGGCTCCCTGGGGCGAGGTCAGCAGGTACGCGTGTACGGCGCCGCAGGCGGCCACCGAGGCGAGGAGCCGGGCCAGCTCCCCGGGCGCCCCGGCGAGGGCGATGGTCCGGGCCTCGGCCAGGCTCCGCTCCGCGTCCGCCAGGGCGGTCAGGGCTTCGTCGGGCTTCGGCGGTACGGGCTCGGCGCTCGCCACGGGTGCGCCGGCCGGGGCGGACGAAGCCGAGGGCGAGGCGGAGGGTTTGCCGCTCGGGCCGTCCGCCCCGCCGTCCGCGGAGGCCAGTGCCGCGCGGTGCGCGGCGACCGCGGAGCGCAGCGGCGCGAGGCGTGCGGCCAGGGCCGGATGGGCGGCGGCGGTGGCGTCGTAACGTTCCAGCAGCCGCTGACTCTCCCGAACGGCCGTCTCGCGCATCCGCCGTTCGAGTGAAACCCCGGTGGCGGTGTCCGACGTACCGTCCCCGTCGGAGCACCCGGTGAGCAGCACGGCGCCGGCCGCACCGGCGGCGCCGACGAGCAGGCTCCGGCGAGAGGGCCGCGAAGGCAGGGTCCAGGGCACGGCGACATCCTCGAAGGTGATGGCGGGGCAAGGTGTGATCACGGTACCCGGGGCCCCCTGCGGACGACGGACGGCAACACCCTCCGCGACCGGATACCCTTTGACCTGACACGCGACGGAAACACAACAGCACACGCGGCCGAGGAGTCACCCGGATGAGCACCACCCAGAGCGACAGGCTGCGCGGATTGCTGGAGCCGCTCGTCGCCGCCAGGGGCCTGGATCTTGAGGACATCGAGATGTCCAAGGCCGGCAAGCGCCGGATGCTGCGCATCATCGTGGACTCCGACGAGGGCGTGGAGCTGGACACGTGTGCCGAGCTGAGTCGAGAGGTATCCGACAAGCTCGACGAATCCGACGTGATGGGCGAGGACGAGTACGTCCTCGAAGTGAGCTCGCCGGGCGCCGACCGCCCGCTGACCGAGCACCGTCACTACGTACGGGCGATCGGCCGCCTCGCGAAGTTCCAGCTCGTCGAGGGCGGGGAACTGATCGCCCGCATCCTCGACGTGGACGACGAGGGCATGGACCTTGAGGTCCCGGGCGTGAAGGGCCGCAAGGCGACCGCCCACCGCATCGCTTTCACCGACATCGCCAAGGCGCGGGTCGAGATCGAGTTCAACCGCAAGGACAAGAAGGAAGAGGAGGCGTAGCCGTGGACATCGACATGAGTGCCCTGCGGGGTCTGGTCCGGGAGAAGGAGATCTCCTTCGACCTGCTCGTCGAGGCGATCGAGTCGGCCCTCCTCATCGCGTACCACCGCACCGAGGGCAGCTTCCGGCGGGCGCGCGTGGAGCTGGACCGCACCAACGGCCACGTCGTCGTGTGGGCGACGGAGGACCCGCGGGACCTGGAGGAGGGGCAGGAGGCCAAGGAGTTCGACGACACCCCGTCGGACTTCGGCCGGATCGCCGCGACGACCGCCAAGCAGGTGATCCTGCAGCGTCTGCGTGACGCCGAGGACGACCTGACCTTCGGCGAGTTCGCCGGCCGTGAGGGCGACGTCATCACCGGCGTCGTCCAGCAGGGCAAGGACCCCAAGAACGTCCTCGTCGACATCGGCAAGCTGGAGGCCATCCTGCCGGTGCAGGAGCAGGTCCCCGGCGAGGAGTACACGCACGGCCTCCGGGTCAAGGCGTACGTCGTACGGGTGGCGAAGGGTGTCCGCGGCCCGTCCGTGACCCTGTCGCGCACCCACCCCAACCTGGTGAAGAAGCTCTTCGCGCTGGAGGTCCCGGAGATCGCGGACGGCAGCGTGGAGATCTCGGCGATCGCCCGCGAGGCCGGCCACCGCACCAAGATCGCCGTACGGTCCACCCGTTCGGGCCTCAACCCCAAGGGCGCCTGCATCGGCCCGATGGGTGCCCGTGTGCGCAACGTCATGGCCGAGCTGCACGGCGAGAAGATCGACATCGTCGACTGGTCGGACGACCCGGCGGAGATGGTCGCGAACGCGCTGTCACCCGCCCGGGTGAGCAAGGTCGAGGTCGTCGACTGGGACTCGCGCTCCGCCCGGGTGACCGTGCCCGACTACCAGCTGTCGCTGGCCATCGGCAAGGAGGGCCAGAACGCCCGCCTCGCCGCGCGGCTCACCGGCTGGCGCATCGACATCCGTCCCGACACGGAGGTGTCCCCGGACGCCGACCGGGCCCGGGACGGGGAATAAATCCGGTACCGGTCGGGGCTCTCCGACCGGTAGACAGGAATCAAGACAGCAGATCGCGACAACATCCGTTCGATTTTTCGCCCGAAGGGGTGAGGTCGGTACGGGGAGGTAGACTTAGGCGTGTCTGGCCGGACGCAAGCCCGCGCATGCCCCGAACGCACCTGTGTGGGGTGTCGGGAGCGAGCGGCCAAGAGCGATCTGCTGCGCATCGTGGCGATCGGGGACGAATGCGTCCCCGATCCACGCGGTACGCTGCCCGGCCGGGGTGCCTACGTGCACCCTGCCCTGGTCTGTCTGGACAAGGCGGTCCGTCGCAGAGCGTTCCCCCGGGCCCTTCGGTCCCCGGGAGCACTCGACACGACCGGACTGAGCGAAGCCGTGGCCGTCGTGGCCGAGGCGACACCGTAAGAAGTAGTACGGCACGGATACCCCGTGCGGTCAGGTACCTCGCGAGTTGGAAGTAGGTCGAGATTGCGATGAGCACTCGATGAGTACGCGATGAGTACGCCCATGAAGTAGCGACGGTCCGGCGTAACCCGGACCTAAAAGGAGCGAAGTGGCTAAGGTCCGGGTATACGAACTCGCCAAGGAGTTCGGAGTTGAGAGCAAGGTCGTCATGGCCAAGCTCCAGGAACTCGGTGAGTTCGTCCGTTCGGCGTCCTCGACGATCGAGGCGCCGGTTGTACGCAAGTTGACTGACGCACTGCAGGGGCCCGGCGGCAGCGCCGGCAAGTCCGCTGCGAAGCCGGGCGCGCCCCGCAAGGCCGCGCCCGCCAAGCCCGGGGCTCCCACCCCGGGTGCCGTTGCACGTCCCGCTGCCCCGAAGCCCGGCGCCCCGGCCCCCAAGCCGGCCGCTGCCGAGGCTCCGGCTCCCAGCGCGTCCGCCCCGGTGACCCCGGCCGCCCCCGGCCCGCGTCCCGGCCCGAAGGCTCCGGCCGCCCCCAAGCCCGCTCCGGCGGCTCCCGTGGCGACCGAGTTCTCCGCGCCCCCGGCGGCCCCCGCCGCCCCGGCGCGCACCGAGCGTCCCGCCGGTTCCGGCGCGACCCCCGGCCCGCGTCCGGCGCAGCAGCGTCCCGCCCAGGGCGGCCAGAGCGGCGCCCGTCCCGGCGCGCCGCGTCCGCAGGGCACCGCGCCCGGCCAGGGACAGCGTCCCGCCGGTCCCGGTTCCCAGGCCCCGCGTCCGCAGGGCGCCCGTCCGGCCGGTCCCCGTCCGGGCAACAACCCGTTCACCTCTGGTGGCTCCACCGGCATGGCGCGCCCGCAGGCGCCCCGTCCGGCCGGCGCGCCCCGTCCCGGTGCCCCCGGCGCCGGCGGCGGCCAGGGTGCTCCGCGCCCGCAGGGTGGTCCCGGTGGCGCTCCGCGTCCCCAGGGTCCCGGCGGCGCCCGTCCGACCCCGGGCGGCATGCCCCGTCCGCAGGGCGGCGCCCCGCGTCCCGGTGGTGCTCCCGGCGGTAACCGTCCGAACCCGGGCATGATGCCGCAGCGTCCCGCTGCCGGTGGTCCCGGTCCCCGTCCCGGCGGCGGCCCCGGTGGCCGTGGTCCCGGTGCCGGTGGCCCGCGTCCCGGTGGCGCCGGTCGTCCCGGCGGCGGCGGCTTCGCCGGCCGTCCGGCCGGTCCGGGCTCGCGTCCCGCGGGCGGCGGCGGCTTCGGCGGCCCGCGTCCCGGTGGCGGCGGCTTCGGCGGCGGCCCGGCCGGTGCCGGTGGCGGCGGTCGTCCCGGCTTCGGTGGTCGTCCCGGCGGTCCCGGTGCCCGTGGTGGCACGCAGGGTGCCTTCGGCCGTCCCGGCGGGCCCGCCCGTCGTGGTCGCAAGTCGAAGCGTCAGAGGCGCCAGGAGTACGAGGCCATGCAGGCCCCGTCGGTCGGCGGCGTGATGCTGCCCCGCGGCAGCGGCGAGACCGTTCGCCTGTCGCGCGGTGCGTCCCTCACCGACTTCGCCGAGAAGATCAACGCCAACCCGGCGTCGCTGGTCGCGGTCATGATGAACCTCGGCGAGATGGTCACTGCCACGCAGTCCGTCTCCGACGAGACCCTCCAGCTCCTTGCGGGCGAGATGAACTACACAGTTCAGATCGTCAGCCCGGAGGAGGAGGACCGCGAGCTCCTGGAGACCTTCGACATCGAGTTCGGTGAGGACGAGGGCGGCGAGGAATACCTCATGCCGCGTCCCCCGGTCGTCACCGTCATGGGTCACGTCGACCACGGTAAGACCCGACTGCTCGACGCCATCCGCAAGACGAACGTCGTCGCGGGCGAGGCCGGCGGCATCACCCAGCACATCGGTGCCTACCAGGTGGGTACCAACGTCAACGGTGAAGACCGCAAGATCACCTTCATCGACACCCCGGGTCACGAGGCGTTCACCGCCATGCGTGCCCGTGGTGCCAAGTCGACCGACATCGCGATCCTCGTGGTCGCGGCCAACGACGGCGTCATGCCGCAGACGATCGAGGCGCTGAACCACGCCAAGGCCGCCGGCGTCCCGATCGTCGTCGCGGTCAACAAGATCGACGTCGAGGGTGCCGACCCGGTCAAGGTGCGCGGTCAGCTCACCGAGTTCGGTCTGGTCGCCGAGGAGTACGGCGGCGACACGATGTTCGTCGACATCTCCGCCAAGCAGGGTCTGCACATCGACTCCCTGCTGGAGGCCGTCGTCCTCACCGCCGACGCCTCGCTCGACCTGCGCGCCAACCCGGAGCAGGACGCTCAGGGTATTGCGATCGAGTCCCACCTCGACCGCGGCCGCGGTGCCGTCGCCACCGTCCTCGTCCAGCGCGGTACCCTCCGCGTCGGCGACACGATGGTCGTGGGCGACGCCTACGGCCGTGTGCGCGCCATGCTCGACGACAAGGGCAACAACGTCGAGGAAGCGGGTCCGTCGACCCCCGTCCTGGTCCTGGGTCTCACCAACGTCCCCGGCGCCGGCGACAACTTCCTCGTCGTCGACGAGGACCGCACCGCCCGTCAGATCGCCGAGAAGCGTGCTGCGCGTGAGCGCAACGCCAACTTCGCCAAGCGCGTCCGCCGGGTGTCCCTGGAAGACCTCGACTCGGTTCTCAAGGCCGGTCTGGTCCAGGAACTCAACCTCATCATCAAGGGCGACGCGTCCGGTGCGGTCGAGGCCCTGGAGTCCTCGCTGCTCCAGCTCGACGTCGGCGAAGAGGTCGACATCCGTGTCCTGCACCGCGGTGTGGGTGCGGTCACCGAGTCCGACATCGCCCTGGCGATGGGCTCCGACGCCATCGTCATCGGTTACAACGTCCGTGCGGCCGGCCGTGCCGCGCAGATGGCGGACCGCGAGGGCGTCGACGTCCGCTACTACTCGGTGATCTACCAGGCCATCGAGGAGATCGAGGCGGCCCTCAAGGGTCTGCTCAAGCCGGAGTACGAAGAGGTCGAGCTCGGTACGGCGGAGGTCCGCGAGATCTTCCGCTCGTCCAAGCTGGGCAACATCGCGGGTGTCCTCATCCGTTCCGGCGAGGTCAAGCGCAACACCAAGGCGCGGCTCCTGCGCGATGGCAAGGTCATCGCCGAGAACCTCACCATCTCCGGTCTGCGCCGCTTCAAGGACGACGTCACCGAGATCCGCGAGGGCTTCGAGGGTGGTATCAACCTCGGTTCCTTCAACGACATCAAGATCGACGACGTCATCGCGACGTACGAGATGCGCGAGAAGCCCCGCGCGTAAGCGCGAGGCACATCGCACCGTGTCGTAACCCCGGGGCCGGTCGGCGGAATATCCGTCGATCGGCCCCGGCCGTTGCGTGTACGGTTCTGGTGACCCTGCCGCGCGACGGCCGGCAGGCCACCGAACCCGCACCGGCGGGATATCCGGAACTGAATGTACGTGGGGACTCTGTCCTTCGATCTGCTCCTCGGCGACGTCCACTCGCTGAAGGAGAAACGCTCCGTCGTTCGACCCATCGTCGCCGAGCTCCAACGCAAGTTCTCCGTGAGCGCGGCCGAGGTGGGAGAGCAGGATCTGCACCGCAGGGCCCGCATCGGGGTCGCTCTGGTCAGCGGGGACGCGGGGTTCCTCTCGGACGTACTGGACCGCTGCGAGCGGCTGGTCGCGGCGCGTCCGGAAGTGGAGCTGCTGTCGGTACGACGGCGGCTGCACGGTGATGAAGACTGACTGCAAGACAAAGAAGGAGACGGACCAGTGGCCGACAATGCGCGGGCGAAGAAGCTGGCGGACCTCATCCGGGAGGTGGTGGCCGAGAAGCTGCAGCGCGGAGTCAAGGACCCCCGCCTCGGTACGCACGTGACCATCACGGACACCCGGGTCACCGGCGACCTGCGGGAGGCCACGGTCTTCTACACGGTTTACGGTGACGACGAGGACCGCGCCAGCGCGGCGGCGGGCCTCGAAAGTGCCAAGGGCGTACTGCGCTCCGCGGTCGGCCGGGCGGCGGGAACCAAGTTCACGCCCACCCTGACCTTCGTCGCGGACGCGCTCCCGGAGAACGCCAAGACCATCGAGGACCTCCTCGACAAGGCGCGCGCCTCCGATGCCCAGGTGCGCGAGGTGTCCTCCGGCGCCCAGTACGCCGGCGACGCCGACCCGTACAAGAAGCCGGGCGACGAGGACGACGAGGACGCAGCCGCGGAATGAGCACCAACGCAGGGAAGACTCCGGACGGTCTTGTCATCGTCGACAAGCCGTCCGGCTTCACTTCGCACGACGTGGTCGCCAAGATGCGCGGGATCGCCAAGACCCGGCGCGTCGGCCACGCCGGCACGCTCGACCCGATGGCGACGGGAGTCCTCGTCCTGGGCGTCGAGAAGGCCACCAAGCTCCTCGGCCACCTCGCGCTCACCGAGAAGGAATACCTCGGCACGATCCGCCTCGGCCAGAACACGCTGACGGACGACGCGGAAGGTGAGATCACCTCCTCGACGGACGCCTCCGCGGTGACCCGCGAGGCCGTGGACGAGGGCATCGCCAAGCTGTCCGGCGAGATCATGCAGGTCCCGTCGAAGGTCAGCGCCATCAAGATCAAGGGCGTGCGCTCCTACAAGCGCGCGCGGGACGGCGAGGACTTCGAGATCCCGGCCCGGCCGGTGACCGTCTCGTCGTTCCAGGTGTACGACATGCGGGACGCGGAAGCCGAGGACGGCACCAAGGTCGTCGACCTCGTCGTCTCCGTCGTCTGCTCCAGCGGTACGTACATCCGCGCCCTGGCCCGTGACCTGGGCGCCGACCTCGGCGTCGGCGGCCACCTCACCGCGCTGCGGCGCACGCGGGTGGGCCCGTACAAGATCGACCGGGCGCGGACCCTGGACCAGCTCCAGGAGGAGCTGACCGTCATGCCGATCGGCGAGGCGGCGGCCGCGGCCTTCCCGCGCTGGGACCTCGACGCCCGGCGGGCCTCGCTGCTCGCCAACGGCGTGCGGATCGAGATGCCGGACGCGTACCCCGCGGGCAAGGCGGTGGCGGTCTACGGACCGGACGGCCAACTGCTCGGGCTCGTCGAGAGCAAGGGCGGCAAGGCGAAGTCGCTGGCCGTCTTCGTCTGATCCGCACCGACTCCGTCATGACGTGGAGCGGTGAGCGCACATCACCTGCCGCTCACCGCTCCACGACCCCCCTCGGGTAGGTCTCTATCCACCCGGGCCTCCGTATTCACCCGTCCGAGCAGGCGCGCGGAGTGACTGGAGGGAGCGTTAGGGGGCGCTTTTCCGCCGCGCGCGCGGGCACTGCCACCGCCGGTGGGGCGCCGCCCGGCCGAGATGACACAGAGCGGCCCCTGCCAGATGCCGATGCGGGCCCCCGGGCACGGGCATGGCAGTCTTAGACCTGCAATCGGCAACCAGTACAGGGCCTACACGGTTCGGGCGAGGAGCGGTCACAGTGCAGCGCTGGCGTGGCTTGGAGGACATCCCCCAGGACTGGGGACGCAGCGTCGTCACCATCGGCTCGTACGACGGTGTGCACCGGGGCCATCAGCTGATCATCGGGCGGGCCGTGGCCAAGGCGCGCGCGCTCGGCGTGCCGTCCGTCGTCGTCACCTTCAGCCCGCACCCGAGCGAGGTCGTGCGCCCCGGCAGCCACCCGCCGATCCTGGCCCCGTACGACCGCCGTGCCGAACTGATGGCCGAGCTGGGCGTCGACGCGTTGCTGGTCCTGCCGTTCACGGCGGAGTTCTCGCAGCTCTCCCCGGCCGACTTCATCGTGAAGGTGCTCGTCGACAAGCTGCACGCCCGGGCCGTCATCGAGGGACCGAACTTCCGTTTCGGCCACCGGGCCGCAGGAAACGTCGACTTCCTGCGCGAACTCGGCGGCACCTACGACTACGAGGTCGAGGTCGTGGACCTCGTCGAGCGCGGCGCGGCGGGCGGCGGCGTGCCGTTCTCCTCGACCCTGGCCCGCAGGCTGGTCGCCGAGGGCGACATGGCGGGCGCGTCCGAGATCCTGGGACGGCCGCACCGGGTCGAGGGCGTCGTCGTACGCGGCGCCCAGCGCGGGCGCGAGCTCGGCTACCCGACGGCCAACGTCGAGACGCCCCCGCACACCGCCATCCCGGCGGACGGCGTGTACGCGGGCTGGCTCACGGCCAACGGCGAGCGGATGCCGGCGGCGATCTCGGTGGGGACGAACCTCCAGTTCGACGCCACCGAGCGGACCGTGGAGGCGTACGCGATCGACCGGGTCGGCCTGGACCTGTACGGACTGCACGTGACCGTGGACTTCCTCGCGTACGTGCGCGGCATGGCGAAGTTCGAATCGCTGGACGGCCTCCTCGAAGCCATCGCGGACGATGTGAAGCGGGCGCGGACGCTGACCGACACCTACGACGCGGAGCGCTGAGCCGGGGGCTGCCGCCCCACTCCCGTCCGCCCGCACGCACAAGGGCCCGTACCTCCCCGGGAGGTACGGGCCCTTCGTGCTGCCGTCGTCAGCCGAGGCGCGGATCGCGCGGGGGCTGCTGCGGGTGCTGGGGCTGCTGCGGCGACTGTTGCTGGGGCTGCCAGGGCTGGCCGGGCTGCGGGTAGGGCTGGCCGTACGGCTGGGGAGGCTGCTGGTAGGGGGACGGGGCCTGGGGTTGCCCGTACGGCTGGCCTTGCGGCTGAGGCTGCTGCGGAGCCGGCGGCTGCTGGTGCGGCTGCGGCTGCTGGGGCTGCTGGGGCTGCTGGGGCTGCTGGGGCTGGGGCTGCTGAGGCGCTCCCCAGTGGCCCGGCGGCGCCTGCTGGGCGGCGCGGACGAAGTCCTCGGCCACCAGCGCGGAGAGGTTGAAGTACGCCTCCCGGGTCTTGGGCCGCATCAGGTCGAGGTCGACCTCGGCGCCGGCCGCGAGGTGTTCGTCGAAGGGCACCACGACGACGCCCCGGCAGCGGGTCTCGAAGTGCTGCACGATGTCTTCGATCTTGATCATCTTGCTGGTCTCGCGGACCCCCGAGATGACGGTGAGGGAGCGGGAGACCAGGTCGGCGTACCCGTGCGCGGAGAGCCAGTCGAGCGTGGTGCTCGCGCTGCTGGCGCCGTCCACCGACGGGGTCGAGATGATGATCAGCTGATCGGCCAGGTCCAGGACGCCGCGCATGGCGGAGTAGAGGAGCCCGGTACCCGAGTCGGTGAGGATGATCGGGTACTGGCGGCCCAGCGTCTCTATGACGCGGCGGTAGTCCTCGTCGTTGAAGGTCGTGGAGACGGCCGGATCGACGTCGTTGGCGATGATCTCCAGGCCGGACGGGGCCTGAGAGGTGAACCGCCGGATGTCCATGTACGAGTTCAGGTACGGGATCGCCTGGACCAGGTCCCGGATCGTGGCCCCGGTCTCGCGGCGGACCCGGCGGCCGAGGGTACCGGCGTCGGGGTTCGCGTCGATGGCCAGGATCTTGTCCTGACGCTCGGTGGCGAGCGTGGCGCCGAGGGCGGTGGTGGTCGTGGTCTTGCCGACGCCGCCCTTGAGGCTGATGACGGCGATGCGGTAGCAGGACATGACCGGAGTGCGGATCAGTTCGAGCTTGCGCAGCCGCTCGGCCTCGGCCGCCTTGCCGCCGAAACGGAACCCGGAACGCTGGGGCTTGGGCTTCTGCTTGCCGCGCAGCAGGCGGTCGGAGGACAGCTCGACGGCGGCGGTGTACCCGAGCGGCGCTCCACCGCCGGCCGGGCCGGGCTGGTAGCGAGGATCGTGCGGCTGCGGGCCCGGCTGCGGCCCGGAGGACCACTGGCCGCTGCTGCGGGGGTCGTACTGCGGCTGCGGCTGTTGCGGCTGTTGCGGCTGAGGGGCTACGGGCGCGTGCTGCGCGGGCGGGAACGCGAAGTCACCTCCGTCCACGGGCGGCTGCGGCTGCGGCTGCGCCGGGACGGGGGCCGGGGGGAACCCGTACCCGTCCTGCGGCGCGGGGGCGGCCGGTGCGGGTGCCGGCGGGAAGCCGTAGCCGTCTTGGGGTGCGGGGGCGGGCGGGAAGGCGTCCTGGGGCGCCGGTGCGGGGGTGGAGGGGAACGCGTAGCTGTCCTGGGGCGACGTCGGGGCCGGTGCGGGTGCCGGCGGGAAGCCGTAGCCGTCCTGGGGTGCGGGGGCGGGCGGGAAGGCGTCCTGGGGCGCCGGTGCGGGCGCGGAGGGGAACGCGTAGCCGTCTTGGGTCGACGTCGGGGCCGGTGCCGGCGGGAAGCCGTAGCCGTCCTGGGGGGTCGTGGTGGCGTGGAACGCGGGTGGCAGCGCCGGGAGTTCCCCTGCGGGTCCCCCGAAGGGGGCCTCCACGGGCGGGTGAACCGCGTCCGCGGGGCTGACGGGGCTCGGCACCTGCGGCGCGGGGACGGCGTCCTGGGGCGTCTGCGCCGCCACGGGCTCGGGGTTGCCGAACGGGATGGCCGTCCCGTCGGGCGGGGTGTCCTGCCGCTGGACGGGGTCGGGTCCCCCGACGGGGGCCTTCACGAACATCCCGGGCGTGTGGGTGGCCTCGGGCGCGGCGGCGGCCGGGGCCGGCATCGGAGCCGGCAGAGCGGGCACCTCGGCCGGTGCCGGGAGGGCCGCGGGCACACCGGTGCCGTCGGCGGAGGTGGTGACGGGGGCCGGCACGTCGGCCGGGGCCGGCGGGGCGGGTGCCTCGGCTGCGGGCGCAACGACGTTGTCCGCCGCTGCCAGCGCCGGCGGGGCGGCGGTCTCGGCCGGAGCCGGGGCCGGGGCCGGCACCTGGGCCGGGACGCCCGCGCCGTCCGACGGCGTGCGGGGGGCCGGTGGGGCGATCCGCATCGTCGGGGGCGAGGCCACGTCCGTCGGGCGGTGGGGCTCGAAGCCGCTGCCCTCCGGGAGGCCCGGTACGGGAGCGGCAGGGGCCGCGCCCTGCGTGTACCAGGCCGGCGGGGTGTAGTCGATGGTGAACTCGCCCGTCACCTCGGGCTCCGCGTCGGACTGATCGTCCGTCGGGACGTCCCAAGTCCCGCCGCGCCTCTCGTTCCGATCGCCGCTCACTGGTCCTCCTGGTCTGTCGAACACTGGTCCGGCGCCCACCTCGACGCCGCGCCCGCGCCCAGCCTAATCGCGCGCCGACATCGGTGTCCGCCCCCCTCCGACGTCCCGCGTCGCCGGGGAGACCCTGCGTCTTTCGTGCCGGCGAGGCACCCGGTCCGCGGGCTTGCGGGCTGCGGGGTCAGTCGATGCGGCGGGAGGGGCCCAGGAGGCCCGTTTCCGCTTCCGTGCCCTGGGTCATCACGAACTGGCGGTCCCGCGGCGTGCACCACAGGGTGACCCCGTCGCCCAGCGTCGGCAGTGAATCCACCGCCGCCCCCGGCAGGTTCATCAGGCGGCCGAGTTGTTCCGCCTCGTCGGGGGACACCCGCTGCACGCCCACCAGGGAGGAGTTCTGCAGCAGCCTCGGCGCCGTGGGGCTGAGGTACGGCAGCAGGGTCAGCACCGACTGCCAAGGGCCCGCCACCACGCGCCCGCGCGGCGGCCGCATCCCGCAGTCACGGATCACCAGGACCGGACTGCCCGCCGACGCGCCCTGCGGCGGCACCCGGCCGACCTCGTGCAGGGTCACGCACTGCTGGCCGCCGCCCGCCGCCTGGGCCAGCCCGGACCAGGCCTGCCCGCGGCCGGTCTCCACCGCCACGCGCGCACCCGTGGCCGCCGCGCGCAGCGCCAGGACCTGCGCCGTCCACAGGCCGCCGATCAGCGTCACCTCGTACGGGGTCGGCCGGTTGATGCCGAGCACCGCCGGGCGGCCCTCGGCGTCCACGCCGATGACGACCCCGTCGTCCCCGACGGGCAGTGCCAGCACGTCCAGGTCCACCGCCGGGACCGCGTGCCGTTCCCGACGCGGGCCGATCAGCCCGAAGCCGCCCCTCATCGTGCCCCTCCCAGCGGCAGCGAGGCCAGCAGCCCCGGTACCTGTTCACGGTCGAGCCGGACCAGCCCGGTGCGCACGCCGCGGGCCGTCCGTTCCAGTTCCCTGCGGGCCGCCACGAGTTCCTCGTCGCTGCGCCCCGTGACCCGTACGTGGCCGGTCAGCGTCACGCCCTGGCGCTCTGCCGGAGCCATCGTCAGGCTGAAGTTCGTGGCCAGCGCCGGCAGCGAGGTCAGCAGTGCCACGAACTGCGGCAGGGACG
The DNA here is from genome assembly GCF_041431095.1 of Streptomyces sp. NBC_00597. Classification (GTDB taxonomy): domain Bacteria; phylum Actinomycetota; class Actinomycetes; order Streptomycetales; family Streptomycetaceae; genus Streptomyces. The sequence continues at coordinate 6,534,802 of NZ_CP107757.1, forward strand.
CCGCCCCGCTGCCGCCGAGCTGCGGCCAGCGGCCTATCCAGTACGTGGTGTGCCGCCGGTCGTCGCACCGCCAGATGCGGGCCGTCTCCTCGGTCCGCCGGCCGGTGCTCGCCGAGCGCCCCGCCTGCGTGATCGCCATCGGGTTGGCGCACGAGGAGGTGGCCAGCGCGGCCGTCAGCTCCTGCTCGGTGAGCACGGTGGCACGGAACCCCGCCCCGGTCAGCCGGCTCGCCAACTGGTCGGCGGCGCGGACCACACAGCGCTGCGCGCCCCCGAGCCCGCCGCCGCGCGCGGTGACCGCCTCGGGGCACAGTTCGGGGTCGAGCTTGAGCGCGATCCAGGTCAGCCGGACGGCCGGAGTGCCCGTGGTGGCCTGGAGCGGCGCGTAGTTGCGGGTGGCCATCGACTGGGCTGGCAGGTGCGGGGCCGGCGCGGGCTGGGTGTGCTGCACCAGTTGCGCGGACTCCAGCCGGATGCCGTCGACTTCGAGGATGTCCCGGACGAGGGCCAGGGGCAGCGGCCGCGCCCCGCGGTCGGGCCGCAGCGCGGTGGCGTCCATGTCCACCTGGACGACGGCCGTCAGGAACGTCCCGTCACCGACCATGCCGACGGGCCGCCGGTCGCGGTCGCTGAACGTGAGGGTCCGCAGCGCCGGATCGGCCTCGACGAGCGGGGCCAGCCCCGGTTCGGTGCCCGCGGGCACGGCGAAGGACGCGGCCCTGCGGCGCCGGGAGCGCAGTGCGAGCGCACCGCCGATCCATTCGGGCAGGGAACGCTGGTGGCGGCGTACGACCGCGAGCACCACCAGGACGAGCGCCAACACACCGGCGGGAACCAGCAGCAGCGGTTCCACGACCCAGGCCACCAGGAGGGCGGCCACGGCGATCTGGAGCAGCACGAGTTGTTGCAATCGGAACGGGCCGAAGCGGCCCGGGCTCGACTTCGGATACGGCGTCACCCCGCCGCGTACGGGTGCGGGCGCGCCCGTCTGCGGCTGCGTCGCGGTGGCCATCAGGCGCCCACCTCGCCTTTCTGGGGCCGTACCCCGTGAGTAGCGGAGCCGGGAGTTGCCCGCCGCAGGGCCCCGGAATCTCCCCAATCCACCCCAACAAGCCCTGAATACCCCGACGACCCCTGATTGGTGGGGCCCGGAAGGCAGTGAGCGGCAGCCTCACCCTACCCGGCCCGTGGGCACCCTCCGTCAAGAGGCATAGTAGGTCTGCAGTCCGACAATCGAGGCTCGGGGGACCGTACTCACCGACCGGGCCGTGCGGGGAGAAGCAGACGGTCATGGCATCACGACGTGATGAACTCAACGCGTACACCTTTGCGAAGCGGCGCACGGTGGCCGCGTTCCTCCAGCCTTCCGCCACGGGATCCGAAGAGGGCGCGCCGCGTCCGCTGCGCGCGGTCCTGCCGGGTCTGGTGGCGGGGGCGCTCGTACTGGCCGGGTTCGGTGCCTGGGGGATGTTCAAGCCGCAGGCGCCCAAGGGTTGGGACGAGGCCGGTACCAAGGTCATCGTCGGCAAGCAGTCGACGACCCGCTACGTGGTGCTGACGACCAAGGTGAACGGCAAGGACCAGACCCGGCTGCACCCCGTCCTCAACCTCGCTTCCGCCCGGCTGCTCCTGGATCCGCAGAAGTTCAAGGTCATCCAGATCGACGACAAGATCCTGGACGCGGGCAAGCCGCCGCGCGGGCCCATCATCGGCATCCCGTACGCGCCCGACCGGCTGCCGGCCCCGCAGGACGCGGGCAAGGCCAAGCGTTGGGCCGTCTGCCAGGCACCGGGCGGCAACGGCAAGACCGTTCAGACCGCGACGTTCGTCCTCGCCGACCGCGAGGCGGGGCTGATGGACGACGCCCGCAAGGTCACCGACAGCCAGATGTTGTACGTGCAGAGCACGGGCGGGGCCAAGGAGCGCTACCTGATCGACGCCACGGGGACGAAGTACAAGTTCCCCGAAGGCGGCGGGGACGCCGGGAAGATGACCAACGCGCTGGTCGGCAGCACCGGCGCCACCCCGCAGCAGGTCACCCAGGCGTGGCTGGACACCCTCAACTCCGGGGACGACCTGGCCTTTCCGCAGCTGCCCGCCGGGGCCGGAACGAAGGCCGACGTCCAAGGCCTGACCACCGCCGACAACAAGGTCGGCATGGTGCTGAAGGCGCAGACCGGCTCCGGTGCGCAGCACTACGTCGTCCTGCCCGGGAAGGTCGCCCCGGTCTCCGACTTCGTGGCGTGGCTGCTGATCTCGGCGCCCGCGACCGACGGCCTCAACATGCACGGCAAGCCCCGCGAGGTCGACCTCCAGTCGCTGAACCCGGACGCCACGGCGTTCAAGGGCGAGGCCAAGTGGCCGCAGAAGAAGTCCGACCGCATCAACCAGACCGGTGCCGCGGACCCCGCACAGGGCACTGCCGCACCGGGGGCCGCTCCCCAGGGCGCCGCCGCCCGCGACACCGTCTGCAACGTGTTGCGCTCGGTCGACGGACAGGGCAACCAGACGCTGAGCACCTGGGCCGGAACCGGTTTCCCCATCGACATCACCGCCAGCGGCACCAGCGCGTACGTCACGCCGGGCTCGGGGCTCCTGTACACGCAGGTCCAGGGCAGGCAGACGACGGCGGGCGGAGCCCTCTTCCTGGTCACCGACACCGGTCTGCGGTACGCGGTGCAGGCCAACGGGGACAGTGACGCCGAGAAGTCGAAGATCGGCGCGCCCGACCAGCCGAACGGCCAGGGCGCCGCGGACGGCCGTCCCGAGGCCAGCCAGGCACAGATCCGGCTCGGCTACGGGACCGTGACACCGGCCATGGTGCCCATCGCGTGGTCCGAGTTCCTCTCGAAGGGGCCGCGCCTGGACACCAACTCCGCACGCCAGCCCCAAGGTTCGTGAGGACGCCGCCGATGCCCATGCCCTCGTACGCGCGCAGCGCACTCGTCAGCGCCGTGCTCGCCGTCACCGCCCTGTCCGGTACGACCGCCGCGGCCGCGGCCGCACCGCACCCGGAGCCCGTCCGTGCACCGGCCCTGGACCTCGCGGGCGCCGGCGAGTGCACCTTCCCCATGAAGAAGCAGATCGCCGACCGCCCCTGGGCCCTTCAGCGGCTGCTGCTCGACGCGCTCTGGGCGCAGACCAAGGGCAAGGACAAGAGCGGCAAGCCCGTCCGTGTCGCGGTCATCGATACCGGCGTCGACCGTGCGAACCCGCAGCTCAGCGGTGCCATCGACGTCGGTGCGGGCAAGGACTTCATCGACCCCAAGGGCGGGGACGGCACCATCGACACGGTCGGCCACGGCACGAAGGTGGCCGGTCTGATCGCAGCCCGGCCGCAGGACGGCACCGGCTTCGTCGGTCTGGCCCCGGACGCCACCATCATCCCGATCCGGCAGAACGACGGGCAGGGCAAGGGCAACGCCCAGTCGCTGGGCCAGGCGATCGACCACGCAGTGGCCAAGGGCGCCCAGGTCATCAACATCTCCCAGGACACCGACGTTCCCCTGACCGCCGACTCCGACCTCGGCAAGGCCGTCCAGCGGGCCGTCGACGCGAAGGTCGTGGTCGTGGCCTCGGCGGGCAACGACGGCATGAGCGGCGAGAAGCGCAAGACCTACCCGGCGGCCTTCCCCGGCGTCCTCGCCGTGGCGGCCTCGGACCGCAACAACGAGCGGGCCGCCTTCTCCCAGCCCGGCGACTTCATCGCAGTGGCCGCGCCCGGCGTGGACATGGTCTCCACCGTCCCCGGCTTCGGCCAGTGCATCGACAACGGCACCAGTTTCTCCGCGCCTTACGTCGCCGGGGTCGCCGCCCTGCTGCGCGCGAAGCACGAGGACTGGACCCCGCAAGAGATCATCTGGCAGATCGAGGGGACCGCCGAGCGCTCGGTCAACGGCCGTGACGACTACGTCGGATGGGGTGTCGTCGACCCGGTGCGGGCGGTCACCCAGGACCACGAGCGTCCCAAGGCCCCCGTCCCGGACCCCGGACCGCCCCCGGCGGCCGCCCCCGAGGCGGCGGCGCTGCGGATGACGGAGACCGTGCAGGAGCGCGAGGAGCGGTTCGGAACGTACGCCCTCGGCATCGCGGGCGTGCTGATCGCGGTCATCGCGGGCGCGGCGACGGTGGTGCGCGACGCCCGCAAGCGCCGCGGCCGTTTGCAGTGAACCGTCACAGTTCATCAACGGAAACGGCCTGCCGATGTTGGGACCGTCAGATGAACTGGCTAGAGTGACACCAGGCTTCACGACTGTGATCGGGGGATCGCGTGAGGCGGAGGGGGAATTCCGGGACGCGTGACTCACATCCGCGCCGGGAACCTCCCTTCCGCTGCGCAATCCGCCGGTTCTGCCGGCGAATTGAGAAGTGAGGAGCTTCGGATGAGCAATTTCGGACTCGCAGACGATCCGATCGTCCAGGCGAAGAACAAGATCGAGACGACGGCCCGTGCCGTCACCACCCAGTCCCGCGAGCTGGCTGACATCCTCGCCACGGTGAGCGCCGGCTGGACCGGTGTGGGTGCCTCGGGCTTCGTTTCCGCCCAGACGGTCGTCAACGAGGACCACGACGAGATCCGTCGTCTGCTCGGCGTTCTGCACAACGCGGTCGCGCAGACCAAGAACCTCAGCAACGCGCAGGACGACGACGTGCGTGCGGCGTTCAAGACGGTGCAGGCCGGCGCGGGCCAGGGCGGCTCCGGCCTCAACGGCATCTGACCTGCCTTTTTTGCGTCGTTCCCCACTTAGCTCAGCTCAGCGCGAAGGAGAAGAACATGGCTGGTTCCGACGGCCACACCAAGGTCCGGTATGAGAGCGTCCAGGAGATGGCGAACCGCATCCGCGTCGTCTCGAAGAAGATCATGACGGACCTGGAGGAGATGGACCAGGCCCTGAAGGTCGTCACGGACACCTGGGACGGTGAGGCGCACCAGGCGTACGTCACGCTCCAGGGCAAGTACAAGGGCAAGGCCGACCACATGCACAATCAGCTGGAGCAGGTCGCCCAGCTGATCGAGCGCGGCAAGGGCGACTACCGCGCCACCGACGTGAAGGCCTCGCGCCTGTTCACCGAGGCCTACTGAGCCCGGTCGGCCGCAGCCGCATGCGGATACGGGGCGCGCCCGCACCGGGCGCGCCCCGTCGCCGTACCCCGGCCCCGGCGTACGGGCTTCAGCGCGGGCCGCGGTCCAGGTCGAACTCCCCGTCCCTGGCGCCGAGTACGAACGCCTCCCACTCGGCCGCCGTGTAGCGCAGGACGGTGTCCCGGTCGAGCGAGGACCGCATGGCCACCGCGCCCTCGGGCAGCCGCGCGATCTCGACCCGCTCCTCGTCGGGGCTGGTCCCGGGCGGGCCCTCCCACTCCACGCCGCTGATGTCGAGCGCGTACAGCTCGTCCTTCTCCTGCTGGGTGCCCATGTGCGGCCTTTCCCTCGGCGGTGCGGTGCTCCCGCGGTCTTCGCTGCCGATTATCGGTGCTGCGTGCGGGGGCGGGGGAGTGTTTCCCCTCGATCACCCCGGTACCTGGCCGGCGAGGGCCCGGGCGAGGCCCTCGACCTGGCCCCGGCTGAGCCCGCTGTGCCCCGCGTCCCCGGCGGTCAGCAGCAGCGAAGCGTCCCCGTTGCCATCGAGTTCGAGCCGTACGGCCGCCACGTTGCCGCTCGTGACCAGGACGGGCGTACCCGCCTCCGCCACGGCCGCCGCCTCACTGAACGGGATCAGCCCGTCGGGCCCCACGCCGGCCGCCTTCGAGACCACGGGGAGCAGCACGGACAGCGCCCGCGGCCTGCGCGTCGCGACGGTGTGCACCTCCAGGTCCTCCCGGCCGATGTGGAAGACGCAGCTCACCACCCCTCCGGGATTGCGGGCGAAGGGCCCGTTCGGGTCGGATCCCCCGTCGGTCTCCCCGGAGATGGCGGCCAGGTCGGCGGTGGCGTACCCCGGGCCCGCGTCCCCGGTGACCCCGGCGGCTTCGGCCGCTTCGGCGAAGTCGTAGGGCAGGGGGCAGTCGATGCCGCCCTCGGGGTCGACCGCGTCGGCGATCTCCCGCAACTCGTCCACGCTCAGGGCGTCGCCGCCCGTGCAGCCGCTCAGCAGGAACGCGGCGGCCACCACGGCCACGGCTGCCGCGGACCGGCGGCCGCGCTCTCTCCGACGACGTATCACGATGCGTTCAGCCTCTTTCGAAGGATCATGGGGTGATCGGGCCACGATACGGGTGCAGGGCCGGTCGCCCGGCCCCGCACCCTCGTGTCCGTCTCCTACATCCCCGGCATCCGTCCCAGCTGCACGAGGGACGTGCCCCGCTTGCGCGAGGAGAAGTACGCCCGGCCCGGCGGCATCGGCCGGGGCCGGACGTTGCCGATCAGGTCACCCTCGGACGGATCGCCCGACAGGACCACGCCCTGCGCGCCGAGCTCCTTGAAGCGCTGCATGAACGGCTCGTACAGCGAGCGCGAGGCACCGGCCGAGTTGCGCGCGATGATGAAGCGCACACCCGTGTCACGGGCGAACGGCAGGAACTCCACCAGCGGGGCCAGGGGATTGCCCTGGCTCGTGGCCACCAGGTCGTAGTCGTCGATGATGATGAACACGTCCGGGCCGGTCCACCAGCTGCGGTCGCGCAGCTGCTGCGGGGTGACGTCGGTCGGCGGCTGCCGCCGCGAGAACACGCCGCCCAGCGCTTCCATGTGCGTTTGCAGGGAGCTCGCCATCGGCGCGTACTCCAGCAGGTGCTCCTCCGGCAGTGCCCCGAGCAGGCTGCGCCGGTAGTCGCCGACGACGAGGCGGGCCTGGTCCGGGGTGTACCGCTCCGCGATCTGCTGGCAGATCAGCCGCAGCAGGTTCGTCTTGCCGGACTCGCTCTCGCCGAACACGAGGAAGAACGGGTCGCTCTCGAAGTCGACGAACACGGGCTCCAGGTCCGTCTCGTCGATGCCTATGGCCAGCCCGCGGCCGGGCTGGTCCCCGCCCCGGGGCAGCTGGTCGGCGTGCAGCAGCCGCGGCAGCAGCCGTACGCCGGGAGCCGCGGCCCCCGCCCAGTTCTGCTTGACCGCCGACACGAAGGCGGCCGTGGCCTCCGACAGGTCCTCCGGGTCGTGCGCTCCGTCGATCCGCGGCAGCGCGCCCAGGAAGTGCAGCTTCTCCGCCACCTGGCCGCGGCCCGGCATCCCGGTCGGCACGTTCGCCGCGACCTTGCGGTCGAACTCGGAGTCCATGACGTCGCCGAGCCGCAGCTCCAGCCGGTTCAGCATCTGGTCCTTGAGCGCGGCCCGTACCTCCATGTACCGCGCCGCCGTGATCACCACGTGGATGCCGTAGCCCAGACCGCGCGAGGCGATGTCCGTGACCACCGGCTCAAGGCCCTCGTACTCGGTCCGGAAGCCGCCCCAGCCGTCGATGACGAGGAACACGTCGCCCCACGCCTCGCCGGGCAGGTCGCCCGCCGCCCGCCGCCGCCGGTAGGTGCCGATCGAGTCGATGTTGTTCGCGCGGAAGAACTCCTCGCGGCGGTTGAGGATGCCGCCCACCTCGGCGACCGTACGCCGCACCCGTTCCGGGTCCAGGCGCGAGGCGATCCCGCCGACGTGCGGCAGCTCGGCGATCGACGACATGCTGCCGCCACCGAAGTCCAGCCCGTAGAACTGCACCTCGCGCGGGGTGTGCGTCAGCGCGAACGAGGAGATCAGCGTCCGCATCAGCGTCGACTTGCCCGACTGCGGACCGCCGACGACCATCATGTGGCCCGCCGCACCCGAGAAGTCCCGGTACAGCACCTCGCGCCGCTGCTCGAACGGCTTGTCGATCAGGCCGAGCGGCACGACGAGCCCGCCGGGCCGCGTGTACCCCTCCGCGTGCAGACCCCGCTCCGTCGACGGCGCCAACGCGGGCAGCAACTGGTCCAGCGGCGGGGCCTGGTCGAGCGGCGGCAGCCACACCTGGTGCGCCGGCACCCCCTGGCCCTCCAGCCGGCCCACGATCACGTCCAGCACCGTGTCCGCGAGGGCGTCGTCCTCCTTCTCCGCCTGCGCCGCCAGGTACGCCGGGTCCGGCGCCGCGTACACGACCGGCACCGGCACCGCCGTGAACAGCGCGGGCCGCCGCTCCACCGGGAACAGGCCGACCGACAGGTCAGGCCCGCTCGAACGGTAGGTGCCCGAGACGTACGCCGCCTTGAAGCGCGTCATCTCGTCCGTACCGAACTTCAGGTAGCCCGAACCCGGCACCGACGGCAGGTGGTACGCGTCCGGCACGCCGATCGCCGTGCGCGACTCCGCCGCCGAGAAGGTCCGCAGACCGATCCGGTACGACAGGTACGTGTCCAGCCCGCGCAGCTTGCCCTCCTCCAGGCGCTGCGAGGCCAGCAGCAGGTGCACGCCCAGCGAACGGCCGATGCGGCCGATCTGGATGAACATGTCGATGAAGTCGGGCTTCGCGGTGAGCAGCTCGCTGAACTCGTCGATGACCAGCACCAGCGAAGCCAGCGGCTCCAGCGGGGCACCCGCCGCGCGCGCCTTCTCGTAGTCGTGGATGTTCGCGTAGTTGCCCGCCGAGCGCAGCAGCTCCTGGCGGCGCTGGAGCTCGCCGCGGATCGAGTCGCCCATGCGGTCGACGAGGGTGAGGTCGTCCGCCAGGTTGGTGATGACCGCGGCCACGTGCGGCATCTGCCCCATGCCCGTGAAGGTCGCACCACCCTTGAAGTCCGCGAGGACGAAGTTCAGCGTCTCCGAGGTGTGCGTGACCGCCAGGCCCAGCACCAGCGTGCGCAGCAGCTCCGACTTGCCGGATCCGGTCGCACCCACGCACAGGCCGTGCGGGCCCATGCCCTCCTGCGCCGCCTCCTTCAGGTCCAGCATGACCGGCGTGCCGTCCTCGCCCACACCGATCGGCACGCGCAGCCGCTCACCGGCGGAGCGCGGTCGCCAGGTCCGGGCCACGTCGATCGAGGCCGCGTCGCCCAGGTTCAGCAGATCCGTGAAGTCCAGGTTGGCCAGCAGCGGTTCGTCGTCGTCGCCACCACCCGTGCGCAGCGGCGCCAGCTGTCGCGCGAGCGCCTCCGCCGCGGGCAGCGACAGCGTGTCCGGCACGCCCTCCCACGCGATCCCCCCGCCCGACTCCAGCCGCAGCCGGCCCGGCCGCACCACGACCGACAGCCCGCCGCGCGGCTCGTCCAGCTCGCCCGCGACCACCTCGACGATGGTCACGCCCTGCAGCCCCTCGGCCGCCGCGAACGCCGAGTCCGGCGGCACGAGGCCGCCGCGGGAGTTGGCGTCCAGCACGACGACCAGGTGCGGCTGGTCCAGCACCGGGGACACGTCCCGGCTGAACCGCGGCCGCCCCTCCAACCGGGGAGCCAGCAGCCCCTCCAGCTCGGTCAGGTCATCGCTGAACAGCCGCTTCGTACCGGCCCCGTCGACCTGCCCCGGCACCTGCGTGTGCGGCAGCCACTTCGTCCAGTCCCACGAGGGCACCGCGCCCGGCGCGGCCACCACGGCCACCACCAGGTCCTCCGGGGAGTGCAGCGTCGCCAGCTGCGCCACCAGAGCCCGCGCCGCCCCGCGCGCCGACTCCGGCTCCCCGGACACCGCCACGTGGTAGAACGCCCGCAACGACACCGCCACCGGCAGCCCGTCCAGCGAGGAGTGCACCTTCAGGAAACGCTGCATCGCACCGGCGGTCAGCGGCTCCAACTCGTCCACCGGCGCCGTGTCCGGCGCCACCAGCGGAGTCGACAGGCGCTGCGCGCCCAGCCCGAGCCGGGCCTGCCCGAAGTCCTCGTCGCCGACGCGCCGCTCCCACAGCCGCGAACCCTCGGCCACCACCGACCACAACTGCTCGGGAGCCGGGTGCAGATACAGCTGCGCGTCGCGCTGCGCCCGCGCCGTCCTGCGGACCTGACGGCGGGTCTGCGCCAGATATTTCAGATAGTCCCGGCGCACGTCGGCCATTTGCCCCTGCGTACCGCGCCGGTGGCGCACCAGCTGGGCCAGGACCATGCCCACCGTGGACACCAGCATCAGCACACCCATGATGCGCATGAAGGGCGCCGCACCCGGCATGAAGAAGAAGACGACCGACGAGCCCATGCCGAGCATCGGCAGGAGCTGCATCAGCATGCCCTCCTGCTGCCCCCGCGGGAGCTCCGGCGGAGCCTCCAGCCTCAGCTCGTCCGAAGGGACTTCGGGCGGCAAGGACCGCGGCGGGCGTTTGACGACGATCTGACTCACCGGAGCATCAATCCCTCGAAAACGGACGGGACGTCGCAACCGGCGCCCCCAAGTCCCGGGCGCGAAGGGGGTCTCCCCTGCGCGACGGTGATCCTACTTGCCGACAGTCATGCATACTCCCGGTAGGGTGGCCCGCGCAGTATGCGCATCCGCGAATCCAAGGCGACGGCCCATGCACCCGCTTCGCCAACCAGGGGGGTCACACAGGTGAGTACGGCCGCAGCGACGGGTTTCTGCAGGGTCACCGTCGTGGCTCCCGACAGCCGCATCGACGTCGCCCTCCCCGAGGACATCGCCGTCGCCGACGTCTACCCCGAACTCCTGCGCCTCACCGGGCAGACCCAGCCCGTCGGCGCCCCCACCGGCTTCCACCTGGTCCGCCGCGACGGAACGGTCCTCGACGGCGCCCGCACCCTCGCTGCCCAGCAGGTCCTCGACGGCGAGGTGCTCAGCCTTCGCCCGTTCGCAGAGTCGCTGCCGCCCGCCGTCTTCGACGACGTCTCCGACGCCGTCGCCTCGGCCGTCGTCCGCGACCGCCACCGCTGGAGCGACGACATGCTGCGCGGCGCGGGCCTGGCCGGCGCCGCCCTGCTGCTCGTCCTGCTCGGCTTCGTCCTCTGGTACGCCGACCCGGTCCGCCACGACATGCACGGACTGCCCGGCATCATCGCCGGCGCCACGGGCGTGCTCCTGACCGCCGCCGCCGGAGTGCGCGCCCGGGTCTACCGCGACCGCGGCTCCGCCGTCGCCCTCGGCCTCGGCGCCCTCCCGCACCTGCTGATCGCCGGCTCCGGCATCATCGCCGCGGCCGCCGGCGATGGACCCGGCCGGCTGCAGTTCCTGCTCGGCTGCGTCTGCGTCCTGGTCGCCTCCGTCGCCCTGGTCGCGCTCACCCCCAACGGGGACGCCCCCTTCGTCGCGGCCACCTTCCTCGCCACCACCGGCACCCTGGCCACCTTCGTCGCCATCGTCACCGAGGCCTCCGCCACCGCGACCGCCGCCGTCTGCGCCCCCGTCGCCATCGGACTCGTCGCCTTCCTGCCCGGCCTCTCCGCCCGCTTCGCCCGGCTGCCCATCGGCTACGCCGCCCCGCAGAGCGCCACCGATGAGTACATCGACTACGCAGGGACCCCGGACCGCTACGAGACCGAGCCGTACGGCGACCCCTCGACCCCCGAGCAGCACGAGGCGGGCACCCCGCTCGACGCCGAGGCCATCGCGGCCCAGGCCCGCCGCGGCCACGAGATGCTGCTCGGCCTGGTGGGCGGCTGCGCCGCGGTCGCCGTCGGTTCCGCCGCCGTCCTCGGCTTCTCCGACAACACCTGGGGCCGACTGCTGGCCCTCGCCACCGGGCTGGCCATGCTGCTGCGCGCCCGGCTCTTCCGCTACACCTCCCAGGTCGTGTGCACCCTGGTCGCCGGCCTGGCCGCCATCGCCCTGCTGATCCTGGGCCTGGCCCTGCACCCGCCGGTCGACCTGGTCCGGGAGCTCGTCCAGTACCACGACCGCGGCGGCCTGGACCTCCGTACGATCTGGCTCTCCGCCGCCGTCGCCGCCGGCGCGGCCCTCCTCGCGGGAATTGCGCTTGTCATCCCCCGCAAGGGCCTGTCACCCTTCTGGGGACGGCTGCTCGACCTCACCGAGGCGGCAGTACTGCTCAGTCTCGTCCCGTTGGCACTCGCCGTGCTGGACGTGTACGCCCGGGCCCGCGCTCTCACCAGCTGAGACAGGGGCCGCGCGGCAGCCTGGTACGCTGTGTGACGGCCGTTTGTGTACGCGCCCCCGGAAACCTTCTGGAGGCTGCGCTCAGCGGACCCCGCCTCCCGAGTTACGGAAGATCCCCAGAGAATTCGACCTGGGGCACTCGGTGGCCACGAAGACATATACGAGGAGTACGCGTGTCGCTCGACGCCGCTACGAAGAAGCAGATCATCGCCGAGTTTGGTGCCAAGGAGGGCGACACCGGCTCCCCCGAGGTCCAGGTCGCCATGCTGTCCAAGCGCATCTCGGACCTGACCGAGCACCTCAAGACCCACAAGCACGACCACCACTCCCGTCGTGGTCTGCTGATCCTGGTCGGCCAGCGTCGCCGCCTGCTGCAGTACCTGGCCAAGAAGGACATCCAGCGCTTCCGTGCTCTGGTCGAGCGCCTCGGCATCCGCCGCGGTGCGGCCGGCGTCAAGTAAAGACGCTGTGAAGGGAGCGGTTCCCACACTGAGGGGGCCGCTCCCTTTGCTGTACGTGCTGTCGCTCTACGTGCGGGACGTACCGGACGCTTTGTAGTCTGGATGCACGTGCACAACTGAAGAGGAGGAGCGCCCTCCCTACGCCGCCGGTCCTCGGTAGTGGTACCCGGAAGGCCCCAGGGGCCCCGAACCGGGTACTTCGATCGAAGACCGGCCCGCACGCAAGGAGCGCTTCTCCGCAACCGTCCGCAGCCACACGGGCAGCGGACGGAGACGACGAAAATGGAGAAAACGCTAGTGGAGAACGAGACCCACTACGCCGAGGCCGTCATTGACAACGGTTCCTTCGGCACCCGCACCATCCGCTTCGAGACGGGCCGTCTGGCCCGCCAGGCCGCCGGCTCCGCCGTTGCCTACCTGGACGACGACACGATGGTGCTTTCCGCCACCACCGCGTCGAAGAAGCCCAAGGACCAGCTCGACTTCTTCCCCCTGACGGTGGACGTCGAGGAGCGGCAGTACGCGGCCGGCAAGATCCCCGGCTCCTTCTTCCGCCGCGAGGGCCGGCCCTCCGAGGACGCGATCCTCACCTGCCGCCTGATCGACCGCCCGCTGCGCCCGTCCTTCAAGAAGGGCCTGCGCAACGAGATCCAGGTCGTCGCCACCATCATGGCGCTGAACCCGGACCACCTGTACGACGTCATCGCGATCAACGCCGCGTCCGCGTCCACCCAGCTGGCCGGCCTGCCCTTCTCCGGCCCGATCGGCGGCGTCCGCGTCGCGCTGATCCGCGGCCAGTGGGTGGCCTTCCCGACGCACACCGAGCTTGAGGACGCAGTCTTCGACATGGTCGTCGCGGGCCGCGTCCTGGAGGACGGCGACGTCGCGATCATGATGGTCGAGGCCGAGGCCACCGACAAGACCATCGCCCTGGTCAAGGACGGCGCCGAGGCGCCGACCGAGGAGATCGTGGCTGCCGGCCTCGACGCCTCGAAGCCCTTCATCAAGGCCCTCTGCAAGGCCCAGTCGGACCTGGCCGCCAAGGCCGCCAAGCCCGAGGGCGAGTTCCCGGTCTTCCTGGACTACCAGGACGACGTGTACGAGGCCCTCGCGGCCGCCGTCAAGGGCGAGCTCTCCCAGGCGCTGACCATCGCGGGCAAGCAGGACCGCGAGGCCGAGCTGGACCGCGTCAAGGAGATCGCCGCCGAGAAGCTCCTCCCGGCCTTCGAGGGCCGCGAGAAGGAGATCTCCGCCGCCTACCGCAGCCTGACCAAGGCCCTGGTGCGCGAGCGCGTCATCAAGGACAAGGTCCGCATCGACGGCCGCGGGATCACGGACATCCGTACCCTCGCCGCCGAGGTCGAGGCCATCCCGCGCGTGCACGGCTCGGCGCTGTTCGAGCGTGGCGAGACCCAGATCCTGGGCGTCACCACCCTCAACATGCTCCGCATGGAGCAGCAGCTGGACACCCTTTCCCCGGTGACCCGCAAGCGCTACATGCACAACTACAACTTCCCGCCGTACTCCGTCGGTGAGACCGGCCGCGTGGGCTCGCCCAAGCGCCGCGAGATCGGCCACGGCGCGCTCGCCGAGCGCGCGATCGTGCCGGTCCTCCCGACCCGCGAGGAGTTCCCGTACGCGATCCGTCAGGTGTCCGAGGCCCTCGGCTCCAACGGTTCGACGTCCATGGGCTCGGTCTGCGCCTCCACCATGTCGCTGCTGAACGCCGGTGTGCCGCTGAAGGCCCCCGTCGCCGGTATCGCCATGGGCCTGATCTCCCAGGAGATCGACGGCAAGACGCACTACGTCGCCCTCACCGACATCCTCGGTGCGGAGGACGCCTTCGGCGACATGGACTTCAAGGTCGCCGGCACCAAGGAGTTCGTGACCGCCCTCCAGCTGGACACCAAGCTGGACGGCATCCCGGCCTCCGTCCTGGCCGCGGCCCTCAAGCAGGCCCGCGACGCCCGCCTCCACATCCTCGACGTGATGATGGAAGCGATCGACACGCCGGACGCCATGTCCCCGTTCGCCCCGCGGATCATCACCGTCAAGATCCCGGTGGACAAGATCGGTGAGGTCATCGGCCCCAAGGGCAAGATGATCAACCAGATCCAGGAGGACACCGGCGCCGAGATCACGATCGAGGACGACGGCACCATCTACATCGGTGCCTCCGACGGCCCGGCCGCCGAGGCCGCCCGCGCCACGATCAACGCGATCGCCAACCCGACCATGCCGGAGGTCGGCGAGCGCTACCTGGGTACGGTCGTCAAGACCACCACCTTCGGTGCCTTCGTCTCCCTCATGCCGGGCAAGGACGGCCTGCTGCACATCTCGCAGATCCGCAAGCTCGCCGGTGGCAAGCGCGTGGAGAACGTCGAGGACGTGCTCGCGGTCGGCACCAAGGTCCAGGTCGAGATCGCCGAGATCGACCAGCGCGGCAAGCTCTCGCTGGTCCCCGTGATCGACGGCGAGGCCGCCGGTGACGACGCTGACAAGGACGACTCCGACAAGTGACGTCGCGTAGTTCCCGTGTGACGGCCCGCCCCTCTTCGGAGGGGCGGGCCGTCGCCCGTACCCAAACCCTCCTCAAGGGGGAGAACGGCATCGGCACCGTCCGGCGCACCGTCCTCCCCGGCGGACTGCGCATCGTCACCGAGACGCTGCCCTCGGTCCGCTCCGCCACCTTCGGCATCTGGGCGCACGTGGGCTCCCGGGACGAGACGCCCACGCTCAACGGTGCCACGCACTACCTGGAGCACCTCCTCTTCAAGGGCACGCACAAGCGCAGCGCCCTCGACATCTCCTCCGCGATCGACGCGGTCGGCGGCGAGATGAACGCCTTCACGGCGAAGGAGTACACCTGCTACTACGCCCGGGTGCTCGACACCGACCTGCCGCTGGCCATCGACGTCGTCTGCGACATGCTCACCGGCTCGCTGATCCGCGAGGAGGACGTCGACGCCGAGCGCGGCGTCATCCTCGAAGAGATCGCGATGACCGAGGACGACCCGGGCGACTGCGTGCACGACCTGTTCGCGCACACGATGTACGGCGACACCCCGCTGGGCCGTCCCGTCCTGGGCACCGTCGACACGATCAACGCCCTCGGCGCCGACCGGATCCGCCGCTTCTACAAGAAGCACTACGACCCCCGCCACCTGGTGGTCGCCGCGGCCGGCAACGTCGACCACAACAAGGTCGTCCGCCAGGTCCGTGCCGCCTTCGAGAAGGCCGGGGCCCTCACCCACACCGACGCCGAGCCGATCGGCCCGCGCTCCGGAGCCAAGCGCATCCGCACCTCCGGCCGCGTCGACCTAGTGGGCCGCAAGACCGAGCAGGCCCACGTGGTCCTCGGCATGCCCGGCCTCGCCCGCACCGACGAGCGCCGCTGGGCGCTCGGCGTGCTGAACACCGCCCTCGGCGGCGGCATGTCCTCCCGCCTCTTCCAGGAGGTCCGGGAAAAGCGCGGCCTGGCCTACAGCGTGTACTCGTACACCTCGGGCTTCGCCGACACCGGGCTCTTCGGCGTGTACGCGGGCTGCCGCCCGAGCCAGGTCCACGACGTGCTCCGGATCTGCCGCGGCGAACTCGACAAGGTCGTCTCCGAGGGGCTCACGGACGAGGAGATCAAGCGGGCCATCGGCCAGCTGTCCGGCTCCACCGTCCTCGGCCTGGAGGACACCGGCGCGATCATGAACCGCATCGGCAAGAGCGAGCTCTGCTGGGGCGACCAGATGTCCGTCGACGACATGCTGGCCCGGATCGCCGCCGTGACCCCGGACGACGTCCGCTCGGTCGCGCGGGACGTACTGGCCCAGAGGCCGTCGCTCGCGGTGATCGGTCCGCTGAAGGAGAAGCAGGCCGCCCGCCTCGACGAAGCGGTGGCCTGAGACCCTGACACCCCGAGGCCGGGCACCGGCCGCCGCCGGCCGGTGCCCGGCCCGTACGACAGGAAGCGAAGAAGCATGAGCAGCAAGCTGCGGGTAGCGGTTCTCGGCGCCCAGGGCCGCATCGGCTCCGAAGCGGTCAAGGCCGTCGAGGCCGCCGAGGACATGGAGCTGGTGGCCGCCCTCGGCCGCGGCGACAAGATGGAGACGGTGGTCGAGGCGGGCGCGCAGGTCGCCGTCGAGCTGACCACCCCCGCGTCGGTCATGGGGAACCTGGACTTCCTCGTCGGCCACGGGATCCACGCCGTGGTCGGCACCACCGGCTGGACCGAGGAACGCCTCGCCCAGCTGGACACCTGGCTCGCCGGCTCCCCGCAGACCGGTGTGCTCATCGCCCCGAACTTCTCCATCGGCGCCGTCCTCACCATGAAGTTCGCCGCCCAGGCCGCCCGCTACTTCGAATCCGTCGAGGTCGTCGAGCTGCACCACCCGAACAAGGTCGACGCCCCCTCCGGCACGGCGACCCGCACCGCGCAGCTGATCGCGGCCGCCCGCGCCGAGGCCGGCCTCGGCGCGCAGCCCGACGCCACCGCCACCGCCCTGGACGGCGCGCGCGGCGCGGACGTCGACGGCGTCCCGGTGCACGCGATCCGCCTGCGCGGTCTGCTGGCCCACCAGGAGGTGCTCCTCGGCGGCGAGGGCGAGACCCTGACGATCCGTCACGACTCCCTGCACCACAGCAGCTTCATGCCGGGCATCCTGCTCGGTGCGCGCCGCGTCGTGCAGCACCCGGGCCTCACGTTCGGCCTGGAAAACTTCCTCGAACTCGGCTGATGAGCAGGCAGTAGTACCCATGCGCGCGAAGATCACTTACTTCCTCACGGCCGCAGTCCTGGTCGTCTACTTCGTCCTGGTCGGCAGCCGGGGGGTGATGCTGATCCAGCAGGGCACCGCGCTGACCGTGACCTTCGGTGTGGCCGTGCTGATCCTGCCGGTCATCGGCGTCTGGTTCCTCTGGAAGAACACGCAGTTCGTGACGAAGGCGAACCAGCTCGCGACCGAGCTGGAGGCCGAGGGCGGACTGCCCGTCGACGAGCTGGAGCGGGACGAGTACGGCCGGATCCTGCGGGATTCCGCCGACGAGGTCTTCGCACGCCGCAAGGCCGAGACGGAGGACGCGCCGGGGGACTGGCGCAGCTGGTTCCGCCTCGCCGTCGCCTACCACGACGCCCGCGACACCCCGCGGGCCCGCAAGGCCATGCAGCGGGCCATCGCCCTGCACGGCGGACCGCGCGGCTAGTCGGGGCGCCCGTCGCGGGCGCGTGAGCGGCGGAAGCCCGTACAGGAACGGATCCTGTACGGGCTTCCCGGTATTGCGCGCGTGCGGGTCAGGCGGGCACGGCCCGGTACTCGTCGGCCCAGGCCTCGACCATGTCGGCGGCCCGGTCGAACGCCTCGGTCCGCGACAGGAAATCGGCGCTGTGGTCGGTCAGCAGCACCGGCAGCTCCGCGCCGTCGCGCCCGGCCGCCGTCAGGGCCTGCCCCTGCACGGTCCGCGGCAGCCCCAGCCAGCGCACCGGCTGCTGGACGGTACGGACCTCGGTGATCTCGTTCCAGTTGACCGAGCGGGTCCGGAAGAAGCCCACCCTGCGAAGTCCCGCGGGGCTCACCCAGACGCCCGCCATGAGGATCCGTACCGCCGACCCGATCACGCCGAGTGCGGCGGCCAGGCAGAAACCGGCGCCGGTCCAGGCACCCGCGAACGCGATGATCATCGTGGCCAGCAGCATGAACGCGGCCAGCAGGAGCAGCAGGGCCGCGCCGGCCACCCGCCACGGCCCCGGCCGGTACGGCCGCCGCCAGCGGTCGGGGTCCTCGTGGGCGAGTACGTCGTCGCCGGCACTGTCTTCGTGCGCGTCGAACGCGCGGTCGGCCGTCAAGAAGGGCAGGGGCACGGCTGTACCTCACTCACATGCACGTTCGGTTGGGCTTGCCCGTGAGGCTACCGCCCTTGGGAGGCCTCCGACTGCTGCGACTTGGCGGGCTGGTGGGGCTGGAGTGATGGCATGCCGAAGAGAAGGGAGCCGACGAGCCCTGCCACCACGGTCAGCCCGACCAGACTACGGGCGGCCAACTGGGGCGTGCTCAGACGCTCGCGTGGCGGCGGGGTGACGTTACTGCGGAAACGGTCGGCCTCGGCGACGAAGGCGAACGGGACGGGTTCGCTGGGGGTACCGCCCAGCGGTAGCTGGGGGAGGAACATGGAGCGACTCTCCTCACGGTCAGGCCCATGGGGCGGCGGGAACGGGTGCGCTTGGCGTGTACCCGTGAAGACGTACGGGCCGCCCAATCCGTGCCTGAATTCGGGACATTAACCAAATTTTATGGCTGGGTGTCAGCTGAAAGGGTGGCCCGGTCGCCTCCCGGAGCCCGTTGCCCGTGCACGGCGAGCACTGGGGCGCGCCGTAGAGTGGGCGCGCCCCATGTGAGACGTTCGGAAGGACCCCCGGTGAGCGAGACCGCCGCTTCAGACCTGAAACCCAGCTTCCGCAGTGATGTCACGGTGGAGCTGGTGAAGCACTCCGCCGCCGACTCCGACGTGCTGTGGGCCGCCCGTGTCTCCACGGCCGGCGAGCAGTCGCTCGAAGAGCTCCAGAAGGACCCCGAGCGCTCCAAGGGCCTCATCAACTACCTGATGCGGGACCGCCACGGCAGCCCGTTCGAGCACAACTCGATGACGTTCTTCATCAGCGCCCCGATCTTCGTCTTCCGCGAGTTCATGCGGCACCGCGTCGGCTGGTCGTACAACGAGGAGTCGGGCCGCTACAGGGAGCTCGAACCGGTCTTCTACGTCCCGGACGCCGAGCGCAAGCTCGTCCAGGAGGGCCGCCCGGGCAAGTACGTCTTCGTCGAGGGCACCGCGGCCCAGCAGGAGCTGACGGGCCGGGTCATGGAGGACTCGTACCGTCAGGCGTACGAGGCCTACCAGGAGATGCTGGCGGCGGGCGTGGCCCGCGAGGTTGCCCGTTCGGTCCTGCCGGTCGGACTTTTCTCCTCGATGTACGCGACCTGCAACGCGCGCTCGCTCATGCACTTCCTCGGCCTGCGCACGCAGCACGAGCTCGCGACCACGCCGTCCTTCCCGCAGCGGGAGATCGAGATGGTCGGCGAGAAGATGGAGCAGCACTGGGCCGCGCTCATGCCGCTGACGTACGCCGCGTACAACGCGAATGGCCGCGTCGCCCCGTAAGGCCCGGTCCGTCCCCATGGGGACGGGTGAACCCGTGGGGTACAGATGTGCGGAGTCAAGTCCGAAGTGTCCGTATTGCCACGTTTCGTAAAGTTCATCTAGGCTGATCAAACGGACCCGGCACTGCTTGAACCCCCGAGCAGGCAGTGCCGGGATCCAACAGTCCTCCCGGCCCGGCGCGGGAGCCACACCCCGTTGACGTCCCCCGAGGGGACACTGCGAGCATGGCAGCGAGTAGCGTGTTACCCATGGCTCCGATCTCGACTCCGCAGACCCCCTTCGGGCGGGTCCTCACCGCCATGATCACGCCCTTCACGGCGGATGGCGCACTCGACCTCGACGGCGCGCAGCAGCTCGCCGTCCACCTGGTGGACGCAGGCAACGACGGCCTGATCATCAACGGGACCACCGGCGAGTCCCCGACCACCACCGACGCGGAGAAAAACGACCTCGTACGAGCCGTCCTGGAAGCCGTGGGTGACCGTGCCCACGTCGTCGCCGGCATCGGCACCAACGACACCCGCCACACCCTGGAGCTCGCCCGCCAGGCCGAGCGCACGGGCGCACACGGCCTGCTCGCGGTGACCCCGTACTACAGCAAGCCGCCGCAGGAAGGCCTCTACCGGCACTTCACGGCGATCGCCGACGCCACCGGGCTCCCGGTGATGCTCTACGACATCCCCGGCCGCAGCGGTGTCCCGATCAACACCGAAACGCTGGTCAGGCTCGCCGAGCACCCCCGCATCGTGGCCAACAAGGACGCCAAGGGCGACCTCGGCCGTGCCAGCTGGGCCATCGCCCAGAGCGGACTCGCCTGGTACTCCGGCGACGACATGCTGAACCTGCCGCTGCTGTCCGTCGGCGCCGTCGGCTTCGTTTCCGTGGTCGGCCACGTGGTCAGCCCCGAGCTCCGCGCGATGCTCGACGCGCACCTGGGCGGCGACGTCCAGAAGGCCACCGAGATCCACCAGAAGCTGCTGCCCGTCTTCACCGGCATGTTCCGCACCCAGGGCGTGATCACCACCAAGGGAGCCCTGAACCTGCAGGGCCTGCCCGCGGGCCCGCTGCGGCTCCCGCTGGTCGAGCTCACGGCCGAAGAGACGGCCCAGCTCAAGATCGATCTTGCCGCCGGCGGGGTACAGCTCTGAAATAAGACTTCACAACTGAACAAGCAAAACGAACAAAACAGACGAATGCAAGTGCACGAATGACATGCGCGCCACGTGCCTTACGAGGTACGTGGCGTGTGTGGTGAGGAGACACTTTTGAGCCATCCGCATCCTGAACTCGGTGCGCCGCCGAAGCTCCCCAAGGGCGGCCTGCGCGTCACCCCGCTGGGCGGTCTCGGCGAGATCGGCCGCAACATGACCGTCTTCGAGTTCGACGGCCGCCTGCTGATCGTCGACTGCGGCGTTCTCTTCCCCGAAGAGGAGCAGCCGGGCATCGACCTGATCCTGCCGGACTTCTCGTCCATCCGGGACCGGCTCGACGACATCGAGGGCATCGTCCTCACGCACGGTCACGAGGACCACATCGGCGCCGTCCCGTACCTCCTCCGGGAGAAGCCGGACATCCCGCTGATCGGTTCCAAGCTGACGCTGGCCCTGATCGAGGCCAAGCTCCAGGAGCACCGGATCCGCCCCTACACCCTTGAGGTGAAGGAAGGCGACCGGGAACACCTCGGACTCTTCGACTGCGAGTTCATCGCGGTCAACCACTCCATCCCGGACGCCCTGGCCGTCGCCATCCGCACCCCCGCGGGCCTGGTGGTGGCCACCGGTGACTTCAAGATGGACCAGCTCCCGCTGGACAACCGCCTCACCGACCTGCACGCCTTCGCGCGTCTGAGCGAAGAGGGCATCGACCTCCTCCTCTCGGACTCGACGAACGCCGAGGTCCCGGGCTTCGTCCCGCCCGAGCGCGACATCTCGAACGCCATCCGCGGCGTCTTCGCCGGGGCCCAGAAGCGGATCATCGTGGCGAGCTTCGCCAGCCACGTCCACCGCATCCAGCAGATCCTGGACGCCGCGCACGAGTACGGCCGCAGGGTCGCCTTCGTGGGCCGCTCGATGGTCCGCAACATGGGCATCGCCCGTGACCTGGGCTACCTGCGCGTCCCGGCCGGTCTCGTCGTCGACGTGAAGACCCTCGACGACCTGCCGGACGACGAGGTCGTGCTGGTCTGCACGGGCTCCCAGGGCGAGCCGATGGCGGCCCTGTCCCGCATGGCCAACCGCGACCACCAGATCCGGATCGTCCCCGGCGACACCGTCATCCTGGCGTCGTCGCTGATCCCGGGCAACGAGAACGCGGTCTACCGCGTGATCAACGGCCTGACCCGGTGGGGCGCCAACGTCGTGCACAAGGGCAACGCCAAGGTGCACGTCTCGGGCCACGCCTCCGCCGGCGAGCTGCTGTACTTCTACAACATCTGCAAGCCGCGGAACCTCATGCCGGTCCACGGCGAATGGCGCCACCTGCGTGCCAACGCCGAGCTCGGCGCCTTGACGGGTGTCCCGAAGGACCGCATCGTCATCGCCGAGGACGGCGTGGTCGTCGACCTGATCGACGGCAAGGCCCGCATCTCCGGCAAGGTCCAGGCCGGCTACGTGTACGTGGACGGCCTCTCGGTCGGCGACGTCACGGAAGCCTCGCTCAAGGACCGCCGGATCCTCGGCGACGAGGGCATCATCTCGGTGTACGTCGTGGTGGACAGCACCACCGGCAAGGTCGTCAGCGGCCCGAACATCCAGGCCCGCGGCTCCGGCATCGAGGACTCGGCCTTCTCGTCGGTCATCCCGAAGATCGAGGAAGCCATCGCCCGCGCCGCGGCCGACGGCGTCGCGGAACCGCACCAGATCCAGCAGCTCATCCGCCGGACCATGGGCAAGTGGGTCTCGGACGGCTACCGCCGCCGCCCGATGATCCTCCCGGTCGTCGTCGAGGTCTGACCCTCGCCGTAGCGCCGTCACCGGAGCGGGGCAACCGGATTTGCGTCCGGGGGCCCCGCTCCAGTACGTTTACGTCTCCACCTCGCACAACACCCCGGCACACACGTGTGCCCGGACGTGTGCCGCGCGAGCGGGTGGGATTCGGACCCAGGGAGACCTGATAAAGTCTGATCCACCCGAAAGGGAAAGGCCCTCCAACGGCCGCTGAATTCAAATCGATCCGGAAACGGAGCGGAAAGAATCTGGTAAGGTTGGAATCGCCGGAAAGGGAAAACGCGAAAGCGAAGGACCTGGAAAGCGAGCGGGACTGAC